>NZ_JAPCIK010000005.1:0-133509 GCF_025910115.1 Pseudomonas sp. RG1
CTTACAGCCTTCGCAGACCTCGTCCGGCTGTCACAGCCGGCCGACAATGCTAAGGTTCTGCCTCGGCTTTAGCGATTTTCCAAGGAATCCATATGTCGGACGCCCAGTCCCTCAACGCTGCATTCATGGTGGTTCAGAGCAACAGTCTCGATGAGCTGCGCAGCCTTGTGGTCAGCATCATGCGGCGCTATCCACTCGCACCCTTGGAGAACGAAATCGCTTTGGTACAAAGCAACGGCATCGCCCAATGGCTCAAACTGGCATTGGCCGAGGATCCCGAAGACGACGACCTTGGCGGTTGCGGAATCGCTGCGGCGATTGACGTGCAACTACCCGGCAGTTTCATGTGGCAGCTCTATCGCATGGTATTGGGACGAGAAGAAATTCCGGCTAAATCCCTGCTCGACAAAGCCCCGCTGACCTGGCGCCTGATGCGCCTCTTGCCACAGGTAATCGATCGCGCCCATTTCGAGCCGCTGCAACGCTTCCTTACCCACGACAGCGATCTGCGCAAGCGCTATCAATTGTCAGAGCGTCTGGCCGACCTGTTTGACCAATATCAGGTCTACCGGGCCGACTGGCTGGAAGATTGGGCGGAAGGCCGCCACCAACTGCGCAATGTGCGAGGTGAAATCAAACCTCTGCCACCGACCAGTTGCTGGCAGGCCGAGTTGTGGCGAGCGCTGCTGGATGACGTCGGCGAACAAGGCATGGCGCAGAGTCGTGCCGGCGTCCATCAACGTTTCATGGAGCGCATCAACACCCTTGATGAGGCTCCGGCTTCACTGCCACCGCGTGTGATTGTTTTTGGTATTTCTTCGCTACCCGCGCAGGTACTTGAAGCGCTCGCCGGTCTGGCGCGCTTCAGTCAGGTTCTGCTTTGCGTACACAACCCCTGTCGCCATCACTGGGCCGATATCGTCGCCGACAAGGATCTGCTGCGGCATCAATACAAGCGCCAACAACGCAAAAGCGGGATGCCAGTTGTACTTGATGCCGAGACCCTGCATCAGCACGCACATCCGTTGCTGGCCGCTTGGGGCAAGCAAGGTCGCGACTATATCAACCTGCTCGATAGCTACGACGATCCCAACAGCTACCGCGCAGCCTTTCGTGACGGACGCATCGACCTGTTCAGCGAAGCCCAGCCCCGCAACATGCTTAACCAGCTGCAGGATGACATTCTGGAGTTACGCCCCCTCAACGAGACACGCGAACTCTGGCCAGCGGTCGATTCAACCCAAGACCATTCAATACGTTTTCACATCGCCCACAGCGCCCAGCGTGAAGTCGAGATCCTGCACGATCAACTGCTGGCGCGTTTCAGCGCCGACCCGGACTTGCGCCCCCGCGACGTAATCGTCATGGTCCCGGATATCGACAGCTATGCACCGCATATCCGCGCGGTTTTCGGTCAGCTCGATCGATTTGACCCGCGCTTCATTCCTTTCACTTTGGCGGACCAGGGCCAGCGTGGACGTGATCCGTTGCTAATCGCGGTAGAACATTTGCTCAAATTGCCGGACAGCCGTTTCCCGGTCAGTGAGATCCTCGACCTGCTCGATGTCCCGGCCCTGCGTGCTCGCTTTGGCGTAGAAGAACGCGACCTGCCAACTCTGCACCGCTGGATCGAAGGCGCCGGTGTGCGTTGGGGCATGAGTGCCGAGCAACGGGCCGGTCTCGGATTGCCGGAGCAACTGGAGCAGAACAGCTGGCATTTCGGCCTGCGCCGAATGCTGCTGGGCTACGCCGTCGGCAGTGCCGACGCATGTGCAGGTATCGAGCCTTACGACGAAATTGGTGGGCTGGATGCTGCCCTCATCGGGCCATTGGTGGCCCTGCTGGATGCCCTGGAAATCGCTCACCAGCAACTTACGCAACCGGCTCAACCAAAAGAGTGGGGGCTGCGCTTGCAGGCGCTGATGCAAGTGTTCTTTCAGGCGAGCAACGAGCACGACGACTACCTGCTGACCCAACTGGAAGAGCTTCGCGAAACCTGGCTCGAGACCTGCGAGGCGGTCGGGCTGACTGACGAACTGCCGCTGACTGTCGTGCGCGAAGCCTGGCTCGCCGGGCTGGATCAGGGCCGTTTGTCGCAACGATTCCTCGCCGGTGCGGTGAATTTCTGCACCTTGATGCCGATGCGTGCCATTCCTTTCAAACTGGTATGTCTGCTGGGCATGAACGACGGCGATTATCCGCGCGCGCAGCCGCCGCTGGACTTCGATCTGATGGGCAGCGATTACCGACCTGGCGACCGCTCACGACGTGAAGACGATCGCTACCTGTTACTCGAAGCGCTGTTGTCCGCACGCTCTCAGCTCTATATCAGTTGGGTCGGTCGCAGCATCCGTGACAACAGCGAACGACCTGCCTCGGTGCTCATCGGCCAGTTGCGCGATCACCTCGCCAGCGGCTGGCGTTCAATCGACCCAAGCCAGGATCTGTTAGACGCGCTGACCGAAGAACATCCCCTGCAACCTTTCAGCGCCCGCTATTTCCACGAAGGCGAGCAACTGTTCAGCTACGCCAGCGAGTGGCAGGTGTTGCATCAAGAGAAAGCGCAGCAAAGTGAAGCACCCTTACTCGCGCCATATGTTCAAGAGGAACCGCTGACGCTGGCATTGCTGCAGGACTTTCTGCGGAACCCGGTTCGGCATTTTTTCACTCAACGCCTAAAGGTGTATTTCGAGGCCGCGCAAGCACCGCTGGCCGATGAAGAACCTTTTGTGCTGGACGCGCTGCAGCGCTACACGCTCAGCGACAGCTTGCTGGAAGCCGCACTCAGCCAGCCGGACAATATCGATCAGGCGCTGCAAGCCCGGGCGCTGCGCCTGCAAAACAGTGGTCTGCTGCCTATGGCCGGTTTTGGCGAATGCCTACAGCATGAACTGATCGAACCGCTACCGGATCTTCTGCAGCGTTATCAACAGTTGCTGACGTTATGGCCGACGCCATTGACCAGCGCGATCCCGGTCAGTCTCGACCTGCAAGGTTTGCGGCTGGAGGGCTGGCTCGCAAACCTGCATCAACGCGCCGATGGCGGTCTGCTGTCGGTCACGACCATTCCCAACAGCATCGGCTCGATCAAAACTCGCAAGTGGCATCGGCTGACCAAATCGTGGGTTACCCATCTGGTCGCCTGCGCCAGCGAGCATGCGCTGACCACGGCATTGGTCGCCAGTGACGACACGTTGTTGCTGGAGCCAATGGAGCGAGACCGAGCGTTGCGTTTGCTCGGTGACCTGCTTCTTGCGTGGCAATCCGGCATGCGCCAACCCTTGCCGATTGCGATAAAAACCGCGTTCGCCTGGTTGTCTCAAACTGACCCGGTCAAAGCCGAAGCCGCTGCGCGAAAAGCCTATGACGGTGACGGCCAGACCAGCAACGGCGAGCGGCGTGAAAGCCCGGCACTGCTCCGGCAATATCCCGATTTCGATGCACTGTTGGCAGACGAAACCTTCACCGGCTGGTGCGACGCGTTGTACCGCCCATTATTCGAAGCGCCGTGGCGTTCCTTGTCCAGCGAAGGTGCGCGCGCATGAGTACCAAAACACCGTTGGCTCTGGCCTTCCCGTTGCGCGGCAGCCAGTTGATCGAAGCAAGCGCCGGCACCGGTAAAACCTTTACGATCTCGGCACTTTATCTGCGGCTGATTCTCGGTCATGGCGGCGAGAGAAGCGGTTTCGCACGCGAACTGCTGCCGCCGCAGATCCTCGTAGTGACGTTTACCGATGCTGCCACCAAAGAGCTGCGTGAACGCATTCGGACACGCTTGGCTGAGGCCGCGCGGTTCTTCCGCGACGAAATTGTTGCCCCGGACGGACTGATTGCCGAGTTGCGCGATCAGTTCGATCCGCAACAATGGCCAGGCTGTGCCAACCGCCTCGATATCGCCGCGCAGTGGATGGACGAAGCCGCCGTCTCGACCATTCACAGCTGGTGTCAGCGCATGCTGCGCGAGCATGCGTTCGACAGCGGCAGCCTGTTCACGCAATCCCTGGAAACCGATCACAGCGATCTGCTTGGCGAAGTGTTGCGCGATTACTGGCGACTGTTCTGCTACCCGATGCAGGGCGATGCGCTGAACTGGGTGCGCAGCAATTGGGGTGGCCCCGCCTTGTTGTTGCCTCGGGTGCGCGGCTTGTTTGCCAGCGAGCGTGACACCGATGAAGGCAAGGCGCCTGCGGAGCTGATCGAGGAGTGTTTGCTGGAGCGGCGAGCGGCGTTGGTCGAACTGAAAATGCCTTGGCGTGACTGGGCAGACGAGCTGCTTGCTCTCTGCCATGAAGGCGTCGCCAGCAAAACCGTCGATGGCCGCAAAATGCAGGCGCGTTATTTCGAACCCTGGTTCGAGAAACTCAAGACCTGGGCCGAAGACGAGGCGCTTGAGCAACTGGACATTGGCACCGGCTTCACCCGTCTGACACCCGAAGGTATGGCCGAGGCCTGGAAAGGCCAGGCCCCGAGTCATCCGGGGCTCGACGCCATGTCCGCACTCAAGTCGAGCCTCGACGCATTGCCGACGCCCGATGCCGCTGTTCTGCAACACGCTGCCAAGTGGGTCGGTGCACGCTTCGAAGAAGAGAAGCGTCGCCGCGCAGAAATGGGATTCGACGACATGCTGTTGCGTCTGGATGCCGCGCTGCAATCGGAGGGCGGCGAGCGTCTGGCAACGCTGATCCGCGAGCAGTTCCCGGTCGCGCTGATCGACGAATTCCAGGACACCGATCCGGTGCAATACCGCATCTTCGAAAGCATCTACCGCATCGAAGACAATCACCCTGACACCGGCCTGTTCCTGATCGGCGACCCCAAGCAGGCGATCTATGCCTTCCGTGGTGCCGACATCTACACCTATCTGCGCGCACGTCAGGCCACTACCGGCCGTTTGCATACACTAGGCACCAACTTCCGCTCCAGCCACGGCATGGTGACAGCGGTCAATCACGTATTCGAACGCGCCGAGTCCCGAGAGCAGGGACGCGGCGCGTTTTTGTTTCGCGAAAGAAATGGCGAGAACCCGGTACCGTTCCTCCCGGTCGAGTCTCAGGGGCGCAAGGAAACGCTGCGGATTGCCGGGCAAGACGTCGCGGCACTGAATGTCTGGCTATTGTCTGGCGATCAGCCGTTGTCCGGCGCGGTGTATCGCCAGCAAATGGCCGCCGCCTGCGCCAGTGAAATCACCGCACTGCTCAATGGCGGGCAGACCGGCAGTGCTGGTTTCGTTCAGGAAGATGACTTCAGAGGTCTGCGTCCTTCGGACATCGCGATCCTCGTCCGTGACGGTAAAGAGGCCCAGGCCGTACGCGCCGAACTCGCCGCCAGAGGGGTGCGCAGTGTTTATCTCTCGGACAAGGATTCGGTGTTCGCCGCCCAAGAGGCGCACGACCTTCTGGCCTGGCTGAAGGCTTGCGCCGAACCCGATGTCGAACGCTCGCTCAAGGCTGCGCTGGCCTGCACCACCCTGAACCTGCCGCTGATCGAGCTGGAGCGCCTGAACCAGGATGAAATGGTCTGGGAAGCCCGGGTCATGCAGTTCCGCGGCTATCGCGAGCTCTGGCGCAAACAGGGCGTGCTGCCGATGTTGCGCCGCCTGCTTCACGATTTCCATTTGCCGCAGACCCTGATGCAGCGCAGTGACGGCGAGCGCGTGCTGACCAACCTTTTGCACCTCTCGGAGCTGATGCAGCAAGCCGCTGCTGAACTGGACGGCGAGCAAGCATTGATCCGCCATCTGGCCGAGCTGCTGGCACTGTCCGGTCAGGCCGGTGAAGAGCAGATTCTGCGTCTGGAAAGCGACGAGCAACTGGTTAAAGTGGTGACCATCCACAAATCCAAGGGTCTGGAATATCCGCTGGTGTTCCTGCCATTCATTTGCTCGGCGAAACCGGTGGATGGCAGCCGCTTGCCGCTGCATTACCACGACGCTGCGGGCAAGGCGCAGATCAGCCTCAAGCCGACCGCCGAGCTGATTACCCAAGCGGATGACGAACGACTCGCCGAAGATTTGCGGCTGCTGTATGTCGCGTTGACCCGTGCACAGCATGCCTGCTGGCTGGGCGTCACTGACCTGAAACGCGGCAATAACAACAGCTCTGTGCTGCACCTGTCGGCGTTGGGTTACTTGCTGGGTGGCGGCGCCGCTTTGGGCGAGTCCACCGAATTGAATCGCTGGCTGCGGGATCTGCAGCAAGACTGCGCGGCGATAGGCATCGGCGAAATGCCTCAGCCCACTGACGAGCATTACCAGCCGCCGCGCAATGAAGCAGTCCTGCGAGCCACGCTACGGCCCAAGCGCAAAGCCAGCGAAAACTGGTGGATCGCTTCCTACAGCGCTTTGCGCATCAGCGACATAATGAGCATCGGCAGCGATGAAGCACCGGACAGTCCGCAGGCACAAAAGCTCTTCGACGACGAGCGCCTCGATCCCGACGCGCCACATGAAATCAGCAGTGGTGGCGCCGATATCCACCGCTTCCCGCGTGGCCCTAACCCGGGCACGTTTTTACATGGCTTGCTCGAATGGGCGGGTGCTGAAGGCTTTGCGGTTACGCGCGAAGCGCTGGAAGACGCGATTGCCCGGCGCTGCAACTTGCGCGGCTGGCAAGGCTGGATCACCACGCTGACGGACTGGCTGCAGCATTTGCTCAAGTCGCCGTTGCCGATCGCTGGCGGGCAACCGCCGGTGGTTCTTGAGCAACTGAAGCAATACCGCGTCGAGATGGAGTTCTGGTTCGCCAGCCACAAAGTCGACGTGCTCAAGCTCGATGAACAGGTGCGCCAGCACACCCACAATGGCGTCGCTCGTGTTGCGGCAGAACCGGTGCAACTCAACGGCATGTTCAAGGGCTTTATCGACCTGACCTTCGAGCACGCTGGCCGCTATTACGTTGCCGATTACAAATCCAATTGGCTCGGCGTGGATGATCAGGCATACACGGTGCAGGCAATGGAGCAGTCGATCCTCGACAACCGTTATGACCTGCAATACGTGCTGTATCTGCTGGCATTGCATCGCCAGTTGAAGGCACGGCTGGCGGATTACGATTACGAGCGCCATGTCGGCGGGGCGCTGTATCTGTTTCTGCGCGGTACGCGTGCCGAAAGTCGTGGCGTGTACTTCGTGCGTCCGCCACGGGAATTGATCGAACGCCTCGACCGTATGTTCCAGGGCAAACCCGAACCCAAGTCCGAGCCCGCCTGGGAACAGGGAGTCCTGCTATGAGCCGCACATTCGCCGATCTGCTGCCGACGCCGCTTGAAGCGGACAGCCTGTCGAAACTCTCGCCGCTGACCCGCGCCGATGATTTGCTGTTGTTGCTGAGCCGTTGGGTCGAGCGCGGCTGGCTGCGCGCGCTAGACCGCGCCTTTGTCGCGTTCCTGCATGAACTCGAGCCCGAGACCGATCCGCTGGTGCTGCTGGCGGCGGCGTTGACCAGTCACCAGCTCGGCCATGGTCATGTGTGTCTGGATTTGTTCGAAACCCTCAATGCGCCGGATTTTGCCCTGTCATTGCCGCCCGAAGGCGATGTGCAGGGCGGTGTGTTGTTGCTGCCCTCGCAACTGCTCGAAACGCTCGATGGAGCCCATTGGTGCAAAGTGCTGGCAAGTAGTCCATTGGTGGCTCTGGCCGCTGACCCGAGTGAAACAGCGCAGACACGTCCATTGGTGCTGTCCTCGAAACGCCTGTACCTGCGCCGCTACTGGACCTACGAACGCCGCATCGATGCAGCGTTGCGCCAACGCTTGATGCAGCAGGAGCCGACGCCGGATGATCTGCCGCAGCGTCTGAACGAATTGTTCGGCGGCGCGGAATCCGCAGCTGTCATCGATTGGCAAAAACTCGCCTGCGCCATCGCTACGCGCAGCGCCTTCAGCATCATCACTGGCGGCCCGGGCACGGGGAAAACCACCACGGTGGTGCGCTTGCTCGCGTTGCTGCAGGCACCGGCCGTCGAGGCTGGCCATCCGCTGCGCATTCGTCTGGCCGCACCTACCGGCAAGGCCGCTGCACGCTTGACCGAGTCGATCAGTCAGCAAGTGCAATCGCTGCAAGTCGCCGAAGCGGTGCGCGCGGCGATCCCCAGCGATGTGACCACCGTGCATCGTTTGCTCGGCAGTCGACCGGGCACCCGGCATTTCCGTCACCATGCCGGCAACCGCCTGCCGCTGGATGTGCTGGTGGTCGACGAAGCTTCGATGATCGACCTGGAAATGATGGCCAACCTCCTCGACGCCATGCCGGCCCATGCGCGGTTGGTATTGCTGGGCGACAAGGATCAACTGGCCTCGGTAGAGGCCGGTGCGGTGTTGGGCGATCTGTGCCGTGACGCCGAGGGCGGTTGGTACAGCCCGCAGACGCGGCAATGGCTGGAGTCGGTCAGTGGCGAGTCGTTGCAGGGCAGCGGTTTGCATGAGGACCGCGACGGCACCCATCCGCTGGCGCAGCAAGTGGTGATGCTGCGGCACTCGCGCCGCTTCGGCGAGGGCAGCGGCATCGGTCAGCTAGCGCGCCGGGTCAATCAGCAATTGGCCGACGAGGCGCGACAGTTGCTCGCGGCCGGCAGCTACGACGACGTGTATTCGCTGCCGCTCAAAGGCGAACATGATCAGAAGCTCGAACGCCTCTTGCTCGAAGGTCACGGCAACGGCCCGCAAGGTTACCGCCATTACCTGAGCGTACTGCGCGATCAGCGTCCATCATCGACGCGGCCTCTTGAGCATGCGGACTGGACCGATTGGGCGCGGGAAGTCTTGCAGGCGTTCGATACGTTCCAGTTGCTGTGCGCGGTGCGCAAAGGGCCGTGGGGCGTTGAAGGTCTGAACCAGCGCATCACCGCTGCGTTGCTCAAGGCGCGTCTGATCGAGAGCGATCAGCAGTGGTATGAAGGTCGGCCGGTGCTGATGACTCGTAACGACTATGGTCTGGGCCTGATGAACGGCGACATCGGCATCGCCCTGAAACTGCCCGAGCGTGAAGGCGCAGAGATCGGCAAAACCGTTCTGCGCGTGGCCTTCCCGCGTAACGATGGACAGGGCGGCGTGCGCTTCGTGTTGCCGAGTCGGCTCAATGATGTCGAAACCGTGTACGCCATGACGGTACACAAATCCCAGGGCTCGGAGTTCGCCCACACGGCGCTGATCCTGCCGGATGCGTTGAACCCCGTGCTGACCAAGGAACTGATCTACACCGGAATCACTCGCGCCCGGCACTGGTTCACCTTGATCGAGCCGCGTGCCGGTGTGTTTGAGGAGGCGGTGCTGCGCAAGGTCAAGCGTCTGAGCGGGCTGATGCTGGAACTGGAGGAGAGCAACGAGTCTCAGGGATGAAGTGCTGAATGACCGACAACGAATACTGACCAACCGGTCAGAGGCAGGCGCCTCGCTGGTGTTCTGGCGCTGTGCTATCGTTGCGGCATCATTTCGTTACGCTCCAAGAGAATCCCTCCATGAAGGTGGCCGTCTGGGCGACACAGCGTGTGGTGGCCTGCCAGCACGCATTGCTGATCGTTTTGCTCTGGTTGTTCACGGGCAGCGCCATCGCCCAAGCGCAAACCGGGCCGGCCGAGCAACGGGCCAAAGCGGTCACGCAAGTGGTGCTTGGCATTCTCAGCTATGCACGCTGGCCGGTGGAACCGGCGCAGTTGCGCCTGTGCATCGTCGGCCCCACCGAATACACCGATGACCTGGTCAAAGGCACCACCCAAGCCACGGGCCGGCCGGTGGCTGTGCGGCGTCTGCTGGCGGACAACCCGGGCATCGTCAGCGAATGCGATGCGGTGTACATCGGCAAGCTCACCGCCGATGAACGCAGTCGTTTGTTTGCATCGTTGATCGGGCACCCGGTGCTGAGCATCAGCGAAGCAGACGATCAATGCACCGTCGGCAGTCTGTTCTGCCTGCGCGTTGGCGATGAGCAAGTGTCGTTCGAGGTCAATCTCGACTCCGTGGCTCGCAGTGGTGTGCGCATACACCCCAGCGTGTTGCAGTTGTCCCGTCGCAAAGCGGCAGCGCCATGAAGCTGTTCAGTTGGAAGGCTCGCCCCACTCTTGGCTCGGTCATCGGCCGTGGGCATTTGATTGTCGCGCTGGTGGCGGTGGCAATGGCCAGTGTTTCGCTGACCTTGCTAGGCGTGCTCGCGCTGCGGGTCTATGCCGATCACAACCTGCACTTGATCGCCCGTTCGATCAGCTACACCGTCGAAGCGGCCGTCGTGTTCAATGACAAAGCGGCGGCAACCGAAGCGCTGGCGATCATCGCTTCCACCGAGGAAGTGGCAGATGCCCGAGTGCTGGACGCGCAAGGCCAATTGATCGCGCAATGGCAGCGCGTCGAGACCGGCTTGTTCTCCGAGCTGGAAATGCAGATCACCCGCGCTCTTCTGGAAAAACCGGTCAGCCTGCCGATCGAGCATCAGGACCGCGAAATCGGTCGGGTCCTGCTCATCGGTCACGGCGGCAGCCTGATGCGCTTCCTGCTCAGCGGCCTGGCCGGGATTGTGCTCTGCACCGCGATCAGCGCCTGGGTCGCGCTTTATCTGGCGCGGCGGCAGTTGCGCGCGATCATCGGCCCTTTACACAGCCTCGCCGCCGTCGCCCACGCCGCCCGTAGCGAACGAGCGCTGGATCGGCGCGTGCCGCCGGCGCAAATCGCTGAACTGGATAACCTGGGCAACGACTTCAATGCCTTGCTCGGCGAACTCGAGTCGTGGCAAACCCATCTGCAAAACGAAAACGAAACTCTCGCTCACCAAGCGACCCACGACAGCCTCACCGGTTTGCCCAATCGTGCGTTTTTCGAAGGCCGCTTGATGCGCGCCTTGCGCAACGGCAAAAAACACGATGAGCGGGTCGCCGTGCTGTTTCTCGACAGCGACCGCTTCAAAGGCATCAACGATAACTTCGGCCACGCCTCGGGCGACGCCGTGCTGGTGGCCATCGCCAATCGCGTGCGAGCGCAATTGCGCGAGGATGATCTGGTCGCGCGGCTGGGCGGCGACGAGTTCGCCGTGCTGCTTGCGCCACTGCACACGGTCGAAGACGCTGAGCACATCGCTGACAAGATTCTCGCCAGCATGGACATGCCGATCACCCTGCCCGGCGACAGCAGTGTAGTGACCTCGCTCAGTATCGGTATCGCCGTCTATCCCGATCATGGCGCCACGCCGGGTGCCTTGCTCAACGCAGCCGACGCGGCGATGTATCAGGCCAAGCGCCTGTCGCGTGGCGCGCAATTCACCGCCGGGTCGGAGCGCCCGGTCGATTCCGTTCACACCAGGAGCTGATGCCCGTGTTCACACTTCCCTTTCGACTGTTTTCCGCATTGTTGCTGATCACCGCGCTGACCCTGAGCGGTTGCCAGACCGCCCCGCAGAAAGGCCTGACACCGGCGCAGGTCGCCGTGCTCAAACAGCAGGGTTTCGAATTGACCGACGACGGTTGGGAATTCGGCCTGTCGGGCAAAGTGCTTTTTGGCAGCGATGTGGAAAGCCTGAACGCAGCCAGCACGGAAATCGTCGAACGCATCGGCAAGGCGCTGCTCGGCGTGGGGATCGAGCGGGTGCGCGTCGATGGCCACACCGATGCGTCCGGCAAGGAAACCTACAATCAGCAACTGTCGCTGCGCCGGGCCAAGAGCGTTGCCAACGTCCTCGGCACGGTCGGCATGAAGCAGGAAAACATCCAGCTGCAAGGCCTGGGCAGCAGCGAACCGGTGGCTTCCAACGACACCGCAGCGGGGCGTACGGAAAATCGCCGGGTGTCGATCGTGGTCAGCGCCGACTAATCGGCAAAGCGCATCTCCCGCGTTTCACCCATCAACAACGCCTGATTACACTCAGTCACCTCACGAATGTAATCCCACAACAACGTAATCCGCTTCAACTTGCGCAAATCCTCCCGGCAGTACATCCAGAACTGCCGGGTGATGTCGATTTCCTCCGGCAACACCGGCAACAATCGCGGATCCTGCGCGGCGAGAAAGCACGGCAGGATCGCCAGCGAGCGCCCCTGCTGTGCGGCGACGTATTGCGCGATCACGCTGGTGCTGCGCAAGTTTGCGCTGGCGCCGGGCAGCACGTTGGCCAGGTAGAGCAGCTCCGAGCTGAACGCCAGATCATCCACATAACTGATGAATTGATGCTTGCTCAAGTCGGCCGGGCGGCGGATCGGTGGGTGTTTGTCCAGATAGTCCTGGGTTGCGTACAGCTGCAAGCGGTAGTCGCAGAGTTTGCAGCAGACGTACGGCCCGTGCTCCGGCCGCTCGAGGGCGATGACGATGTCGGCCTCGCGCTTGGACAGGCTGATGAAGTGCGGCAGCGGCAGGATGTCCACCGAGATTGCCGGGTAGGCGTCGACGAAGTGGCTCAACTGCGGGGTGATGAAGAAGCTGCCGAAGCCTTCAGTACAGCCCATGCGCACGTGTCCGGACAGGGCAACGCCCGAGCCCGAGACTTGCTCGCAGGCCATGTGCAACGTGCTTTCGATCGACTCGGCATAACCGAGCAAGCGCTGGCCTTCGGTGGTCAGGACGAAGCCGCTGGTGCGGGATTTTTCGAACAGCAATGTGCCCAGCGCCGCTTCCAGCGAGCTGATCCGTCGCGACACCGTGGTGTAGTCGACAGCCAGGCGTTTGGCGGCGGTGCTGGCCTTGCGAGTGCGGGCGACTTCAAGGAAAAACTTCAGGTCGTCCCAGTTCAGCGAGCCTAGCGAGGTGATGTTTTTTTGCATGATGGTCGGGCTTATATGTGCGTTCTTATTAGAAGTTTGCACATCTATACTCCAAAAACAGTCCGACAACCAATTCGTGACACACGCCTCATCTCAAGGCGAACCTTTCGCCTTGGCTCCTACGATAAAAACAAGTTCTGGAGACCAGCATGAACGCATCGCTTACGCCCAACGACACCACGCTGCAAAAGGTCAAACTGCTGATCGACGGCGAATGGGTCGAGTCGCAGACCACCGAGTGGCACGACATCGTCAACCCGGCCACCCAGCAAGTGCTGGCCAAGGTTCCGTTCGCCACCGCCGCTGAGGTCGATGCCGCTGTCAGCGCCGCCCAGCGTGCCTTCCAGACCTGGAAACTGACCCCGATCGGCGCGCGGATGCGCATCATGCTCAAGCTGCAAGCGCTGATCCGCGAGCACTCCAAGCGCATCGCCGTGATCCTCAGCGCCGAGCAGGGCAAGACCATTGCTGATGCCGAAGGCGATATTTTCCGTGGCCTGGAAGTGGTCGAGCACGCGTGCTCGATCGGCACCCTGCAAATGGGCGAGTTCGCCGAGAACGTCGCCGGCGGCGTCGACACTTACACCCTGCGCCAGCCAATAGGCGTGTGCGCCGGCATCACGCCGTTCAACTTCCCGGCGATGATTCCGCTGTGGATGTTCCCGATGGCGATCGCCTGCGGTAACACCTTTGTCCTGAAGCCTTCGGAGCAGGATCCGCTGTCGACCATGTTGCTGGTGGAGCTGGCGATCGAAGCGGGCGTCCCTGCTGGCGTGCTCAACGTGGTTCACGGCGGCAAGGATGTGGTCGATGGTCTGTGCACGCACAAGGACATCAAAGCCGTGTCGTTCGTCGGTTCGACCGCTGTCGGCACCCACGTTTATGACCTGGCCGGCAAACACGGCAAGCGCGTGCAGTCGATGATGGGCGCAAAAAACCACGCCGTGGTACTGCCGGACGCCAATCGCGAGCAAGCGCTGAATGCCTTGGTCGGTGCCGGTTTCGGTGCCGCCGGGCAACGCTGCATGGCCACTTCGGTAGTGGTGCTGGTCGGTGCGGCGAAACAATGGCTGCCGGATCTGAAAGCGCTGGCGCAGAAGCTCAAGGTCAACGCCGGCAGCGAGCCGGGTACCGATGTCGGTCCGGTGATTTCGAAAAAGGCCAAGGCGCGGATTCTCGAACTGATCGAAAGCGGCATCAAGGAAGGCGCCAAGCTTGAACTCGACGGTCGCGACATCAGCGTGCCGGGCTACGAGCAAGGCAACTTTGTCGGCCCGACCCTGTTCTCCGGGGTGACCACCGACATGCAGATCTACACCCAGGAAATCTTCGGCCCGGTGCTGGTGGTGCTTGAAGTCGACACCCTCGATCAGGCGATCGCGCTGGTCAACGCCAATCCGTTCGGCAACGGCACTGGCCTGTTCACCCAGAGCGGCGCGGCGGCGCGCAAATTCCAGACGGAAATCGACGTCGGGCAGGTCGGCATCAACATCCCGATTCCGGTACCGGTACCGTTCTTCAGCTTCACCGGCTCGCGCGGTTCGAAACTCGGCGACCTCGGCCCGTACGGCAAGCAAGTGGTGCAGTTCTACACGCAGACCAAAACGGTCACGGCGCGCTGGTTCGACGACGACAGCGTCAACGACGGCGTAAACACCACCATCAACCTGCGCTGAGGATTCGATCATGAAAATCGCATTTATCGGGCTGGGCAACATGGGCGCGCCGATGGCGCGCAACCTGATCAAGGCTGGCCACTCGTTGAACCTGGTCGACCTGAACAAAACCGTGCTGGCGGAACTCGAGCAACTGGGCGGCACCATCCGCGCTTCGGCCCGCGAGGCGGCGGAAGATGCCGAACTGGTGATCACCATGCTCCCGGCGGCTGTGCACGTGCGCAGCGTCTGGCTGGGTGAGGAGGGCGTGCTCGCCGGCATTCGCCAAGGCGTGCCGGCGGTGGATTGCAGCACTATCGACCCCCAGACCGCCCGCGACGTTGCAGCGGCCGCCGCCAAACACGGCGTGGCCATGGCCGATGCGCCGGTCTCTGGCGGCACTGGCGGCGCGACCGCCGGGACCCTGACCTTCATGGTCGGCGCTACCCCGGAACTGTTCGCCACCCTGCAACCGGTGCTGGCGCAAATGGGCCGCAACATCGTGCATTGCGGTGAAGTCGGCACCGGCCAGATCGCCAAGATCTGCAACAACCTGCTGCTGGCGATTTCGATGGTCGGCGTCAGTGAGGCGATGGCATTGGGCGATGCGCTGGGGATCGACACCGGCGTGCTGGCCGGGATCATCAACAGCTCGACCGGCCGTTGCTGGAGTTCGGAGATGTACAACCCGTGGCCGGGCATCGTCGAAACGGCGCCGGCCTCGCGCGGTTATACCGGTGGTTTCGGCGCGGAACTCATGCTGAAGGATTTGGGGCTGGCGACCGAAGCGGCGCGGCAGGCGCACCAGCCGGTGGTGCTCGGCGCGGTGGCGCAGCAGTTGTATCAGGCGATGAGCCAGCGCGGTGACGGCGGGAAGGATTTCTCGGCGATCATCAACAGCTATCGCAAGCCGCAGTAATCGCGATCAGCCCTTTGTGGCGAGGGGATTTATCCCCGTTGGGTTGCGCAGCAGCCCCCTGGAGTGTGTCAGGTAAACCGAGTGCTCAGGGTTTGCGACTGCTGCGCAGTCGAGCGAGGATAAATCCCCTCGCCACAGGTTTTAGCAACGCCGGGATATTTGCCGGGAAATCACGTCGGGTGATTTCCCGGCTTTTTTGCATCAGGCGAAGACGAAATACTTGCGCACGGTCTCGACCACTTCCCACGTGCCCTTCATGCCCGGCTCAACCACGAAGATATCGCCGGCGCGCAGGTGGATCGGCGCCATGCCGTCCGGGGTGATCACGCAGTAGCCTTCCTGGAAATGGCAGTACTCCCACTTCACATAATCGACGCGCCACTTGCCCGGTGTGCAGATCCAGGTGCCCATGATCTTGCTGCCGTCTTCGCTGGTGTAGGCGTTGAGGTTGACGGTGTGCGGGTCGCCTTCGAGTTTTTCCCATTTGCAGGCGTCGAGTACCGGCAGCGGGTGGGTGTCGCGCAGAACGGTGATAGGGGCGGTCGCGGTCATGGGGACTCCGGGCAGATGGACTTGAGAATTGAAGTCGCACCCTATAGCGCCCGGATGTCGCTCAGTTGTCTGGGGTCGACATCGGAGTGCTCAGAAACGCGCAGCGATGAGCGCTTGTAACAATGCCTGGGCATAACCCGGCAGCGCGGCGAAGTCTCTCGCGCAGAGCAATAACCTGCGACGCGCCCACGGTTCATTGAGCGCCACACATTTGAAGCATTCGACCTTCGCGCGTTCGACAGCGGCCAACGGCACGATGGTCAGGCCGGCGCCATGGGCGACCATGCGCATCGCTCCATCAAAGCCATCGGCGCGAATGCGCACCTGCATTCGTGCGCCGCTGTGCAGCGCCTGTTCTTCCAGATAGATCGCCAATGCGCTGTCGGCGCTCAATCCGACAAAGTCGTGCTGCAACGCGTCGCTGAAACTGACCTCGGCGGCGTCAGACAACGGGTGATCGAGCGGCAGAATCAGCACCAGCGGATCGTCGCGGAACGCCTGAGTCTGTAAGCCGTTGGTGTCAACCGCGTCGGAGACGATGCCCAAGTCCGCTGCGCCTTCGCGCAAGGCATGGGTGATCCGCGCGCTGGGCAGTTCCTGTAGATCGATGTCGAGATTGGGATGGATGCGCAGGAAATCCGCGAGCACTTCCGGCAGGTACTCGGTGATCGCCGTGGTGTTGCACAACAGCCGCACCTGGCCTTTGACGCCTTGCGCATAATCGGCAAGGTCCTGCTGCATGCGTTCGGCCTGTTGCAAAAGAATGCGCGCATGGCGGGCGAGGGCTTTACCGGCAGGCGTCGGGGTGACGCCACGGCGGCCGCGCTCGAGGAATTCAGCGCCCAGCGAGGCTTCCATCGCGCGGATTCGAGCGCTGGCGGCGGCGAGGGACAAGTGGCTGCGGGCGGCGCCGGCGGTGATGTTGCCGGTGTCGAGAATGTGCAGGTAGAGGCGCAGGTCGGTGAGGTCGAAGTGCATGGGGTTTGCCTGTGGTTTCGCGGTGGCTGGGCTGGCCCTTTCGCGAGCAGGCTCGCTCCCACAGGGACTTATGTACAGCGCAGATCCCGTGTGGGAGCGAGCCTGCTCGCGAAGAGGCCAGATGCCTCAACGCCGATGTCAGCCTCTTGCACAGGAAGAGGCTGCCTCAGTATATGGCAGATTTTCCCCCAGCCCGGATCAGTGCACATTACCCCAATGCACACACTGACCGACTTCTACCAAACCCTCGGCCTGACCCTGTCCGCTCTGGTCATCGCCACCTTCCTCCTCGCTGGTACGGTCAAAGGCGTGATCGGCCTCGGCCTGCCCACCGTCGCGATGGGCCTGCTCGGTCTGGCTATGGCGCCGGCGCAGGCAGCCGCGCTGTTGATCATTCCGGCGACCCTGACCAACCTCTGGCAACTGGCCTTCGGTGGCCACCTGAAAAGCTTGATCAAACGTCTCTGGCCCATGCTGCTGCTGATCTTCCTCGGCACCGGCATCGGCACCCTGTGGATCGGCATATCCGGCGGCCATTGGGTGGTGCGCGGACTTGGCGCGGCGCTGCTGCTGTATGCATTGAGCGGACTGTTTCTGCCGACTTTGCACGTCAACCCGCGTCATGAACGCTGGCTCGGCCCGCTGTGTGGCCTGATCACCGGCGTCATCACTTCCGCCACCGGCGTCTTCGTGATTCCGGCGGTGCCGTACTTGCAAGCTTTGGGGCTGAGCCGCGATGAACTGGTGCAGGCACTCGGCCTGTCCTTCACCGTCTCGACCCTGGCGCTGGCCGCTGGGCTGCTCTGGCACGGCGCACTCGGCGGTGGCGAATTGAGCGCCTCGCTGCTGGCGCTGATCCCGGCCATGTTTGGCATGTGGCTCGGTCAGTGGCTGCGTCAGCGCATCAGTGCGGTGCTGTTCAAGCGGGTGTTCTTTATCGGACTGGGCGCGCTCGGCGCCCATTTGCTGATCAGCGGTTAGCCGAGGATTCGCTGAGCATGTCGATCGCGCGGGTATCGAAATCACGCTCCAGATAATCCATGCGTTTGGCGAAGAACGCTTTCATGTGCGGCAATGCCGAGTGCTCATCCAGATGCGCCTGGCTGGCCCAGATCTCGTAGAAAATAAACAGCGTCGGATCTGCCTTGTCGCGCAGCATGTGGTACTCGATGCAGCCCGGTTCGGCGCGGCTCGGCGCCACGTAAGCACGGAACAGCGCTTCGAATTCGGCGGCTTTTTCCGGGCGGGTCTTGGCGTGCAGGATGAAACCCTGACGTTCACTCATCACAACTTCCTCGAATGCAGAAAGCGCTGAATGCTACGGCAACAATTGGCGATCAATTCGTGCGTTTTGGTCAAATGTATTTTGCGTCGATGTGGCTGTTTCCGCGCGAGATCGATGGTTAATCTGCCGCCATTCCAATTCCTGTTTCAATCCAGCCTTGAAGGCTGCGCCGAGGTTTTCCGATGAAGAAAGTGCTGTTGCTCAATGGCGGTAAAAAATTCGCCCACTCCGATGGCCGCTACAACACCACCCTGCACGAAACCGCGCTGAGCGTGCTCGATCGCGGCGGTGTCGACGTCAAGACCACGTTTATCGACGAGGGCTATGACGTTGCCGAAGAAGTGGCGAAATTCCTCTGGGCCGACGTGATCATTTATCAGATGCCGGGCTGGTGGATGGGCGCGCCGTGGACGGTGAAAAAGTACATCGACGAAGTTTTCACCGAAGGCCACGGCAGCCTGTACGCCAGCGACGGCCGCACCCGTTCCGATGCTTCGCAGAAGTACGGCAGCGGCGGTCTGATTCAGGGCAAGCAATACATGCTGTCGCTGACCTGGAACGCGCCGCAGCAAGCCTTCGATGACCCGACTGATTTCTTCGAAGCCAAAGGTGTGGACGCCGTGTACTTCCCGTTCCACAAGGCTAACGAGTTTCTGGGCATGACCGCACTGCCGACCTTTCTCTGCGTCGACGTAATGAAGCGTCCGAATATCGACAATGATGTGGTGCGCTATGAGCAGCATCTGACTGAGGTGTTTGGCCTCAAGGCTTGAGGCTTTCAGGCTAATATCGGGGTCACAGCAAAAGATCGCAGCCTTCGGCAGCTCCTACAGGGGGAATGCATTCCAATGTAGGAGCTGCCGCAGGCTGCGATCTTGGCGATTTCAAAGAGGGAACCCGTGAAAGCCAGATCCGATGAGTTGCAGATTTTCGTCTGCGTGATCGAGTGCGGTTCGATTTCCGCCGCCGCCGAGCAGGTCGGCCAGACGCCGTCGGCCGTCAGTCGCACGCTGTCGAAGCTCGAAGCCAAGCTCGACACCACGCTGATCAACCGCACCACGCGGCGCATGGACCTGACCGAGGAGGGCAAGTATTTCTTCGAACAGGCCAAGCTGATTCTCGACCAGATGGACCAACTCGAAGAACGCCTGTCTTCGCGCCAGCAGACCCCATCCGGACGCCTGCGCATCAACGCCGCCTCGCCGTTCATGCTCCACGCCATCGTTCCCTACATCGACGAATTCCGGCAGCTGTACCCGGACATCCAACTCGAACTCAACAGCAATGACCTGATCATTGACCTGCTGGAACAAAGCACCGACGTCGCCATCCGCATCGGCACCCTCGCCGACTCGACGCTGCATGCGCGTTCGCTCGGTTGCAGTCCGTTAATGATCGTCGCCAGCCCCGCTTATTTGAAAAAGCACGGCGCGCCACGCCAAGTGGCGGATTTGAGCGAACACACGTTGCTCGGCTTCACCCAGAACGAAGGCCTCAACCAATGGCCGCTGCGCTATGTGCACGGCGACCGCTGGCCGATCAGCCCGGCGATCAGCGCTTCCAGCGGCGAAACCGTGCGCCATTTGGCGCTGGAAGGGCAGGGCATTGCCTGCCTGTCGCACTTCATGACCATCGACGACATCCGTGCCGGGCGCCTGAAAGTCCTGCTCGGCGAATTCAACAGCGGCTACCGCCAGCCGATCAACGCCGTGTACTACCGCAACTCGCAACTGGCGTTGCGCATTCAGTGTTTCCTCGACTTTATCCAGGGCAAACTCGCCGCCTACGCCAGCGCCGAATTCAAAGGCTGATTCGTGATCCCTGCGCAAGAGTGAATTGGCCGAGGGCGGGTTTTTCGCCGGGTTTCATCGGCCGATACTCGCTGCATCACTTATTCACGCAGGGAGTTTCTCCATGAATGTATTCGTCACCGGCGCTGCCGGTTTTATCGGCGGTTCCATCGCCACCGGCCTGGTGCAGGCCGGGCACAACGTCACCGGCCTGGTGCGCAGCGCGGAGCAGGCTGATGAGCTGAAAGCACTGGGCATGAACGCGGTAATCGGCACCCTCGATGACAGCCAATTGCTGGCGCAACAGGCCCGTGCTGCCGATGCCGTCATCAACGCTGCCAGCAGCGATCATCGCGGTGCGGTTGCAGCGTTGCTCGACGCTTTGCGCGGCTCGAACAAGGTCTTTCTGCACACCAGCGGTTCGAGCATTGTCGGCGATGCTTCCGGCGGCAAATCCAGCGATGTCATCTATTACGAGGACAATTTGCCGGAACCGACTGTCGACAAAGCTGCGCGCGTGGCCATCGACAACCTGGTACTCGCGGCGGCGCAGGATGGCGTGAACTCGGCGGTGATCTGCAACACCCTGATCTACGGCCACAGCCTGGGCGTCAACCGCGACAGCGTGCAACTGCCGCGACTGCTCAAGCAGGCGCGCAAAAGCGGCGTCGTTCGCCACGTCGGAACCGGGCAGAACATCTGGTCCAACGTGCACATCGAAGACGTCGTCGCCCTGTATCAGCTGGCGCTGACCAAAAACGTGCCCGGCACTTTCTACTTCGTCGAGAGCGGTGAAGCCTCGTTCATCGACATGACCACCGCCATGGCCGAAGCCCTCAATCTGGGCGAACCGCAAGACTGGCCATTGCAAGACGCCGAAGCCGAATGGGGCTATGAAATGGCCAACTACGGCCTCGGTTCCAACAGCCGCGTACGCGGCAAACACGCCCGCGACCTGCTGGGCTGGACGCCGAAGCGCACGTCGGTGGTGGAATGGATTCGTAACGAAATGGTGTGATGGATCATTGAGCCCCGTCGGGCTTTGCTATCGATCAAATGAACGGCCGTCTTTGGGTGGCCGTTTGTATTTCTGCCTTTGCGCTCGCATGTAACCCGGCTTAAGGTGCCTTGAATCATCGACAGGTCGGCAGGTTCGGGAATGGTTGATCGTTACGAGGCAGAGGGGGCACAGGGCAGTTTTCAGGCCGGCTCGGATGAGCAGGTACTGAGCAACAAGCTGGGAATCAGTGATCCTGAAGAGATGGATGATGCCGAGCTGACTCTGCTGGAAAAACTTTACCAGCAGGTTCTGATCGAGCGTTTACCGGCACGGTCAATTACTGTTCAGGACTTGAGGGATTGGCATCGGTACTGGCTGGGCAATATCTATCCTTGGGCGGGTGAAATACGGGCGGTCAACCTTGGCAAAGACGGTTTTTCTTTGCTGCGGCCCCACAGATTCCGCGCTTGTTAGAGGGTTTTGAGAAGGAACGCCTTGCTGAATTCACCCCGTGTAAACCTGATCTTGATGAGAACCTCATTCACGCCATCGCCGTAACGCATGTGGAATTCATTTTGATTCCTCCATTCCGGGAGGGTAATGGACGGTTGTCCAGATTACTTGCAGACGTTATGGCGGCGCAGGCGGGCTATGTTCCGCTGGATTACAGCTGTTGGGAGCGAAACAAAGAGGCTTACTTTGCTGCGATAAATCAAGGCCTCGACTGCAACTACCAGCCAATGGAATATTGGGTCCGGCGAGCACTGTGGGCTTGAGAGAAGCCTACCTGGCCAATGCGAGGTGTTGGAATTTGCCGGATTTAGCTTTGAGCTTGCGTTCGATCATATCGACACTTTGGCCGGTCTCGATCGCTGTGGAGCTGGCGATTGAGCGGATCAGGGCGTCCTGGGTCAATTTTTTTCGGTTGCGACGTACGATGGCCATGGCGTGATCCCGGGTAATTACCTTGAGCGAGTATAGCGCTCGTTCGAAGCGTCGACATACTCGGTTCAAGAGGTCGACAGCGTTCTGCCTGGAAGGGTGCGATCAAAACCGTGGGAGCGAGCCTGCTCGCGAAAGCGGTGGGTCAGTCAATGCAGATGTTGAATGTGAAGCCGTCTTCGCGAGTAGGCTCGCTCTCCCAGAGTTAAGTGGAGATTTGAAATGCCATGAAAATCCCGCCCTCCGATTTTCATTAATCACGACACCCCATATCCATCAGCGACACCTCTTGTCTCTCCGCGAAAATTACTTTCATGCGGTTTGAAATCTCGATCTCGAAATGATTTATGAGTTTCACAACCCATTCGAACGTGACCCTTTCGAGGAGTACCGCATGACGCCTTCCCTCGGCTATTGGCTGCTGGTTTACGCCGCTGTGGCCATCATCGCGCTGATCGTGTTGATCGCCCGTTACCGGCTCAATCCGTTCATTGTCATCACCCTGATTTCCCTGGGCCTGGCGCTGGTGGCCGGGATGCCGCCGTCGGCTGTGGTCGGTGCGTATGAGGCCGGAGTCGGCAAGACGCTGGGGCATATTGCGCTGGTGGTGGCGTTGGGAACGATGCTCGGCAAGATGATGGCCGAGTCCGGCGGCGCCGAGCAGATGGCGCGCACGCTGATCGAGAAATTCGGTGAGAAGAACGCGCATTGGGCGATGGTCTGCATTGCGTTTCTGGTCGGCTTGCCGTTGTTCTTTGAAGTTGGTTTCGTCTTGCTGGTGCCAATCGCTTTCACCGTGGCGCGCCGCGTTGGTGTGTCGATTCTGATGGTCGGTCTACCCATGGTCGCCGGCCTCTCGGTGGTGCATGCGCTGGTGCCACCGCACCCGGCGGCGATGCTCGCGGTGCAGGCCTATCAGGCGTCGGTCGGGCAGACCTTGTTGTACGCGATCGCGATCGGCATTCCGACCGCGATCATCGCCGGGCCGCTGTACGCCAAGTTCATCGTGCCGCGCATTCAATTGCCGGCGGACAATCCGCTGGAAAAGCAATTTCTCGAGCGCGAGCCGCGCGACAAATTGCCGGGTTTCGGCATTACGATGGCGACCATTCTGCTGCCGGTGGTGCTGATGTTGATCGGCGGCTGGGCCAATCTGATTTCCACCCCCGGCAGCACGTTCAACCAGTTCCTGCTGTTCATCGGCAATTCGGTGATTGCGCTGTTGTTGGCGACTTTGCTGAGCTTCTGGACGCTAGGGATTGCCCAAGGTTTCAACCGCGAATCGATCCTCAAGTTCACCAACGAATGCCTCGCGCCCACCGCCAGCATCACCTTGCTGGTCGGCGCGGGTGGCGGCTTGAACCGGATTCTGGTGGATGCCGGCGTTACCGATCAGATCGTCGGCCTTGCCCATGAATTTCATTTGTCGCCACTGATCATGGGCTGGTTGTTCGCCGCGCTGATGCGTGTCGCCACCGGTTCGGCGACGGTGGCGATGACCACTGCATCAGGCGTTGTCGCGCCGGTGGCCATCGGTCTGGGTTATCCACATCCTGAGCTTTTGGTGCTGGCGACCGGCGCAGGCTCGGTTATCTTTTCCCACGTCAACGACGGCGGCTTCTGGTTGATCAAGGAATACTTCAACATGACGGTCGCGCAGACGTTCAAGACCTGGACGGTGCTTGAGACGTTGATTTCGCTGGTCGCTTTCGCGCTGACCGTCGGCCTTTCCTACCTGCTGTAACCGGAGCCCGCCGCCCATGGACATCCTCTACCAGATCCGCGCCCGCCAGGATTCCTTCAGTGCCGGCGAGGGGCGCATTGCGCGGTTGATGCTCGACGATGTCGGGTTTGCCGCCAGCGCCAGCCTCGAAGACCTCGCACAACGCGCCGAGGTCAGCACCGCCACGCTGTCGCGCTTTGCCCGCACGGTCGGCTGCCGCGACCTGCGTGATCTACGTCTGCAACTGGCCCAGGCCAGCGGCGTTGGCAGCCGGTTTCTCGACCCGGCGGGCACGCCTGAGCAGTCGGCGTTCTACGGGCAGATCGTCGGCGACATCGAAACCACCCTGCGCCAGCATCTGGCCGGTTTCGACGAATCGCGCTTCGCCGACGCAGTGAAATTACTCGGTCAGGCGCGGATGATTCACGCGTTCGGCATGGGCGGTTGCTCAACCCTGTGCAGCGATGAATTGCAGGTGCGTCTGGTGCGCCTCGGTTATCCGATTGCGGTGTGTCATGACGCGGTGATGATGCGCGTCACCGCCGCCAGTTTGAACGCCGAGCAAGTGCTGATCGCCTGCTCGCTGACCGGCATCACCCCGGAGCTTTTGGAAACCGTGGAGCTGGCGCGCAACTACGGCGCGCGCATTCTCGCCATCACTCGCGGCGATTCACCACTGGCCGAACTGGCCGACGTCGTGCTGCCGCTGCAAGGCGCGGAAACCTCGTTCATCTACAAACCGACGGCGGCGCGCTACGGCATGCTGCTGGCGATCGACGTGCTCGCCACCGAGCTGGCGCTGGCCAGCCCTGAAGACAATCAAGAACGTCTGCGGCGAATCAAACTCGCCCTCGACGAATACCGTGGCGGCGACGATCACCTGCCGCTGGGAGACTGACATGCAGTACGACACCCTGATCCGCAACGCGCTGGTTATCGACGGCAGCAACACGCCCGGCTATAAGGCCGACGTGGCAATTCTCAATGGCCGCATCGAGCGCATCGGCGATCTGCCTGACGCCCGCGCCAGCGAAGAAATCGACGCCGCCGGCCGGGTGCTGGCGCCGGGTTTCATCGACGTGCACACCCACGACGACACCGTGGTCATCCGCCAACCCGAGATGCTGCCCAAGCTCAGCCAGGGCGTGACTACGGTGATTGTCGGCAATTGCGGCATCAGCGCTTCGCCGGTCAATTTGAAGGGCAACCCACCCGATCCGATGAACCTGCTCGGCAGCGCAGCGGCGTTCGTCTATCCGCGCTTCAGCGACTACCGCGCCGCCGTCGAAGCGGCCAATACCACGCTGAATGTCGCCGCGCTGGTTGGCCACACGGCGCTGCGCAGCAATCACCTCGACGACTTGTTCCGCACCGCGACTCCCGACGAAATCACCGCCATGCGCGCGCAGTTGCGCGACAGTCTCGAGGCCGGCGCGTTGGGTTTATCCACAGGCCTGGCCTACGCCAGCGCCTTCAACGCCTCGACCGATGAAGTCATGCAACTGACCGAAGAACTGACGGCGTTCGGCGCGGTGTACACCACCCATCTGCGCAGCGAATTCGCCCCGGTGCTGGAGGCGATGGACGAAGCATTTCAAATCGGCCGCCACGCGCAATCGCCGGTGATCATTTCCCACCTCAAATGCGCTGGCGTCGGTAACTGGGGACGCAGTCCGCAATTGCTCGCAGCGCTGGAAGAGGCAGCGAAAACCCATCCGGTCGGTTGCGATTGCTATCCCTATGCGGCGAGTTCCTCGACCCTGGATTTGAAGCAAGTCACCGATGCCCATCGCATCACTATTACCTGGTCGACGCCGCACCCGGAAGTCAGCGGGCGCGACCTGATTGACATCGCAGGCGAATGGAAACTGTCGCTGGAAGAAACCGCGAAACGTCTGCAACCGGCGGGCGCGGTGTACTACGGCATGGACGAGGCCGATGTCAGAAGAATCCTCGCCCATCCGCTTTCGATGGTCGGCTCCGACGGACTGCCCGAAGACCCGTTCCCGCATCCGCGCCTGTGGGGCGCTTTCCCACGGGTGCTGGGCCATTTCAGTCGCGACGTCGGGTTGTTTCCGCTGCACACCGCCGTGCACAAGATGACCGGCCTGTCGGCGGCGCGTTTTGGCTTACAGGAAAGGGGCGAGATTCGTGAAGGGCATTGGTCGGATCTGGTGTTGTTCGATCCGGCGACCGTGCGTGACGTGGCCGATTTCAACGATCCGCAACGGGCGGCGCAGGGGATTCACGGGGTTTGGGTCAACGGCGTGTTGAGCTATCGCGACGGGCAGGCGAATGGGGCGAGGGCAGGGCGGTTTCTTGCGCGACAGGGCGACCTGCGCGACCACTTTCGTTAAGGATTCGTGGTGTGCGTCACAGTGATGGCACATTGCAATTAAAGAAAGCCATCCACAAGCCGATTTGCTGACATCCTCCCCGTCTACACTGTGGGGCCAATCAGTCAGGGAGCACCCCATGAGCTTCGGCAAAACCACCCCGATCCTGCGGATCTTCGATGAGGCCAAGGCTGTCGAGTTCTACGTCGATTTTCTTGGTTTCAAGATCGACTGGCAGCATCGCTTCGAAGCGAATTTTCCGCTGTATCTGCAGGTGTCACGGGGCGAGTGTGTGCTGCATCTGTCCGAGCATCACGGCGATGCCTGCCCGGGTTCGGCGCTGCGTATCGAGACCGATGAGCTGGAGGCGTTTCAGCAGCAGTTGATGGCCAAGGATTACAAGTTCTCGCATCCGCAGATTCAGGCGATGCCGTGGGGGAGTCAGGACATGACGATCGCCGATCCGTTTGGCAATCGGTTGGTGTTTACCAATGCGATCAGTCTTTGAATTTAGCGCCAGAGATCAAAAGCCCCTCACCCTAGCCCTCTCCCGGAGGGAGAGGGGACCGATTGGGGGATGCTCGGGAGTTACACCGACCTGAATGTGCTGTGCTGAATCCATAATCGAATTGAATGCATGGCGTCGAATCCATAATCGACTTGGTCTTTCAGGTCGACGGACAGCGCAAGACAACCGGGTCGGCTCCCTCTCCCTTGGGAGAGGGCTGGGGTGAGGGCAACCCCTGACACCCCACAAAAACCAGCCCACACCAAATTCCTCAAAAACCCTCAATCAGTCGGCACCAACCGATCCAGCACCCGATTCACTGCCATCTCCGCAACCATCACAATCTGCGCAATCCCCTGCAACGTCTTGCGCTGCGAGCCGTTCACCAGCCCCGCCTGATCGTTGAGCATCACCGTCGCCGACCCTAGTGTTTCGCAGGCGTCGGCCAACAGCGATTCGTTGTCGGCCTCGGGATTGGCCATGTACAGCGTGTTGGACTTGTAGGGCGGGGCCATGAATTCGGCGCTGGATGGGCCGAGGTAATGGTCGAGGGCGCGGTCGGCGGCTTCGTGGAATTTCTTCGAGTCGGCGGATTCGTAGGGAGATGCCGGGTCGGTGGGGGGCGGGTTTGGGGTTACTTTGAACATATCCAGATCCTCATTTTGGCTGGCCACCGCTTTCCTACTAAAGAAAGTGGAGGCAGCTGTGCGCAGGTTAGTAGACCGGGGATCTGGGAAACCGGCGCGCCCGAGAGCGCCCTGCGCACAGCCACCATAAAGCTCAGGCGAGACCTGACTGTCTGATGAACGATGCACCCCAAATACTCCGGGCTACTAAACCCGATCACTGATAGGCAGTGACGCAATCACAGTAGCGATGAGGTCTGGGGCGCACAAGCCGGCGGATTCTGGCGCAGGCGTAGGCAACGGCGCAAGGAATTGTGGGTGGTTTCGCGGAATGCCGTGTCGCTTTAAACAGTTGTGCCAAGACGTGTTTAATCGGTGTGGCGAATGACGCCTTCGCGAGCAGGCTGGCTCCCACAGGGGATCTGCGGTGAACTCGGAAATGCAGACAACCGAGAACTACTGTGGGAGCGAGCCTGCTCGCGAAGAGGCCATCAGCATCACCGCCGATTCCGCAACCGAAACTCCCCCGGCGGCATCCCGCGCCAGCTCTTGAACGTGCGATGAAACGAGCGCGGTTCGGTAAAACCCAGATACTGCGCAATGTCCTGAACCGGCAACGTGCTATTGAGCAAGTAGTGCTCCGCCAACTCCTGACGCAGCTCATCGAGAATCTGCTGATACGACGTCCCGACCTGCTGCAACTGCCGCTGCAACGTGCGCACCGAGACGCTGAGCTGCTCCGCCACTTGCTCCTTGCGCGGCAAGCCCTCCTTGAGCAAACCGCGCAGGATGTTTTTCACCTGCTGCGCCAGCGACGCATCTTCCAGCCTCGCCAGCAAACCCATCGCGTGTTCTTCCAGGGTTCGCAGCAATTGCGCATCGGCCTGGCGCAGCGGCAACTGCAAATACGCCAGCGGCACCACCAGCGCCGAATACGCCTGATCGAACCGCACCGGGCAACCGAAAAACGCCTCGTACTCGGCCTGCGTCACCGCATCTGGCCGCGCATGCTCCAGCCATACGCAGGCCGGCGACAGCTGCGTGTCGGCGATCCAGCGCGCGTAGTGCAGCCACGAACCGAGCACGTTTTCCACCAGATGCCGACGAATCCGTGGCCGCTCGTAGCGGCAGGTCCAGATCAGATGCACGTGCTCGCCCTGCACCTCGGCGCGGCTGACGCCCATGTCGCCGACGAGTTTTTCGAACGGCATGATCCGGCTCATCGCATCGCCCAGCGTCGCGCAATTCATGGTGATGTAACCGAGCACGCTCCACGAATTGGGCAGGACGAAATTCGCCGCATGCAGCCCGAACAAGCCATCGCCCGAGTGCTCGCAGAAATAATCCAGCAAGCGCTCGTGAACCTCACCCGGCAGGCGCAAGGTGTTGTCGCTCAACTGCTGCGCCTGCAACCCGGCCGCCGCCAACGCAGGCTCGATGGCCATGCCCAACTGTTCGGCGTGACGCAGGTATTTGAGCAGCGGCGGAACGGAAGTGAAGCCGAGCGATGGCATGGTCGCGGTCCTTTGATCGACGGCACGTGAGCGAATGAATGCCGCAAGGTAAGTGGATTGCCCGGCGAAAGTAAATGCCCGGACGTTTGGCGCCATTCGCTACAGGTTCTGGCCCGATGCGACCGTGACAGATCTCCAGCGCTGACTAGTATGCAAGCTTGATCCAACGGCAGAAAAAGGACACACGCATGCGACGCTGGAACGGCTGGGGAGAGGCAGGCACGGTGGTTGAACTGCCGGCCCAGGGCGCGAAATTTCTCCACGAACGCTTGGGCGCCGGCCGGGCATTGCCTGATGCGACATTGGCAGCGGCGTTGACGCAAGTGCCGACCTCGCGCCTGGCGCCGCACCGCTTGTACAGCGTCGATGCTCACGACCGCCTGCTGCACGCGCGCGGCCAGAGCCTGCCGGATTGGTTGGCGTTGCGCGAAGGCGCACTGGGTACGTATCCCGATGCCGTGGCCTTTCCCGAAACCGCTGAGCAGATCCGCCAATTGCTGGCGCTCGCCCATGATCAGGATCTGTGTCTGATTCCCTACGGCGGCGGCACGTCGGTGGCCGGACACATCAATCCGCCAAACTCCACGCGGCCGGTGCTGACGGTGTCGCTGGCGCGGATGAATCGCCTGACCGACCTCGACGAACAAAGCCTGCTGGCGACATTCGGCCCCGGCGCCAGCGGGCCGCAAGTGGAAAGCCAGTTGCGTGCGCGCGGCTACACGCTGGGGCATTTTCCGCAGTCGTGGGAGCTGTCGACGCTGGGCGGTTGGGTGGCCAGTCGTTCCAGCGGTCAGCAGTCGTTGCGCTATGGGCGGATCGAGCAATTGTTCGCTGGCGGCACCCTGGAAACTTTCGCCGGGCCTCTGCAGATTCCAACCTTTCCCGCGTCGGCGGCAGGTCCCGACCTGCGTGAAATGGTGCTCGGTTGCGAGGGCCGTTTCGGGATCATTTCCGAAGTCAAGGTGCGGGTCAGTGCGTTGCCGGCGGACGAACGTTTCTACGGCGTGTTTCTGCCCGACTGGCCGCACGCGCTGCAAGCAATCCGGCAACTGGCGCAGGCGCGCGTACCGCTGTCGATGCTGCGCCTGTCCAACGCGGTGGAAACCGAAACACAACTGGCGCTGGCGGGCCATCCGCAACAGATCGCCTGGCTGGAAAAGTACCTCAAGCTGCGCGGCGCCGGCGACGGCAAATGTCTGTTGACCTTCGGCGTCACCGGCAATCGCCAGCAAAACGCACTGTCGCTGAAACACGCGCGCGCCCATCTGAAAGCCTTCGGCGGCGTGTTCACCGGCACCCTGCTGGGCAAGAAGTGGGCGCAGAACCGCTTCCGCTTTCCCTACCTGCGCGAGAACCTGTGGAACGCCGGTTACGTGGTCGACACCCTCGAAACCGCCACCGACTGGAGCAACGTCGATCACTTGCTCAGCCTGATCGAAAACAGCCTGCGCGATGCCCTGGCCGCCGAGGGCGAGCGCGTGCATGTGTTTACTCATCTCTCGCACGTTTACGGCGAAGGCTCGAGCATTTACACCACCTACGTGTTTCGCCCGGCAGCGGACTATGCCGCGACGCTGGCACGCTGGCGGATGCTCAAGCACGCGGCCAGCCAGACCATCGTCGACAACCACGGCACCATCAGCCATCAGCACGGTGTCGGCAAGGATCACGCGCCGTATCTGCTGCGCGAAAAAGGTCCGCTGGCGATGCAGACGTTGCAGGCGCTGAGCGAACATTTCGACCCGGAGGGGCGCCTCAACCCGGGCACGCTGTTGCCAGAGTCGCGGCCATGACGGCGCAATGGAACGCGCAGTGGCGCGAGCAGATGCTGCCGACGCTGGCGGATGAAACCTGGGACCTGATCGTCATCGGCGGCGGCATCAGCGGCGCCGGAATCGTCCGCGAAGCCGCGCGCCGGGGCTGGCGCTGTCTGCTGCTGGAGCAGCGCGATTTTGCCTGGGGCACCTCCAGCCGATCATCGAAAATGGTCCACGGCGGTTTGCGGTACATCGCCAAGGGCCAGTGGCGCCTGACCCGCGATTCGGTGCGCGAGCGTCAGCGCCTCCTCGACGAGGCGCCGGGGCTGGTCGAGCCGATGAGTTTCATGATGCCGCACTATCGCGGCGGCTTTCCCGGGCCGCGCGTCATGGGCGGCCTGCTCTCGGTGTACGACGCGCTGGCGGGGCGGCGCAACCATGCTTTTCACGACGCACAACAACTGCGTTTTCTCGCCCCGGGGGTGAAGGAAAACGGCCTGCTCGGCGGCAGCTGTTTTGTCGATGCCCTGACCGATGATGCGCGGCTGGTGATGCGCGTACTGCGCGAGGCTCGGGCCGATGGCGCGGTGGTGCTCAATGGTGTGCGGGTCACGCAACTGCTGCGTGAAGGCGGGCGCGTGTGCGGGGTTCAGATCGAAGATGGCGAGGGCGGCGCCACGCTGCAATTGCGCTCTGGCGTGCTGGCCGTGGCTACGGGCGCTTGGGCTGAGCGCTTGCGTCCCGTTGAGTCAGCGAAGCAATTGCGACCGTTGCGCGGCAGTCATCTGTTGCTGCCGGGCTGGCGTTTGCCGGTGGCGCATGCGTTCACTTTTCTACATCAGCGCGATCGGCGCCCGGTGTTCGTGTTTCCGTGGGAGGGCGCGACGGTGGTCGGCACCACGGACCTCGATCACCGCGAAGATCTCGACCACAGCGCGCGCATATCCAGCGACGAACTCGACTATCTGCTCGCCGCTTGCCAGCAGCAATTTCCCGGCGCCGAAGTGGGCGTCGACGATGTGCTGTCGACCTGGTCAGGCGTGCGTCCGGTGGTCGGCAGCGCGGCGGGTGCGCAGCAGGACAAACCGTCCAACGAAACCCGCGAACATGTGTTGTGGCAGGAGCCCGGTTGCGTGACGTTGGCCGGTGGCAAACTGACCACATTTCGCCCGCAAGCGATCGAAGTGCTCAAGGCGTGTGCGGGGATGCTCGGGCGTTCTTTTGTCGATGACGGCGCGCAGTTGTTCGCCGCTGTGCCGCCGCTGACAATTGCGGGACTGAGCGGCAATCAATGGCGGCGCTTGGCCGGACGTCACGGTCGAGACCTGCCGAGGCTGGCGCAATTGCTCGGTGAACTCGGTCTGGAAACGGTTGGCGCCAGCGATACGTTGTGGGCCGAACTGGCGTTCGCCTGCGAGGCGGAAATGATTCTGCACCTGGATGATTTGTTGCTGCGCCGCACCCGTTTGGGCCTGTTGCTGCCGCGCGGTGGCGAGGACTATCTTCCCGCGATTCGCACGCTCTGCCAGCCACGATTGGCCTGGGACGATGAGCGCTGGCTAGCGGAAATTCAGCGTTATCGATTGTTGTGGCTGCGCGATCACGGCCTGCCGGAGATCACCCCATGAAATACCTATTAGCGATCGACAACGGCACTCAGAGCGTGCGCGCGTTGCTCTTCGATCTGCAGGGCAATCTGCTCGGCAAAGGCAAAGTCGATCTGCAGGCGTACTACTCGACGCAACCCGGTTGGGCCGAGCAGGACCCGGAATATTACTGGGCGAAACTCGGCGAGGCCTGCCAGCAACTCTGGCAGCAGACTGGCATCGACCGTGCGCAGATTGCCGGCGTATCCCTGACCACCCAGCGCGGCACAGTGATCAACGTGGACGCCAAGGGCAAACCGTTGCGCCCGGCAATTGTCTGGCTCGATCAACGTCAGGCCGAGGTCGAGGGCGGCATCAAGGGGCCGTGGGGCTGGCTGTTCAAACTGGTCGGCGCCAAGGCAACGGTGGATTACTTTCGCGCCCAGGCCGAGGCCAACTGGATCGCCCGGCATCAGCCCGAAGTGTGGGCGGCGACCGACAAGTTTTTGCTGCTCTCGGGTTTTCTTACTCATCGCCTGTGCGGACGCTTCGTCGATTCGGTCGGCTGCTGCGTCGGTTATCTGCCCTTCGACTTCAAACGGCTGAAATGGGCGGCGCCGCATGACTGGAAATGGCAAGCACTGGCGGTGCGCCCGGAGCAGTTGCCGACCCTGCACAAACCCGGCGAAACCCTCGGCTACATCACAGCCGAAGCCGCCCGGCACACTGGCATTCCCGAAGGGCTGCCGCTGATCGCGGCGGGCGCGGACAAGGCCTGCGAAGTGATCGGCTCCGGCGTGGTCGATGCGCGCACCGTGTGCCTGTCTTACGGCACCACCGCGACCATCACCAGCACCCGCTCACGCTACCTGGAAATCGTCCCGCTGATCCCGCCGTATCCTTCGGCCGTGCCCGATCAGTACAACTGTGAAGTGATGATCTATCGCGGCTACTGGATGGTCAGCTGGTTCAAGAACGAATTCGGCCTGCGCGAGATGCAGCAGGCAAAAGAGCAGGGCATCGAGCCGGAGCAACTGTTCGACGCACTGGTCAACGAAGTGCCACCGGGCTCGATGGGCCTGATGCTGCAACCCTACTGGTCACCGGGCATCCGCGAACCGGGCGTGGAAGCCAAAGGCGCGATGATCGGCTTCGGCGACGTACACACCCGCGCGCACATCTACCGGGCCATTCTCGAAGGCCTGGCCTACGCGCTGCGCCAGGGCATGGAGAACATCGAACGGCGCTCAAAGGTCTCGATCCAGCGCCTTCGCGTCGCCGGCGGCGGCTCGCAAAGCGACGCCGCCATGCAACTGACCGCCAACATCTTCGGCCTGCCGGCAGAGCGTCCGCATGTGTATGAAGCGTCCGGGTTGGGGGCGGCGATTTGCTGTGCGGTGGGGTTGGGATTGCATCGGGATTTCCCATCGGCCATTGCGGCGATGACTCGGGTGGGGGCGGTTTTCACACCGCAGCCTGAGGCGCAGAAGGTTTATGAACAGTTGTACAGAGAGGTGTATTTGCGCATGTATCGCCAGCTCAAACCGCTGTATCAAAGCATCCGCAAAATCACCGGGTATCCCGAATAGTCCTGACACCCTAGACCCCTGTGGGAGCGAGCCTGCTCGCGAATGCGCAGTGTCAGTCAATGATGATCTGAATGACCCACCGCTTTCGCGAGCAGGCTCGCTCCCACAGGAGGTCGGCGGTCTGCTCAAAATCTGAGTGCACACAAATCCAAATGTGGGAGCGAGCTTGCTCGCGAATGCGCAGTGTCAGGCAACGTCGATTTGATTGACCCACCGCCATCGCGGGCAAGCCCGCTCCCACAGGGGTATTGCGGTGTGCTCAAAATCCAGCGAGCCACACAAATCCAATGTGGGAGCGAGCCTGCTCGCGAAGGCGCAGTGTCAGGCGACGTTGGTTAGACTGACCTGACCCACCGCCATCGCGGGCAAGCCCGCTCCCACAGGGATTTTCGGTGAGCTCAAAATCCGATGAGTCACACAAATCCAAATGTGGGAGCGAGCCTGCTCGCGAAGACGGAGTGTCAGGCAACGTCGATTTGATTGACCCACCGCCATCGCGGGCAAGCCCGCTCCCACAAGGGATCTGCGGTGTGCTCAAAATCCTGTGACCCACACAAATCCAGATGTGGGAGCGAGCCTGCTCGCGAAGGCGCAGCGTCAGGCAACGTCGATTTGACTGACCCACCGCCATCGCGGGCAAGCCCGCTCCCACAGTTATCGAGGTGAACACATCAACAGTGCTCTACCACGAAAACCTGTGGGAGCGGGCTTGCCCGCGATTCGGTTTCAGCCCCAGCGCAAAACCAACATCAAACGCGGAAGTGGCTGACCATCTGCTGCAACTGACCACCCAACCGCGCCAGTTCAACACTCGACGCTGCCGTCTCATCACTCGCCGCTGCGGTCTGTTCGGACACGTCACGGACGTTGATGATGCTGCGGCTGATCTCTTCGGCCACGGCGCTTTGCTGTTCGGCAGCGGCGGCGATCTGCTGGTTCATCGACTGGATGTTCGACACTGTACGGGTGATGTTTTCCAGCGAGGCGCCGGCCTTGCGCGTCAGGGCGACGCTGCTGTCGGTCAGCGCGCGGCTGTTGTTCATCACTGCCGAAACCTGCTGGGTGCCGTTCTGCAGACCGGCGACCAGACCTTCGATTTCCTCAGTCGACTTCTGCGTACGCTGAGCCAAACCGCGCACTTCATCGGCGACCACGGCAAACCCACGCCCGGCTTCACCGGCACGCGCTGCTTCGATCGCGGCGTTGAGCGCGAGCAGGTTGGTCTGTTCGGCAACAGCCTTGATCACGTCCATCACGCTGCCAATCTTGTCGCTTTCCTGTTGCAGCACGCTCATCGCTTCGGTCGAGCGCACCACTTCGCTGGCCAGACGCTCGATCTGCGCAATCGCTTCATTCACAACCTTGTCGCCTTCACGGGCTTCGCCGTCCGCAGCGGCAGCGGCTTGCGACGCTTCCTCGGCATTGCGCGCAACTTCCTGCACCGTGGCAGTCATTTCGTGCATGGCCGTGGCGACCTGATCGGTCTCGACTTTCTGGCTGTTCACACCGGCGCTGGTCTGCTCGGTCACGGCCGACAACTCTTCAGCGGCGCTGGCGATCTGAGTGACGCCGTCGCGGATGCCACTGATCAAATCACGCAGGGTCACGCCCATGCGCGCAATGCCTTGCTGCAACACGCCGAGTTCATCGCGACGGGTAACGGTGACATTCTGGGTCAGGTCGCCGCTGGCGATGCGCTCGACCACGGCCAGGGTTTCCTGCAACGGACGGGTGATCTGACGGGTGATGATCACTGCTGCAATCACGCCAACCAGCAGCGCCAGCAACGTGCTGATCAACTGGAAGGTGCGCGCCTGAGCGCTTTCAGCATCACGGCGATCAAGCTGGATCTGGTACAGCTGCTCGCTCAGGGCGACGATGGTGGTGCCCTGATCGGTCATTTCCTTACGCGCCTGCACGGCTTCGGTGTTGGCGTTCTTGTACGCCATCAACGCGCCGCGATAGCTGGTCAGCGCGGTTTCCAATTGGCGCAAGGCATCCTGCTGAGTCGCGGCAAATTGCGCATTCAGTGGCTTGAGGCTGGCGATGGCCGCGTCGATCTGGCCGACGGCTTTCTGCTCGGTCTCGGCGTTGCTGGTCGCGGTGTACCCACGCACTTCATAGCGCGCGAGGATGAACGCTTCCTTCGCCGCAGTAACCGCCTGGAACTGCTCGAAACGCTGATCGCTCAACTCCATCTGCTGCACGCGCTGGCTGATCGATTCGATCAGGTTGTAGGCGTTCTGGGCGTTGACGCTCATGGTGTCGCGCGCGCTGTTGCCGGTGCGATAGGCGTTGCGCATTTTGTTCAGCGAGGTCTGGTATTCAGCGATGGTCGCGGCCTGCTGCTTCAGCAGTTTGACGTTCTCCGGACTCTTGAATTTGCTGATCAACGCCTGTTGCTGTGCGGCGAAGCTTTCCAGGGTAGTCTGCACATTCTGCGCGGCGGTTTCGTCGCCGTTGGTCAGCATGTATTGCAGGCGCACCACGCGCAATTTGGTCAAGCCGGCGTTGAGCTGGGTGATGTCGCTCATCCAGTTGCTGCGGTCGATCAGGCCGCCGAGGCTGGTCCAGCCGGTCAGCGCCAGAACGCAGGTCAGGGCCAGCACCAGGCCGAAGCCCAGGCCGAGTTTCATGTTCACGCTGATGTTACCGAACCAGCTATTCATGCAAATCCTCCAGAAACGTTGGGTTTCTTGGTCGTCAGTTAAGCTGGAAGATTGTTGTTCTTTTGAGCCAGCAGGGGTGTTAGCAGGTCTGTATCGGCCGCAAACCCGAGAGCTGAAAGGATTTTTGTCTGACAGGTTTCGCGCAACTCAACCCAGGCGCCGCGACCAGCGCTGATCCGGCGCCTCGAACCCCGGATTGACCAGTGCCGTCAGCACATGATCCTGCCAACGCCCGGCAATGTTCAGATACGCCTTCGCATAGCCTTCACGCTCAAAGCCCAGTCGCTCAAGCAACCGCGCGCTGCGCTCATTGCCCGGAATGTAATTGGCCATGATCCGATGCAGATTCTGCACATCGAACATATAACCAATCCCCGCCTCCAGCCCCTCCTGCATCAAACCCTGCCCCTGATGCGCCTCATCGATGTGATAACCCAAATAACACGCCTGAAACGCCCCACGAATAATCCCGCTGAAATTGCACGCACCGATCATCTGCTGATTGTCCGGCGACAGCAGAGCGAAATGCATGGCTAACCCGGCTTCGAAGGCGCTGGCCTGGATCTCAAGGCGACGGCGGATGTTGGCGGTGGAGAAGTAGTCGGTGGTGCGGATGGGTGACCAGCGGGCGAGGTGACGCTGGTTGCGTAGGTAGAAAGCGCTTTCGAGCTCGGCCTGATCGGGGGAGAGGATCGCCAGCGTGAGGCGCGGGCAGGGCAGGGATAACAGCGGCATCGAGCGCTCCTTGGCGAGGGATCTGCTGGCAGAGTCGCGCATATGCTGGGGAGCGGCAAGATATGGAGAAGCCGAGGCGAAAAAAAGCCCGCTAGGAGCGCGGGCGAACCGTAGTTTCTTGAATGAGCGGGGGGATTTTATGGGATTGGTCGGATGGGCGTCGTGAAGAAAATTTTATGTCGATTTGGGTGGGCCGGATCGGCGAAGTAAATCAGGCGCAAAGACAATTTTTTCGCCATTCATCAACGGGTTGCCCTGCCATCCGTTGCCAGAGCGTGAGAGGCGCGTTCCGGCGATGTCTTCAGCCTCACGCTTATGTTTGGTCGCCTGCCTGGCAATGCAGTGTCTTAACCGCTCTTTGCACAGAGATAGGCGAGGCTCGGCTTGTTTCTCCTTCGGGAGCAGACTCAGTCCCTACTTGATCCCTACTTGATCCCGACTTAGTCCCGACTTAGTCCCGACTTGGTCCCGAAAGATGCCTTTTTCAACGGCGCCCTGAGCTACCTATGTGAGCTTGAGAGGATGATTAAAGCGATAGGGAGGTACCTCACTCGAATTGGCCCTTCTGATTCTGGATGGTGATGCTGTTATGCTGGCCACCACTCAAATCAGCATTTTTAGAGGGATCTTATGAATTCGTTTTTGGCAAAGACTTTTGGCGGGCTGACCCCCAGCTACTACATCCGGCAGCTTATTTTTGGGTCGTTGTTCACGATTGTGATTTTGTCGGTCGCGGCCAATAGCCCATCCGGCCTGATGGGTAAGCCTGGGCTGATTGTGATGTCGGTCATCTGCACGCTGCTGTATCCATACTCTCGGTTCGTATATGAAAGCGTCGTAGGCTACGTGATGGGCGGGAACGTATTCTTCGTCAACGCCATCCTTATGCTAATGGTCAAAGGGTTCACGATGGCGATGTGCTGGTCGTTTGCAATTTTCATTGCACCGGTTGGCCTGGCGTATCTCTACTGGCACAACAGCCGACAGGTTTCCTGAGTGCAGAAGCCCAGCCATCGAGCTGGGCTTTTTTGTGGCCGTGATTCTACTTCTGATGCTTGAAAAAGTAGTTCATTGCATCGGGTTCCAGTTGGAACGCCGCGCGGTCTGGACCGATGCACTATGCTTTTTTAGCTCCGCCCCCATAATGAATCGGGATCGAATCTATCAAGCAAATCGTCTCTCTTGATTGATGCCCTTGCGCGTACGATGTCCCCACTCGCCGGACGTACATGAGCTACTAGCAAACGATAGCGTCAATGATTGATGTGCTGGTTAAGCCGACTCTCAAAGTATTGCGCAGTCTCTTTGTCAGTGCAGTACAGGAAGCAACCTTTCATCCCGCGCGTCATCAGGGTTCGGTACGTATTTTTGATGATCAGGTCTGTTTCTTTTCTCGCTAGGGAAGGCTGCTCCTTCATCATTTTTTTCCAGCCACGAATCGATTTATCGTGCTTGTCGCGCTCATCCGGGGATGTCACTACGTTGCCGTCACGTACGACTAGGTCTGGCCCGATGATCACTCCGATGTAGTCGACCTCCAAACCTTGGCAGGTATGAATGCAGCCAACCTGCTCGATGGAGTTCTCAGCGATGATCCATAGGCTGCCGTCCTGATCTAGGTTCCATTGGCGTTTGTAGTCACCAATGACGATATCAGCGGCGGTGGAGTCTTTCTTGCTCAACCAAGGCCAGCAATAGCCCGCGACCACACGAGCCTTGTTTCCATGGTTTTTCTCGTCAATGGCGTCATGCAGCGCCTGAGGTGAGTCGAATACCTTGAACTCGTACTCCGAGGTGTTGAGCGTCGGATTTGCTGTCGAGCGAATGTTAAGCACGTCATCCAGCCATGCCATGTAACCGTCGGAACCACTGCAGCGAAACTGTGAAGACAGCACATATTCCTCGACCACAGCTCCCTTGGCTATGGCAAAGGCGCGTATTGCCTGCTTGCTGCCTATGTCACTCAGGGTCACACGCTGGTCTTCATCGATGAAGAAAATTGAGCATTTCGCTGATTCGATCAGCTCCTTGATCTGGTTCTCGCCAAGATTCCCATAAAGCCCGCTTTTCTCATTCAGCCGGTGAGCTTCGTCCACGATAAGCGCATCGAATGTGTTGGGCTCAGTATCGATGAACGCCCCAGAGCCGGAAAAGAAATTCGAGAAATGGCTGCGTTTTATTGTGCCAACCAGTTTGCTTTCGTAGACCTTGCGTGGGGCGGCATTCTTGGAGACATATTTGCTCAACAACTTCAGTTCGGTGAGCTTCACCAGCAGATTGATAGCCAGAACAGTTTTCCCGGTACCTGGTCCCCCCTCAATAATCAGCACCTTTGGCGATTGGTCCGAAGCTTCGCTTGCCGCAGCGAGTGCTGATTCGAAAATTGCTTTCTGATCGTCAATCAATACGAATTCTGGTTTGCCCTCCATCAGTCCGCTCAAGGCTTCGGCCAGCGCTTTGGAGGGGCGGATTTTTCCATCCGACAGTTCATACAGAATCTCTTTATTGTCACCGTGAACAATATGCTTCTTCAGGAAGTTTCGGAGTTTGCCGAGTTCTTCCGGACCTTTCAGGAACAGTGGAGCCTTACTGATATGAGGTTCGTAGTGAGCTGAGTCTATGATGCCGTCGCTAACGTAGTTGTGAAGGTAGGCACACGGACGGATCTCGATGCTTTTGTCATACACGGCCTCGTTGAAGCCTTCCAGCAACGCTGCGTATGACCATACTTGGTAAGACGGGTGAATGGTTTCAACGAGCCCGCCACCCAATGCAGTTTTGACGATGGCATCCTTGGCAGTTGCGCTGGCCTTGCTCCATTGCTTCAACTCGATCAATACGGCTTTTTTTGCCTGGCTCTCGTCGCGACCGGTGAGTAGAAAATCAATTCGCTTCGACGACTGCGGAATATGCAGTTCGATTGCCAAGCCTGCATCGCAGGGCAGGCCTTCATCTCTAAGAACCTTGGCCATGTATGTCAGGGAGCCTTGCCATGACCTGATTTCCGAACTGCCCACGTTCTTGCCAGTAGCATCCCTGTAATGCCTGAGGATTACCTCCTCAATGTCATCGTTATCGTTGTCTCTAAGAAATTGCTGTTTGGTCGCAGCGTAAACGATCACGGGTTGTCCTTAAATTCGGATAGGTCAGAGGCGGTCGTACTTTTTGCTGTTGCTTTTGGCTTTATCCACGGGATATTTCTGGCCGTTCGAGGCGAGTTTCCGTGTCGCCGCTTCGTTGAGGTCAACGCCGAGTACGCTGCTGAGGCGAACCAGATACATCAATACGTCCGCCAATTCGTCCTTAACGGCTTGGCCGATTTCGGGGTCTGTGGCGGCGGAGATCGAATCGGCATCGCTCATCCATTGGAAAATCTCACACAGCTCTCCTACCTCGCCGGTGAGAGCCAAGATGAGATTTTTGGGGGAGTGGAACTGCTGCCAGTCGCGATCATCTGCGAAACGCTGAAGGGACGCGGCAAGCTTCACTACGTCGACCAGTGGGGCGGATGAGATGTCTGATTCGCTCACGGGCTATCTCTCGGGTATCAATGAGGGCAAAAAAGGGCGTATGAAATCCCGACGTGGATTGTAAGAGTTTTCGCTGTTTGCGGAGGTATTTTTGTTTTTCTCTTACCTACTGTCGATGGCCGAATTGCTTGCCAACGCTCGCTATATTCTTTGAGCACGACGAAGTGGGCGGGATAGCAGGTCTCCCACGCGAAGGAGGCTCTATCAATCATCTCTTGCTCATGCTTGCTGGGCGCGCAGTGTGAGAGGTGGCGCCATGCCTTTGGTTTATTGTGGAGTACCAGCGTGACCGCCGAGACCGTGGTCGATAACTAAGCTCATCTTGGTGAGCTTCGTATCCGTTACTGCGTAGACGGAATGCAGAGCGTCGCGGCCAGTGAGCGTACGACTACAAAGGCCCGACAAGCTGATAGGAAGGGATTAGCACTAGATGTCGAAATAGTGGCATTGAATCGCTTTTTAACGAATGATGGCGATCATGAAGGTGATGTTGCGTGTCTGTGGCAGCAAGCCCAGCTCGTAAGCAAGGGATGGTCCGCAAGCAAGGAGGCTCTCATGTGGGCTGATATCGATACAAAAAACGATTTTCTGAATTACTCAGAAGTGGCCGATCTTGTTGTGGACGTCATCCGTGATCCGTCCATGCGTCCGGTTACCGTAGGCGTGTTCGGTTCCTGGGGTACTGGGAAGTCCACGCTGCTCAATCTGATCGAGCATGGACTGAACCCTCCTCAGGGAGCGTCTGAATTCGTTGTCGTTCGTTTTGACGCCTGGTTGTATCAGGGCTTCGATGACTCCCGCGCCGCACTGATGGAGGTCATAGCCTCCACCCTTATCGACGCCGCCGAAGAAACCAGCTTTCTACCTGAAGCGAAGAAGCTTTTCGCGCGGGCCAATAAAATGCGAATGCTTGGTCTCATGGTCGAAGGCGGAGCGCTTGCTTTGGGTATGCCTGCTTTCGGTTTTGGTGCGAAAGGGGTGGAAGCTCTGGGGAAGCTATTTTCCGGTGAAGCGGATCATGACTCGTTAGGAACTCTCAAAGATGAAGGTGGTAAAGCGAAGGACAGCTTTACCGGGCTGCTTGGCCCAGAAAAGCAGCAAACTCCCCCCAAACAGATTGAGGCGTTCCGAAAGGAGTTTTCAGATGTCCTCATCGGTCTCGACAAAACGTTGGTCGTTTTTGTCGACAACTTAGATCGCTGCTTGCCAAAGCAGACGATCCACACCTTGGAGGCTCTGCGTCTATTCCTCTTCATGAACCATACGGCTTTTGTCGTGGCGGCAGATGAGGAGATGGTTCGCCATTCGGTCAGTGAGCATTTCAAAGAGCCTGGTGATCGTCATGTGACCGATTACTTGGACAAACTTATTCAAGTGCCTGTTCGTGTGCCAAGGTTGGGTGTTCAGGAGGTTCGGGCGTACCTATTTATGCTGTTTGCCTCGGCCGGTAACAAGGTCCCGGCCGAGCGCACCGAGGCGTTGAGAATCGGGCTTGAAGATAACTTGCGTAAGGCATGGAGAGAAGAGCCCATCAGCACAGAGAGGGCCTTAGAGTTGCTGGGCTCTAATGTGCCAGTGGAAGTTGCCGAAGCTTTTCCGATTGCTGATCGAATTGCGCCGATGCTCGCAAGCTCCAGCTCCGTGTTGGGTAACCCTAGAATCGTGAAGCGTATGCTTAACGTCGTTCGAATGAGGGTACGGGTAGCGGCACTGCGTGAAATGCCTGTAAACGAGGCATTAATCGCCAAGGTAGCTCTTTTTGAGCGTTGCATGGAGGAGAAAGCGGTCGCCCATCTTTATTCGATGATAAATGTTGCTGCCGGCGGCAAACCTGAAGTGCTGGCCGAACTGGAGGGACTACTGGAGGACCCCTTGAAATTTGCGGAGGCTTGTCCGGACTTATGGACCAAAGTAGACCTCGTGCGAGATTGGATAAGGCTCGAACCGCAGCTTTCGACTGTAGACCTTCGTCCGGTCGTTTATCTGAGCAGGGAAACCACTCCTTTACGCGTATTGCGCGCAGGTCTTTCTGCTGATGCGGCTGAAGCGCTTGCTGTGCTCAAACGGACGTGCAACACCTCGTCACCTTCTGCAAAAGCAGCTCTACAAACCCTATCCGGTGGTGAGCACACGGCCGTCATGACCCAGTTAATTGAATCGATGCGGTCGCATTCTGAGTGGACTAGCAAGCCAGTTGGCTTCGACGGTGCGCAGTTGCTTGCCGAGAGGTCACCAGAAGCCGGTGCGCTGTTATCGGACTTCATTCACACCGTAATGCCGGACAAAATTCGGCCTTGGCTCAGCAGCAAACTTAAGGGTGCGAGCTGGTACAAGGGGCGGGAGAAGAAGTAATGGGAACCTCAACGTCAAGCAAAGGGCCAGGGGGTAATTCTCCATTTGTGCCTGGTTGGGTGGACACCGATGGGCAGCAGGTACCCGACGCTCCTCCGCAGCGATTTAAAGACTTCCGCACAAACCTGGGGAGATTCGTCTCGACAGGAGACGGTGACTACCTTCGCTCTGCGATAAGCAGCTATGCAGGCGGTGCAACCGGTGGCAGTGGCATTGGACCTGCCCGGTTTGGCTCTATGGCCGGAGCCGGTGGAGCCCTATTTGGTGCGATGGCCACATTGAGGGAAGGGCATTCCCCTCTGGGGCTGGATCTTGTTGCGTTGAACGGCCAGGACACGGACATTGCTATCGACATGATCGTGCAGGCGCTTGCCACTGAGGACGGCGATTCTGATCGCGTTCGGGTTGCGATGAACGAGGCGCTATCTGAATGCCTAGAGGGTTACCAAGAGTTTGATTTCGCGAGCATTACTGACGAGATGCTTGTACAGATGATGTTGGTGTACGTCACCAAATGTGTGTTTGGGCAAGTGGTGCTCGATTCGAACGATGCGTTCGCAAAAGCTGAATCACCTGGCCAAGTCGAGCAGGCCGAGAAGGAACTGTATTCCCTCGTTGAATCGGTGACCGACAAGCACATGCGTCCTTTGCTGGGAGGTAGTCTGAAAGCGTTCTCCGGCAGTCAAATTGAAAAGATTCAGATGGCCGCCATTCGCGAAGTATGGACCGAATGGGAGGCATACCAAGAGTGACAGACCTCATTTTTCATCACGAAGCTGATCAGCTTCGTTCGCAAGCGGTTAATGAAATTCCCGTACTGATGTATGGCAGTCGTCCTCCTGCGCGGGGCACTTGTTCTATAGGGGGGCCGGTTCGCGCCGCAGTGAGGCGTTTAGGTGCTCCGGTTAGTAGAACCGGATTTGATTTGTTGACCATAGCCATGGCTGTAACGGCTGCGGATACTTTTGTAGATAAAGCGGAGGCCGATGATGGCTGGGCGCGGGACCTTCGTTTGTTCGTCCCTATCGCTGATCCGCAACTTTGGCAGCCCGCGATACCGCTTTTACAGAAGGCTTTGCATTTTTTAAGCGGCGATCTTTGGGAGATCATCCTATTGCCTGATGGACCCAGACAGCTCACGTCTCAGAACCGTGGTCGCATCACCGTTATGGCCGGCCACGATTGCGTCAGTTTGTTCTCGGGGGGAATGGATAGCGGCATTGGAGCGTTGAATTTATTAGCAGAGGGCAGGCGCCCATTGTTGATAAGTCATGCATATCGAGGAGACTCGGAAAAGCAAATCATGGTTCGTGATCATCTGCCGGTGGAGGTCTCAAGATTCGCTGCGGTGGCAAATCCGGTGTCCTTGACTGGGAGAAAAACCGATGTGCAGATGCGCACTCGAAGCTTCAATTTTCTCGCCTATGGTGCACTGGTTGGAGCCACACTGGCGCAGCTACGAGTCACTGGCACACCAGTAGAACTTTTCGTTCCCGAGAACGGGCTCATTGCGCTGAACCCTCCAATGACTGCTCGCCGCATTGGCGCGTTGAGCACTAGGACGACGCACCCACATTTTTTGGGCCTATTCCAAAAAATCCTGGATACGGTCGGCCTGCCTGTACGAGTCGAGAATCCGTACGCGCTTCAGACGAAGGGAGAGATGCTTTCTGGGTGTTTAGATCAAGCGAGTTTGAGGGTCCTGGCATCGGAAACGGTATCGTGTGGTAAGTGGAAGCGGACACACCAGCAGTGTGGTAAGTGCGTCCCGTGCGTCATCCGACGCGCCTCGTTCCACGCTGCCGGAATGACGGACGGCACCGCGTACCATGCCAGAGGAGCGGATCTGACTTCAGTAGTTCGGGATGCGAATGCCAGAGATGATTTGATGGCCATGATCCTAGCGGCCCGCAGATTGCCTGCAGAAGATGTCGCTAAATGGGTGCGTCAATCCGGTCCGCTTCCGCTCCACCGCCAGTCTCGTGATTATTTGATAGGCGTGGCAACGAGAGGCATGGGAGAGGTTAGAAACTATTTATCGTCTCTCGGTTTGCTTTGAGCGGGGAGACTACGGCGCTGCCGCGCTGGTTTTTTACCGATCTCCAGGCACAAAAAAAGACGCCCTAAGGCGTCTTCTTCATCGAGTTGGTGGAGCCGGGGGGATTTGAACCCCCGTCCGCCAGTACTCCGCTGTCGGTACTACATGCGTAGCCGTGTCTATTAAGTTAACCCTCAGCGACCCGACGGGCAGGGTGCTTTGGGCGAGTTGTGTAAGTTTTAGCCGCTTCGTCCACAACGTACTGCACGGCGATTCTGTTCTATATGACAATCATTTCGGGTTTACAGACATCCCCTGATGATTGCTGGACCCGAAGGTACCAGGAGCATTGTCAGCTGCAATTAAGCAGCGAGAGCAACACCGTATTGGTCGTCATTGGCAACTATAAGTAGTTGCAACAGTGGATTTACGACTTCTGTTACCAAGTCGGCATGCACCTAGAGTTTCGCAACCGGCGTCGAATCCTAAACGGCCCCGAACTCATTGCCCGGTGAATCTGTTCGGGCAACAAGCGTGCACAGTGTACGTCAAAACGCTTGGCAGGCCAACCCGAAGGTTGGCCTGCGCGACATCAGTTACGCGTCGGGTTACGGATCTGCATCTTGCTGATGATGCCGTTGGTAACCTCGATGCATTCCTTGTCGTTGCCGGACGCCTGGGCCGCAGTGGCTTTTTCCTGTGCTTCCTTGATGTTATTCATGGAGCTTTCAGGAAGGGACGGCTGGCTGGTGACGAAGTCTTTGATGCTTTGAAGATTCCCGGCACAAAGGTCTTTGTCGGCCGCGAACACCGGCGAGGCCAGAAGTGCACCAGTGATAAACAATCCAGCAATTGCAGAATGCTTCATGGGTATCTCCTTGAACGATGGGGGCTCGGTGCTGCCGGACGGTCTGGCCGCGATGCCGAGGTCAAGACAAGCGAGGTCAGTATAGGACCTGTCTGGTTGACCGCTTCGCTGCGCAGGAATTCGGTTTTATTTGCAACGAATGTCAAATGGCCAGATCGGTCGACCAGGTGTCGATGCAGCCGACCTGTAAAAGGTCGGCGCATGAATCATTTTTTGGTGTCACCGGTAGCGTTTTGAATGTCCAGCAGGGTTTGCTGGGTTTCAGCGAGGCAGTCGTCAATCTTGCCTTGTGCTTTCAGGGCGCGGGCTTTGCTGACACTGGCCGAGACGCGCGCATTCAGATCCGGTGACGTCTGGTATTGAGTCTTGGCGCTATCGATTCTCTGCAGATTGGCATCGCACAAATCGGCGGGTTTTTCAGCGGCGAACGAAGTGGACGCCATCATCGAGGCAGTGACAAACAGACCTAACATTACAGAGCGGTTCATGTGTATCTCCTTGAACTGAGGGTTCAGACTTCGCTGACCGTTGAACAGGCCCCGAATGGTCCGGGGCATGTGCAGTGGACTACCGCCTCGCTCAAGGGTTCTGATTTTCTCTTCAGCGGACTTTGGCCTGTGTCACCCGATCCACCAGATAAACCAGCCCGTGGTAGTCGATTCCACCGTGCTGGGTCAGGCCGATTTCGCACGTGCGGCTGGTGGAAATCCCTTCGCTGCAATGCTGCACGGCGTCCTTGAGCGTACGCAGCGAATGGCTGTTCAGCTCCGGTGTGGTGAAGCCTTTGTCGCCGGCAAATCCGCAGCAATGTATGCCTTCAGGAATCACCACGGTGTTGCTGCATTTGCGCGCCAGATCGATCAGCGCCTGGCTTTCGCCCAAGTGTTGAGTGCTGCAGGTCACGTGCACGGCAATCGGCGCTTCCTGGGGTGTGAAGTCCAGACGATCCAGCAGATGCGTACGGATGAAGCGCACCGGATCGTACAGATCCAGTCGTGTTTCGCCGATGTCCTGAACCAGTCGCAACGTACACGGGCTGGTGTCGCAATAGATCGGGTCAAGGCCGCCGCGACTGGCGTGGAGCAGGGCGCTGATCAGCTCCTGGCGTTTGTGCTCGGCCTGTTCGGCGTAGCCTTTGGAGGCGAACGGCTGACCGCAGCAGAGGTTGTCCTGATTGTCGGGAAAGACTACCTGGTAGCCGGCCTTTTCCAGCAGGCCACGGGTTTTGTCGTACAGCGACATCTGTTCTTTGTCGCCCGCCGCCGGGCCCATGACCCGCGAGACGCAAGCTGCCAGATAAACCACGCGCGGGCGCTCGTCCGAAACGCTCGGGCTGAAGCGAATGGCTTTTTCCGGCTGTGGCATGGCGTTGGTCCACAGCGGCACCTGGCCTTTGGACAAGCGCGTCAGCGTCGCCGACAACTTCGCCAGACGCGGCGCCCCGAGCATCATCCGCGCGCCGTTGGCGACGTGCAGGGTGAAGCGCGCGCCTTGCAGGGTCTTGGCGAAATTTCCTTCGATCCAGTCAGCGGTTTTCTGATGCGTGGCATGTCGGCCACGGAGTTTTTTCACCAGCTCGCCGGTGTTGATCCCTACAGGGCAGCGTTGCGCGCACAGACCGGTCGCGGCGCAGGTGTCGATGCCTTGGTAGTCGTAGGCTTTTTCCAGTTCGGTGGTGTCGACGCCGGCACGTTTTTTCGCCTGGATATCGCGCCAGATGACGATGCGCTGGCGCGGGCTCAAGGTCAGGCCTTTCGATGGGCAGACCGGTTCGCAGAAACCGCACTCGATGCACTTATCCACAATCTCGTCAGCGGCCGGCAGCGGTTTCAAGTGCTTGAGGTGAATCTGCGGATCTTCGCTGAGCACCACGTCCGGATTGAGAATGCCGTTGGGGTCGAGCAGGCGTTTGAGCTGCCACATCAGTTGGTAGGCGTCGCTGCCCCATTCCAGTTCCACGAACGGCGCCATGTTGCGGCCGGTGCCATGTTCGGCCTTCAGCGAGCCGCCGAACTCCACGGCGACCAGTTGCGCGACGTCGTCCATGAACGCTTGGTAGCGTGCGATTTCTTCCGGGCTATTGAAGCCTTGGGTGAAGACGAAGTGCAGATTGCCTTCCAGTGCGTGTCCGAAAAGGATCGCTTCGTCGTAGGCATGTTTGTCGAACAGCTCGATCAGGCGATTGACGCCGATGGCCAGTTGTTCGACCGGGAAGGTCACGTCTTCGATGATTACTGTGGTGCCGGTTTTACGCACAGCGCCTACGGCGGGGAAGGTGTCTTTGCGGATGGCCCAGAGGCGGGCGTTTTCCACCGGGTCTTCTGTGAAGTCGACCTGCTTCTCGACGGGGAAATCGCACAGGGACGCCATGATTTGCGCCAGTTGTTCCTGCAGCAATGTCGACGAAGCGGCGCGGGACTCGATGAGCAGCGCGCAGGCATTTTCCGACAGAAGCTGTACGAAAGCGGGCATGCCTTTTTTGTCCTGCACCGAGCGCAGACTGCGTCGGTCGAGCAGTTCCACGGCGGATACCGGTTGGCTTTTCAGCACGGTCACCGCGTTGCAGCAGGTTTCGACATCGGGGAACACGATCAGCGCCGAGGCCTTGTTCGGGTGATCAATGACGGTGTCGAAAGTCACCGCGCTGATGAAGCCGAGCGTGCCTTCGGAGCCGACCAGCAGGTGGCTCAGGATATCCACAGGCTCGTCGAAATCCACCAGGGCGTTAAGCGACAGGCCGGTGGTATTTTTCAGACGGTATTTGTGGCGGATTCTTGCGGCCAGTTCGGTGTTGGCGCGGGTCTCGCGGCCTAATGTCGCCAAGCATTCGAGCAGGTCGCCCTGGCTGGAGCGAAATGCCGCGACGCTGGCAGGGTCTTCGCTGTCGAGGCGCGTGCCGTCGGCCAGCACCAAGCGAATTCCGGCCAAAGTGTGATAGGTATTCTGCGCGGTGCCGCAGCACATGCCGCTCGCGTTGTTGGCGACGATGCCGCCGATCTTGCAGGCATTGATCGACGCCGGGTCCGGGCCGATCTTGCGCCCGAACGGTGCCAGCCAGGCATTGGCCTGCGCGCCGATCACGCCCGGTTGCAGGCGGATTTGCGTGCCCTGGCCGCGAATCTCGCGGGCGTTCCAGTTATCCCCAAGCACGATCAGCACGGAGTCGCTGATCGCCTGCCCGGAAAGGCTGGTGCCGGCAGCGCGGAAGGTCACCGGCACCTTGTCGCGCTGGGCCAATTGCAGCAGCGCCACGACTTCGTCTTCAGACTCGACGCGGATCACCAGTTTCGGGATCAGCCGATAGAAACTGGCGTCGGTGCCAAAGGCCAGGGTCGACAGCGGGTCGTCGAAACGCCGGTCTGCTGGAATCAGTTGCTCGGCATCACGCAGGAAAGCGGAAGGAAGACTCATTGATCCTCCAGAATCAGCACGACCAGATCTTTCGGGCCATGCGCGCCATACGCCAGCACCTGTTCAATATCGGCGGTTTTCGACGGGCCGGAGACCAGCAGCGCGTTGGTCGGCATGCCTTGCGCCCATTCGAATTCCTCTTGCACCTGATAGAAGTTGTCGCGGATTTCGCTGGCCTTGAGCAGGGCGAAATGCACCGGCGGCACCAGGCTCATCAAGCGCGGTTCTTCACGGGTTGGCCAGATGATCAGGCTGCCGGTCGCGGCGATGGCACCGAGGGTGCCGGTGAGGCTGGCCGGGGTGTCGTTGAACAGCTCGGCTTTCCACTCTTCCATTGGCCGGTCGTAGGACTTCAGTGCTGGCAGCTCGGGATTCTTCGCCCAGTGCTGTGCGATGCGTTGCCCGTGCGGCGTATTCGGTGCGATCAGCAGGCTCGGCAATTGGCGGTCGCGCAGCAGTTGCGCCAGTAATGCCGGCCACTCGGCGCCCGAGGTCAGGTGGATCTCGGTGTGCACCGCCTCCATCAGTTTGCGCAGTTGCGGGATGCGTTGCTCGGCGCTGTAGGTGTAGGGCTGGGTGACCAGATCGACATCGAAGTTGTCGGCAATTGGCGTGGTGCCGGTCAGACTTTTCCGCAGTTTGCCGAGGATATTTTGCTTGGCGCTCATCGACGCTCTCCCTGTTTGGCCAGATGCTCGCGGGCCATGTCATGCAACGAACGCGCGGCGGGTTTTGGTGCGCTGTGATTCTGCGTCCATGGGCCGACGTTGCTCGGCGTAAGGGCGCGCAGGCGCGTGGCGAAAAAAGCGAACAAGCGGTACAGCGTCGGCGAGCTGTTGAGTCTGGCCCAGGCGTTCCAGATGAAGCGCTCCTTGCGCGAATATTTGCTGCCCTGGCCGCGCATCACCTGATTCGGTGCGTCCGGAGCTTTGACGTTTTCCTCGCGCAGACGGCGCAGGATGGCGGGGATCGGAATCTTCACCGGGCAGACTTCGCCGCAGGCGCCGCACAATGATGACGCGCTCGGGTGGTCCGGAACCTTGGCCAGACCGACCATGTGCGGGGTGATGATTTTGCCGATCGGCCCCGGATAGACCTCGCCATAAGTGTGGCCGCCCACTCGCGTGTAAACCGGGCAATGATTCATGCAGGCGCCGCAGCGGATGCAGTTCAGGGTCTGGCGCAATTCACTGTCGGCGAAGGCTTGGCTGCGACCGTTGTCGAGCAGGACCAGATGCACTTCCTGCGGGCCATCGAGTTCGTGTTCCTTGCGCGGGCCGGAGATCATGTTGACGTAAGTGGTGATCGGAATGCCCAGCGCCGAGCGCGTCAGCAGTGACAGCAGCGGCACCACGTCACGCAGGTTTTCCACGACTTTTTCGATACCGGTCACGGCGATATGCACCGGCGGCACGGTGGTGGTCATGCGCCCGTTGCCTTCGTTTTCCACCAGCAGCAGGGTGCCGGTTTCGGCGACGGCGAAGTTGACGCCGGAGACGCCGATGTCGGCTTCGAAGAATTTCTGCCGCAGGACCCTGCGACCGATCTGAATGAGTTGGTCAACGTCCTTGGTGTATTCCACGCCAAGTTTGTCGTGGAACAAGGACGCGACCTGACCGGCATTCTTGTGGATCGCCGGCATAATGATGTGTGAAGGCTTCTCGTGGTCGAGCTGGACGATGTACTCCCCCATGTCGGACTCCAGACATTCAATGTCCCGAGCCTCGAGGAAATGGTTCATCTCCATCTCTTCGCTGACCATCGATTTGCCCTTGATCACTTGCCGCGCCTCGTGAGCGCGGATGATCGATAAGACGATGCCATTGGCCTCGTCCACCGTTTCCGCCCAGTGCACTGTCACACCGTTGCGGGTCAGGTTCTGTTCCAGTTGCTCGAGCAGGTCGGGCAACTTGGACAGCGCGCGGGCCTTGATCGAATTGCCCAGTGCGCGCAAGTGTTCTCTTTCGTGGGCATCGCTGAAAGCCGCTGCCCGCTTGGTCATCAGTGAATCCATGGCAGTGCGGAAGTTGTTCCGCAGCTGCTGATCACCCAAGGCATTGTGTGCCCGGGTGCGGAAATCTTCTTCTACGGCAACCGTAGGAATAATCGTTGAGGTGCTCATTGCGCACCTCCGGTTCGCTGCCAGAGGAAGCTCGCCAGATGTTGCCCGCGTAACGCTTGCTGCTGTTTCTCCAGCGCGCCGTTGATGTTCATCAAACAGCCGCAGTCGGCACTCAGTACCTTGTGTGCGCCGGATTCTTTCAACGCACGGGTCTTGTCAGCCACCATCGCGCCGGAAATGTCTGGCATACGGACGCTGAATGTCCCACCGAAGCCACAGCATTCGCTTTCGTGGTCGTGGTTGACCCGCTCCACATTGCTCAACTGCGCCAACAACTCGCGGCCGTGCAGGTGGGTGTTCATTTCGCGGCGTGCCGAACACGAGGTGTGCAGCGCGACTTTCACCGGTTCGCCGCTGTCCTTGAGCTGCACCTTGCAGACGAACAGCAGAAACTCGGCCAGTTCATAAGTGCGAGCCGCAAGGGCCTGCACTTGTTTCAACGTTTCCGGCTCGTCTTTGAACAAGTCGGCGTAATGCTCGCGCAGCATGCCGGCGCAGGAACCCGACGGCACCACCACCGGATAATCGCCGGCAAACAACGCCAATTGCGAGCGCGCTACCGTCCGCGCCTGCTCGGTGTAGCCTGAGGTGTAGGCCGGTTGGCCGCAGCAACTCTGCCCTTGCGGATACTCGACCCGAATCCCTTCGCGCTCCAGCAGATGGATCGCGTCCATCCCGGCTTCGGGGTAGAACAGGTCGACCACACACGTGCCGAACAGGTAGACCCGCGACGGTTTCTCGCTGGGGTATTGCCGAGGTTCGGGCAGTGGCGGTGCCACGCGGGTCGCGTTCGGCACAGCGTTGTAAAAAAGCTCGCTCATCAGGCGTGTCTCCGGGTGGGCCCGGTTATCCGTCTGCTGCGGCTGCCGAATATAAAGCGCATTGCTTTCAGCAGCCTTACAGACCCGGTGGTGAATTGCTGACGCCGGATCACGGGCCGGCGTCGGTTATTTCCGTCTTTCTTGTAGGTTTAGTGCACCAGCATGCCGGTGAACCAGTAGGCCTGAGCCAGGGTGATCAAACCGACAATCGTTGCAAAGAATAGGCTGTGCTTGAGGGTGAAGCGGAACAGATCCGATTCCTTGCCGACCAGACCGGTCGCGGCGCAGGCCACGGCGATCGATTGCGGCGAGATCATCTTGCCGGTCACGCCGCCGCTGGTATTGGCCGCCACCAGCAAAGTGTCGTTGACGCCGATCTGGTGTGCGGTGGTCGCTTGCAACGAACTGAACAGCGCGTTCGACGAAGTATCCGAACCGGTGAGGAACACGCCCAGCCAACCGAGGAACGGCGAGAAGAACGGGAACGCGGCGCCAGTACCCGCCAGCACCAGGGCCATGGTCGACGACATGCCGGAGTAGTTGGTGACAAAGGCGAACGCCAGCACCATGCCGATCGACAGGATTGGCCAGCGCAGTTCGTAGAAGGTCTCTTTCAAAGTGGTCAGACCAGTTTTGAAATTGATCTTCAGCACCAGCATCGAAATCAGCGCGGAGAAGAAAATCGCCGTGCCGGTGGCGGAAATCGGATCGAGCTTGAACACCGCTGGAATGGCAGTCGGATTGGCCACGATCGGCGCAGTCTTGATCACCAGTTGATCAAGGTGCGGAATCGCGAAGTTGAACACCCAGCCGTACATCGAGCCGCCGGCAGCGAACATGGCTTTGAAAGGCTTCAGCGTCCAGATCGTCACCAGCACAGTGAGGATCAGGAACGGCGACCACGCCTTGAAAATTTCCCCGAGGCTGTAGGGCGACGCGACGGTGGTGCGCTTCTGGCCGAAACCGCCGACGCTGGCGCTGACCACCGAAGCCGACACGGCGCCGACGATGTGCTGGCCGGCGGCACGGCGCGGTTGCCAGACCTTGAGGAACAGGGTCAGGGAAATCAGGCTGGCCAGCGCCGAAGTGATGTCCGGCAGTTCCGGGCCGATGAAATTGGAGGTGAAGTATTGGGTGATGGCGAAACTCAGACCTGCCACCAGCGCGGCCGGCCAGGTTTCGCGCACACCGCGCAGGCCGTCCATCATGAACACCAGCCAGAACGGCACGAACAGCGACAGCAGTGGCAGCTGGCGACCGGTCATGGCGCCGATCTTGAAGGCGTCGATGCCAGTGACCTGGCCCGCCACGATGATCGGAATCCCCAGCGCGCCGAACGCTACCGGCGCAGTGTTGGCAATCAGGCACAAGCCGGCGGCGTACAGCGGGTTGAAGCCCAGTCCTACAAGGAGTGCGGCAGTAATCGCGACCGGCGCGCCGAAACCGGCGGCACCTTCCAGAAAGGCGCCGAAGCAGAAGCCGATCAGCAACACCTGCAAGCGCTGGTCATCGGTGATCGACAGGACCGAGCTGCGGATGACTTCGAACTGACCGCTTTTCACCGTCAGTTTGTAGAGGAACACCGCTGCGACAATGATCCAGGCAATCGGCCACAGGCCATAAGCGAAACCGTAACCAGCGGCGGCGAAGGCCATGTCCACTGGCATCTGGAAGGCGAAAATCGCCACGGCAATCGAAAGCGCGAGGGTGATGCTGCCGGCCACATGGCCTTTGAGGCGGAACACCGCCAGGGCGAGAAAGAAGAACACGATGGGAATGACGGCCGCGAGAGCGGAGACGCCAAGGCTGCCGAGCGGACTGTAGAGCTGTTGCCAGGTTTGCATGGTGGGGTGGCCCCTAATTGTTGTTGGTCAGGCACTGTGAGCTGTCTTGGATAATTGGTAAGACCAATTTACAAGCGCTGTTGGCTAGGGTAAAAGCCTTGGTGGCGGTGTGTCAATTTGCCGCTCTGAAACTTTCGTCGAAGATGCGGTGCAGAGCGCAACTGATCCGCATTGGCGAAGTGCCGTCTGGCAGGTGTCGGCGGCGCGCGGATAGGCCAGAATAGACACCCCGGCGAGCGGTCGGGGTCGTGGAGAAATGAGTTATGGGCTTTGATCAGATACGTCAGCGCCGTTTGTCTGACGATATTGTCGAGCGCCTCGAAGGGATGATCCTTGAGGGCACGCTGAAGTCGGGCGAGCGGCTGCCGGCCGAGCGCACGCTGGCCGAACAATTTGGCGTATCGCGCCCGTCATTGCGCGAGGCGATTCAGAAACTGGCGGCCAAAGGCTTGCTGGTCAGTCGCCAGGGCGGCGGCAATTATGTGGTGGAAGGCCTGGGGTCGACGTTCAGCGATCCACTGCTGCAATTGCTTGAAAGCAATCCCGAAGCGCAACGTGATTTGCTCGAATTCCGGCACACCCTGGAGGCATCGTGCGCCTACTACGCCGCATTACGCGCCACCGATGTTGATCGCGAGCGCCTGACCGCTGCGTTCGAAGAGCTGCAGGATTGCTACTCGCGTCACGAAGAAGTCAGCCGGGCGGAAGAGGGCGCGGCGGATGCGAAGTTTCACCTGGCGATTGCCGAAGCCAGCCATAACGCGGTGTTGCTGCATACGATTCGCGGCTTGTTCGATCTGCTCAAGCGCAACGTCGTGACCAACATCGGCGGCATGTACAAACAGCGCACGGAAACCCGCGACATGCTGATCTCGCAGCATCGGGAATTGTATCTGGCGATTATCGAAGGGCGTGCCGAGCAGGCGCGGGAAGTGTCCAGCCGCCATATTCTGTATGTGCAGGAAGTGCTGGAAGAGGTACGTCAGGAGGTGCAGCGCATGGCTCGGGCGGAGCGGCGCAAGGGGATGTAGTCAGTTAGTTCTGCAAACGATCGTTCCCACGCTCTGCGTGGGAATACAGCAATGGACGCTCTGCGTCCGCGTTGTGACGCGGAGCGTCACGGGATGCATTCCCACGCAGAGCGTGGGAACGATCAGGGTGGAAAACTAATCTTCCTTGCCCTTGTTGCGCACCGCACGCTGCAATTCACGCCCGGCATCGCGCTCGCGCTCGGTGTCGCGCTTGTCGTATTCCTTCTTGCCCTTGCCCAAAGCGATTTCGCACTTGACCATGTGCTTACTCCAGTACCAGGACAGGCAGACGCAGGCGTAACCCTTTTGCTGCACGGCGGCGGCAAGCTTGTCCAGCTCGCGGCGGTTGAGCAGCAGTTTACGTGTGCGCACCGGGTCGGCGATGACGTGGGTGCTTGCAGTCATCAACGGCGTGATGTGGCTGCCGAGCAACCATGCTTCGCCGTCCTTGAGCAGCACATAGCTGTCGACCAGCTGCAACTTGCTCGCCCGTAGACTTTTTACTTCCCAGCCGGCCAGGACCAGACCAGCCTCGAACTTGTGCTCGATGAAGTAATCGTGTCGCGCCTTTTTGTTCTGCGCGATGGTCCCTGTTGGGTGTTTCTTCTGTTTAGCCATAGGGGCGGCATTATATGGAGTTGTTCGGCTGTCGGCTACGGTGTTGCTGCGTGCTTGAGCAGGTTGAGTGAATCCCGGACAATGCGGCCTCTTTTTCTAACGCTTGGGCGTGATAAACGATGTCGACAGACAAGGTTTCTGTCCACGGCAGTTGGGCTAGCCGCTGGGTATTCATACTCGCCGCGACCGGTTCGGCCGTGGGACTGGGTAGTATCTGGAAGTTCCCCTACATGGTCGGGGTCTACGGCGGCGGCGCTTTCGTGCTGATGTTCCTGGCGTGTATTGCGCTCATCGGTGTCCCGGTCATGCTCGCGGAAACCCTGATCGGCCGGCGCGCCCGGCAAAGTCCGGCGAATGCCCTGAAGGTGCTGGCACAGGAAGCCGGACACTCGGCGAAATGGTCGTGGGGCGCGTTCGCCGGGATGATCACGGCCCTGCTGATTCTGTCTTTCTACAGTGTGGTCGGCGGCTGGTCGCTGGATTACATCGTCGACATGGGCCGTGGTGATTTCCAGGGCGCGACGGCCGATCAGGTCGGCGCCTATTTCGGCAATGTCATCTCCAATCCATGGCGCCTGACACTTTGGCACACGATTTTCATGCTGCTGTCGGCCTTCGTGATCGCCAAAGGCGTGGTCGCCGGGCTTGAACGCAGCCTGCGAATCATGATGCCGCTGCTGTTCGTGATGATTCTGGTGCTGCTGGGTTACAGCATGACCACCGGGCATTTCATGGAAGGCGTGCATTTCATGTTCGACTTCCACCCGGAAAAAGTCCTCGACGGCCTGCTGCCAGCGATGGGGCACGCGTTCTTTTCGCTGAGCGTCGGCGTTGGTTCGATCATGATCTACGGCGCCTACATGCCGAAGAACACCTCGCTGTCGGGCACGGTGGTCGGCGTTGCGCTGCTGGATACTTTCGTATCGCTGGTGGCCGGTCTGGCATTGTTTCCAATTGTATTTGCTGCTGGCTTGAACCCAAGCGAAGGTCCGGGACTGATGTTCGTCAGCCTGCCGTTTGCTTTTGGTAACGTCTTTTTCGGCCAGTTGATGGGCGTGGTGTTCTTTGTGCTGGTCGCGGTGGCTGCCTGGAGTTCGGCTATTTCGCTACTCGAACCGATGGTGGCTTACCTGGTTGAACGCACTAAAATCAGCCGCATCTGGGTGACGTTCTGGCTTGCGTTCACCTGCTGGTTCGTTGGTCTGGGCACGGTGTTTTCTTTCAATATCTGGAAGGAAGCCAAGTTTTTCGTGAACGAAGGCGGGGCGTTCAGCCTCTATCAATGGGGTGCGCAGAGCGGTCTCGACTTCTTCGGCGTGATCGATTTCTTCACCTCGCGGATCATGTTGCCCCTTGGTGGCTTGTGTTTCGTGCTGTTCGCGGGATGGGTAATGGGGCGTGAAGCGGTGCGGGATGAATTGTCTATCCGTAACCCGGTTCTGTTTGCTCTGTCCCTGTTCTTGATGCGCTACGTGGCGCCTATCGGCATTCTTGTAGTCTTTGCCGCTCAGCTCTGGAAGTAACGCTTACATGACGACACATATCCAACGATCCGCGCTCCTGCCGTACCCGGCGCAATTTCTCTACGACCTGGTCAATGACGTCGCGCGGTACCCGGAGTTTCTGCCGTGGTGCTCGGAGGCTGAAGTGCTGGAAAGCTCCCCGGAACACATGCGCGCCAGTGTCGGCGTAGCGAAGGGCGGCCTCAGTCAGCATTTCGTCACGCGCAATACGCTGGTGCCGGGGCAGTCGATCGAGATGAATCTCGAAGAAGGCCCGTTCACTCAGTTGCACGGCATCTGGGTATTCAAGGCACTGAATGAAAAGGCCTGCAAGATCAGTCTGGATCTGTCGTTCGATTATGCCGGGCCGTTGGTGCGCGCTACGTTGGGCCCGCTGTTCAATCAGGCGGCTAACCAGCTGGTGGATGCTTTCTGCCAGCGCGCCAAGCAGATGCATGGTTGAGCCGGTGATCGAGATAGAAGTCGTGTACGCGGCGGTTGACCGGCAGGTTCTGCGTGCGATCAGCGTGGCTGAAGGCGTTAGCGTTCGGGCGGCGGTGCACGAATCGGGCATCGCGGCAGAGTTTCCTGAGTTGAATCTGGCGGAGTGTCCGCTGGGGATTTTTGGCAAGGTCGTGGCTGACGCGGATTCTCGCCCTGTTCAGGCGGGCGACCGGATCGAAATTTATCGACCGCTGCTGGCTGATCCCAAAGAAGTTCGACGCTTGCGCGCGGCCAAGGCTGCCGAGGCCAAAGCACGCAATTCTTGATCAGACCAAACGGCAGGCAATAAAAAACCCGGAATGTCCGGGTTTTTTATTGTCTCGCCTATTACTGCGGCGAGGTGTCCAGCGGCTCTGGTGTCGGAACCGGTACGGTTTCCACACCATCGACGTCCTTCTGGATCTGATCCAGCAAGGAGCCTGGTTTGGCTGGCTTCTCAGCTTCTGGCTTGTCGGCGTTTTCAGCCGGCGCGGTCACGGTAGTACCGCTGTCCTTGCCGAGAATGGCTTCGTCACGGCTCACGCCGGGCATGAAGTCACCGGACAGGCTGACGAGCTGGTCGTTGGAGTTGAAGATAACGCTGATTCGTTCCTGCTGGCGTTCACCGCCACCCGGTTGCAGGCTGTACAGATAATCCCAGCGATCGGCATGGAACGTGTCGGCAAGCAGAGGGTTGCCCATGATAAACCGTACTTGCGGCCGGGTCATTCCCGGGCGTAACTGGTCTATCATGTCCTGCGTGACGACATTGCCCTGCTGGATGTCGATTTTGTAAACCCCGGGGAATGAACAACCGGCGAGTGCGAGCAGTCCCACAAAGGTGAAACTGGTTAGCAAGAGCTTGGTGTTTTGCATCGGTGGGCGACTTCCACTATCTTGGCTGGGACAACGTAAACGCCGATCATACCCGCATTAAGAGAAGCTGCGAAGCAGCATCGCGAGAAAGCTGACCATGGTTGAAAATAGCGAACTACGCAAAGCCGGCCTCAAAGTGACCCTGCCACGGGTCAAGATCCTGCAAATGCTCGACTCTACCGAGCAGCGTCACATGAGTGCCGAGGACGTCTACAAGGCGTTGATGGAAGCTGGTGAGGACGTCGGTCTGGCCACGGTTTACCGTGTACTGACCCAGTTCGAAGCGGCCGGCCTCGTGGTCCGCCACAACTTCGACGGCGGCCACGCGGTCTTCGAACTGGCTGACGGTGGCCACCACGACCATATGGTCAACGTGGAATCGGGTGAAGTGATCGAATTCTTCGACGAAGAAATTGAAAAACTTCAGAAATCGATCGTCGAGAAGCATGGCTTCGAGATGGTTGATCACAACCTGGTGCTGTACGTACGCAAGAAAAAGTAAGCATGTCGCGCGAATTTCACATTCGCGAAACGAACGAAGGCGACCCAAGGGTCGCCTTCGTGCTTTCTACTATTTGTTACGCCTTGGCGGTCACCACCATTTTTTTCGCGTGAGCCAGGGATTCCTTGGTCAGATCGATGCCGCCGAGCATGCGCGCGACTTCTTCGATGCGCTCGTTCTTTGTGAGCTTGGCGACGGCGGTGTGAGTCGCCTTCTCGTCGCGGACCTTGTGCACGAACAGATGCTGATGACCTTGCGCTGCCACTTGCGGCAAGTGCGTCACGGTCAAGACCTGGCCGCGATCACCGAGACGGCGCAGTAACTGGCCGACAATCTCGGCAGTCGGGCCGCCGATACCTACGTCCACTTCGTCGAACACCAGGGTCGGCACGCGGGAGGTCTGGGCGGTAATGACCTGAATCGCCAGACTGATCCGCGACAGCTCACCACCGGAGGCAACTTTTGCCAGCGCCTTGAGCGGTTGACCGGGGTTGGCGCTGACCAGCAGTTCGACCTGTTCCAGACCATTCGGCAGCAACTCGTCGCTGCTGTTGGCTTTCAGTTCGATGGTGAATCGGCCGCCAGGCATGCCCAGGCGCTGGATTTCCTGCTCCACCGCACTGGCGAGGCTGCCGGCCGCCTGATGACGAAGGTCGCTCAGCTCGCGCGCTTTCTCCTGATAGTGGCGGGCATAGGACGCCAGTTCTTCACCCAGGCGCTCGATGGATTCATCGTTGGCGTTGAGGGTTTCGATTTCATCGAGCAGCTTCTGCTGCATCTCGCCGACTTCGGTCGGTTGAATCCGGTGTTTGCGCGCCAGGGTGTAGATCGCGTCGAGACGCTCTTCGAGGTACTGCAGGCGAGCCGGGTCGGCATCGAAATTGTCGAGGAAGCGATTGAGCTCGCCGACTGCTTCTTCTACCTGAATCTGTGCGCTGGTCAGCAGACTGCTGGCTTCACCCAGCGCACCCACCGAACTGTTCACACTGGAAAGTCGATTGAGGCTGGCGGTCAGCGCATTCAGCACATTGCCGGAGTCGCTTTCGCTGCATTGCTCGACCACTTGCCGGCAAATGCCCAGCAAGGTTTCGGCGTTGGTCAGGTTCTTGTGTTCCTGCTCCAGTTGCTCCAGTTCGTTTTCGCCGAGACCGAGGTTTTCCAGTTCTTCGAGCTGATAGCTGAGCAGTTGATGGCGTGCGCGTTGTTCGTCGCCGGAGTTGGAAAGGCGCTCCAGTTCCTGGCGAGTCTGGCGCCAGCGCTGTGCGGCCAGTTGCACCTGACGCGCCAGATCGGTCGCGCCGGCGTACTCGTCGAGCAGGCGGCGATGGGTGTCGGTCTTCAGCAGCGACTGATGTTCGTGCTGGCTGTGGATATCGATGAGCAGCTCGCCGAGGGCTTTAAGGTCGCCAAGCGGGCAGGGCGTGCCGTTGATATAGCCGCGCGAACGACCTTCCGAGGTGATGACGCGGCGCAGGATGCACGGCCCGTCGTTTTCCAGATCGCGCTCGGCAAGCCAGGCGCGGGCTTCGGGGATATCAGCAAGATCGAAGGTGGCAAGAATGTCGGCCTTGTCGGCGCCCGGGCGAACCACGCCGCTGTCGGCGCGATCACCCAGGGTGAGGCCCAGGGCATCGAGCATGATCGACTTGCCGGCGCCGGTTTCCCCTGTGATCACGCTCATCCCGCGATCAAGTTCGAGATCGAGATGTTCAACGATGGCGTAGTTATGTACGGACAGGTGCACCAGCATAAAGGCAGCTCCCAGGCTTGAGGTCTGGTTATTTATACAGTGTTTTGTTCAGGCCTGACAATGCCCGCCCTTAGCTCGATTTGCTTGATCGAAAAGTTTTCTTAGCGCATTCAAGAATGAGTATTCAGCACTTTTTTGTAGGGACAATTGTTTTCAGCCCTTGAAGCCTGATTTTGCGGCCCCATATATCGGGGCAGAAGCGCGAGTCAGGCTCGCGGACGAAATTGAAAGGAGAATTCTATGGCTGACGAACAGACAGTAGATACGCAAAACCCAGATGCCAATCAGGCGCCCGAAGGTTCGGGTGACGACCTGGCGACCCGTGTGCAAGTGCTCGAAGAGCAATTGGCCGCCGCGCAGGATCAGTCTCTGCGTGTTGCTGCCGATCTGCAGAACGTTCGCCGCCGTGCCGAGCAGGACGTCGAGAAGGCGCACAAGTTTGCCCTGGAAAAATTCGCCAGCGACCTGCTGCCGATCGTCGACAGCCTGGAGCGCGGCCTTGAGCTGTCGAGCCCGGACGACGAAAGCATCCGCCCGATGCGCGAAGGTATCGAGCTGACCCTGAAAATGTTCCACGACACCCTCAAGCGCTACCAGCTTGAAGCGATCGATCCGCATGGCGAACCGTTCAACGCCGTTCACCATCAGGCGATGGCCATGCAGGAAAGTGCCGACGTCGAGCCGAACAGCGTGTTGAAGGTTTTCCAGAAGGGCTACCAGCTCAATGGTCGCCTGCTGCGCCCGGCGATGGTCGTGGTCAGCAAGGCGCCGGCACCGGTTTCGCCTTCGATTGACGAGCAGGCTTGAAATTAGCCGCAAGGCCCCCATTTAGAAGTCAAGCGTTTAAGTGCTACCGCAGTCAGCCACCACTGCTGCGGCAACAAAATCCAAAGTTTCGGGAGAGTGAACATGGGCAAAATTATCGGTATCGACCTGGGGACTACCAACTCCTGCGTCTCCGTGCTGGAAAACGGCAAAGCCAAAGTTATTGAAAACGCTGAAGGCGCGCGTACCACGCCGTCGATCATCGCTTACGCCAACGATGGCGAAATTCTGGTAGGTCAGTCGGCCAAGCGTCAGGCTGTAACCAATCCGCACAACACCCTGTACGCGGTAAAGCGTCTGATCGGTCGTCGTTTCGACGAAGAAGTTGTGCAGAAAGATATCCAGATGGTCCCTTACAAGATCGTCAAGGCTGACAACAACGACGCCTGGGTAGAAGTGAACGGCCAGAAAATGGCACCGCCACAAATCTCGGCTGAAATTCTGAAGAAGATGAAGAAGACCGCCGAAGACTACCTCGGCGAGGCAGTGACCGAAGCGGTGATCACCGTTCCGGCCTACTTCAATGACAGCCAGCGTCAGGCCACCAAAGACGCCGGCCGCATCGCTGGTCTGGACGTAAAACGTATCATCAACGAACCAACCGCAGCCGCTCTGGCTTACGGTATGGACAAGGCCAAGGGCGATCACACCGTGATCGTTTATGACCTGGGTGGCGGTACCTTCGACGTTTCCGTGATCGAGATCGCTGAAGTTGACGGTGAGCACCAGTTCGAAGTGTTGGCCACCAACGGTGACACTTTCCTCGGCGGTGAAGACTTCGACATTCGTCTGATCGATTACCTCGTTGACGAATTCAAGAAAGAAAGCGGCATGAACCTCAAAGGTGACCCGCTGGCGATGCAGCGCCTGAAAGAAGCCGCTGAGAAAGCCAAGATCGAGCTGTCGTCCGCTCAGTCGACCGACGTCAACCTGCCGTACATCACTGCAGACGCGACCGGTCCTAAGCACCTGAACGTGAAGATCTCGCGTGCCAAGCTCGAAGCACTGGTTGAAGACCTGGTTCAGCGCACCATCGAACCTTGCCGCATTGCCATGAAAGACGCCGGTATCGACGTCAGCGCGATCAACGACGTGATTCTGGTCGGTGGTCAGACTCGTATGCCGCTGGTACAGAAGCTGGTTACCGACTTCTTCGGTAAAGAAGCGCGTAAAGACGTCAACCCGGACGAAGCTGTTGCCATGGGTGCTGCGATTCAGGGCGCTGTTCTGGCCGGTGACGTGAAAGACGTGCTGCTGCTCGACGTCAGCCCGCTGACCCTGGGTATCGAAACCATGGGTGGCGTGATGACCGCGCTGATCGAGAAAAACACCACGATTCCTACCAAGAAATCGCAAGTGTTCTCGACTGCCGACGACAATCAGGGTGCTGTGACCATTCACGTTCTGCAGGGCGAGCGCAAGCAAGCCGCACAGAACAAATCGCTGGGCAAGTTCGACCTGGCCGACATTCCACCAGCTCCACGTGGCGTGCCGCAGATCGAAGTGACCTTCGACATCGACGCCAACGGCATCCTGCACGTCGGCGCGAAAGACAAGGCTACCGGGAAGACCCAGTCGATCGTGATCAAGGCCAACTCCGGTCTGTCCGACGAAGAAATCGAGCGCATGGTGCGTGACGCCGAGGCGAATGCTGAGGAAGACCGCAAGTTCGAAGAGCTGGCCGCTGCCCGTAACCAGGGTGATGCGCTGGTGCACTCGACTCGCAAGATGGTCGCTGACGCGGGCGACAAGGTCACCGCCGAAGAGAAGACTGCAATCGAAGCTGCTGTGGTTGCGCTGGAAGCCGCCGTAAAAGGCGACGACAAGGCTGCCATCGAAGCCAAGGTTGAAGAGCTGTCGAAAGTCTCCGCTCCGGTTGCTCAGAAGATGTACGCCGAACAGGCTCAGCCAGCTGATGGCGCGGCCCCGCAAGGCGAATCGGCTGAGAAGGCTGACGACGTTGTCGATGCCGAGTTCGAAGAAGTCAAAGACCACAAGTAAGTTGTTGGTCGCCCGGTTGACTGCCTTGCGGCGGTGACTGGTAGGATGTCGCCGCGCGGGAGCTTGCCTCCCGCGTTGGCGTATCTGGAATACGTGAATTTTTACAGCATGCGACACCGTTCGGATGTTGGCGGTATGGCCGGGAATGCTCCTGCTTTTCGCGCCGCAGATACCGCATCAATCAAGACCAGGATCGTTGAATTGACGTGAGTTGGGTCCGGGCCTTAATGGGGGCTCAACGAGTTTGGCGAGGCTCAGGAGGGGTTTGCCGAACGTCCTTAAGAGTGCAAAGAACTTATGGCAAAGCGTGACTATTACGAAGTATTGGGTGTCGAGCGGGGCACGAGCGAAGCGGACCTGAAGAAGGCCTATCGTCGTCTGGCCATGAAGCACCACCCCGACCGTAATCCCGGCGACAAGGCTTCGGAAGAAGCATTCAAAGAGGCCAACGAGGCCTATGAAGTGTTGTCCGACGCCAGCAAACGCGCGGCATATGACCAGTACGGTCATGCCGGCGTCGATCCGAGCATGGGCGGCGGCGGTGCCGGTTTCGGTGGCCAGAACTTCTCGGACATCTTCGGCGATGTCTTCAGTGATTTCTTCGGTGGCGGTCGCGGCGGTGCCCGTGGCGGCGCTCAGCGTGGCAGCGATCTGCGCTACACCCTGGAGCTGAATCTGGAAGAAGCGGTGCGCGGTACGTCGGTGAATATCCGCGTTCCGACACTGGTCAACTGCAAACCGTGCGATGGTTCCGGCGCCAAGAAAGGCTCGTCGCCGACGACGTGCCCGACCTGCGGCGGCATCGGTCAGGTGCGCATGCAGCAGGGCTTTTTCTCGGTGCAGCAGACCTGCCCGCGCTGCCATGGCCAGGGCAAGATCATTTCCGATCCGTGCGACTCCTGCCACGGCGATGGTCGTGTCGAAGAGTACAAAACCCTCTCGGTCAAAGTGCCTGCCGGTGTTGATACTGGCGACCGCATTCGTCTGTCCGGGGAGGGCGAGGCGGGTACCCAGGGCGGGCCGACTGGCGACCTGTACGTTGTGATCAACGTGCGTGAACACGACATCTTCCAGCGTGACGGCAAGCATCTGTTCTGCGAAGTGCCGATCAGCTTCGTCGACGCAGCGCTGGGCGGCGAGCTGGAAATTCCGACCCTCGACGGTCGCGTCAAACTGAAAATCCCTGAAGGCACGCAGACCGGCAAGCAGTTCCGCGTACGCGGCAAAGGCGTTGCGCCAGTGCGTGGCGGCGGTGCCGGTGACCTGATGTGCCGTGTCGCTGTGGAAACGCCGGTCAACCTCAACCGTCGTCAGCGTGAACTGCTGGAAGAATTCCGCAGCTCCCTGGCCGACGACAACAGCCACTCGCCGAAAACCACCGGTTGGTTCGACGGTGTGAAGCGTTTCTTCGGTGATTTGTAAGGAGTCGGCATGCGACGTATTGCAGTGATGGGCGCCGCCGGGCGCATGGGCAAGACCCTGATTGAAGCGGTGCAGCAGACGCCGGGCGCCGGTCTGACGGCGGCGGTCGATCGTCCCGACAGCACGCTGGTCGGCGCGGATGCCGGTGAGCTGGCAGCGCTGGGCCGTATCGGCGTGCCGCTGTCAGGTGATCTGGATCGTGTGGTTGAAGAGTTCGATGTGTTGATCGACTTCACTCACCCGACCGTGACCCTGAAGAATCTCGCGTTCTGCCGCAAACACGGCAAAGCGATGATCATCGGCACCACCGGTTTCAGTGTTGAAGAGAAGCAATTGCTGGCCGAGGCGGGCAAGGACATTCCGATCGTCTTCGCCGCCAACTTCAGCGTCGGCGTCAACCTGTGCCTGAAGTTGCTCGACACCGCTGCGCGCGTGCTGGGCGACGATGTCGATATCGAGATCATGGAAGCCCATCACCGCCACAAGGTCGATGCTCCGTCCGGAACGGCGGTGCGCATGGGGGAAGTGATTGCCGATGCCCTGGGGCGTGATCTGAAGAAGGTCGCGGTCTACGGTCGTGAAGGCCAGACCGGTGCGCGTGAGCGTGAAACCATTGGTTTCGCCACCGTGCGTGCTGGCGATATCGTCGGTGATCACACCGTGCTGTTCGCTGCCGATGGCGAGCGCGTCGAGATCACCCACAAGGCATCGAGCCGCATGACCTTCGCCAAGGGCGCGGTGCGTGCGGCGCTGTGGCTGGACGGTCGCGAGCCGGGCCTGTACGACATGCAAGACGTGCTCGACCTGCGTTGAGTCGTTGCTGAACCCGGCGCAAACGTCCCGTTTTGCGCCGGTTTTTACCGCTTCGCGACGACCTGTCGCATTCTCCGGCCTTTAAGGCTCTTTAGCGGTGGACCAAAAACGCCCTTTTCTGTAAGCTACAGCTTTAGTGTGTCCACTAAAAGCGCGCAGAATAATTTCAGTGAAGAAGCGGGGTGACGTGTCCATACGTCACTCCGCTTTTTTACAACCTGCGATTGCCCTTTCATGCGTTATTTACGGGAGGTCTTCTTGACTAAGCCAGCCATACTCGCCCTTGCTGATGGCAGCATTTTTCGCGGCGAAGCCATTGGAGCCGACGGTCAGACCGTTGGTGAGGTGGTGTTCAACACCGCAATGACCGGCTATCAGGAAATCCTTACCGATCCTTCCTACGCTCAACAGATCGTTACCCTGACTTATCCGCACATCGGCAACACCGGCACCACGCCGGAAGACGCCGAGTCCGACCGCGTCTGGTCCGCTGGCCTGGTCATCCGTGACCTGCCGCTGGTAGCGAGCAACTGGCGTAACACGATGTCCCTGTCCGATTACCTGAAAGCCAACAACGTGGTGGCAATCGCCGGTATCGACACCCGTCGCCTGACCCGCATCCTGCGTGAAAAAGGCGCTCAGAACGGCTGCATCATGGCCGGCGACAACATCTCCGAAGAAGCGGCCATCGCCGCTGCGCAAGGCTTCCCGGGCCTGAAGGGCATGGACCTGGCGAAAGTCGTCAGCACCCAGACCCAATACGAATGGCGCTCGACTGTCTGGGATCTGAAAACCGACAGCCACGCGACCATCGAAGCTTCCGAGCTGCCATATCACGTGGTCGCCTACGACTACGGCGTCAAGGTCAACATCCTGCGCATGCTGGTCGAGCGCGGCTGCCGCGTCACCGTAGTGCCTGCGCAGACTCCAGCCGCCGATGTGCTGGCGCTGAAGCCGGACGGCGTGTTCCTGTCCAACGGCCCTGGTGATCCGGAGCCATGCGACTACGCGATCCAGGCGATCAAGGAAGTGCTGGAAACCGAGACGCCGGTATTCGGCATCTGCCTCGGCCACCAGTTGCTGGCTCTGGCCTCCGGCGCCAAGACCCTGAAAATGGGCCACGGCCACCACGGTGCCAACCACCCGGTGCAGGATCTGGACACCGGCGTGGTGATGATCACCAGCCAGAACCACGGTTTTGCGGTAGACGAAGCCACCCTGCCAGCCAACGTGCGCGCAATCCACAAATCGCTGTTCGACGGCACCCTGCAAGGCATCGAGCGCACCGACAAGAGCGCGTTCAGCTTCCAGGGTCACCCTGAAGCGAGCCCGGGCCCGAACGATGTCGCGCCACTGTTCGACCGCTTCATCAACGAGATGGCCAAGCGACGCTAAGCGTTCGCCTTGAGACTGTAGAGAGAAGCCCGCGAGGGCGGCCCCGGTTCCGGCGGCCCCTTCGGGACTTCAGAAATCGATCAAGACGGCTTGCCGACTGACCTGCGGATTTGAGTGACAAACCATGCCAAAACGTACAGACATTAAAAGCATCCTGATTCTCGGCGCTGGCCCGATCGTGATCGGCCAGGCCTGCGAATTCGACTACTCCGGCGCCCAGGCCTGCAAAGCCCTGCGCGAAGAGGGTTACCGCGTCATCCTGGTGAACTCCAACCCGGCCACCATCATGACCGACCCGGACATGGCCGACGCCACCTATATCGAGCCGATCAAGTGGCAGACCGTGGCCAAGATCATCGAAAAAGAGCGTCCGGACGCCGTACTGCCAACCATGGGCGGCCAGACCGCTCTGAACTGCGCCCTGGACCTGGAGCGCGAAGGCGTTCTGGAGAAGTTCGGCGTAGAGATGATCGGTGCCAATGCCGACACCATCGACAAGGCTGAGGACCGTTCGCGTTTCGACAAGGCGATGAAATCCATCGGCCTGGCGTGCCCGCGTTCCGGCATTGCCCACAGCATGGAAGAGGCCAACGCGGTTCTCGAAACCCTCGGTTTCCCGTGCATCATCCGTCCGTCCTTCACCATGGGCGGCACCGGTGGCGGTATCGCTTACAACCGTGAAGAGTTCGAAGAAATCTGCGCCCGTGGTCTGGACCTGTCGCCGACCAAAGAGCTGCTGATCGACGAATCGCTGATCGGCTGGAAAGAATATGAAATGGAAGTTGTCCGCGACAAAAAGGACAACTGCATCATCGTCTGCTCGATCGAAAACTTCGACCCGATGGGCGTGCACACCGGTGACTCGATCACCGTAGCTCCTGCGCAAACCCTGACCGACAAGGAATACCAGATCCTGCGTAACGCCTCGCTGGCGGTACTGCGCGAGATCGGCGTCGAGACCGGCGGTTCGAACGTGCAGTTCGGTATCTGCCCGAACACTGGCCGCATGGTCGTGATCGAAATGAACCCGCGTGTATCGCGTTCCTCGGCACTGGCTTCGAAAGCCACCGGTTTCCCGATCGCCAAGGTCGCGGCCAAGCTGGCTGTGGGTTACACCCTTGATGAGCTGTCGAACGACATCACCGGCGGCAAGACCCCGGCGTCCTTCGAGCCGTCGATCGACTACGTCGTCACCAAGCTGCCACGCTTCGCCTTCGAGAAATTCGCCAAGGCTGATGCGCGCCTGACCACGCAAATGAAGTCGGTCGGTGAAGTCATGGCCATCGGCCGGACCTTCCAGGAATCCCTGCAGAAAGCTCTGCGCGGTCTGGAAGTCGGCGTTTGCGGTCTGGACGAGAAGCTCGATCTGAGCAACCCGGACAGCATGAGCGTGCTCAAGCGCGAACTGACCGTGCCGGGCGCCGAGCGCATCTGGTACGTGGCTGACGCCTTCCGCGCCGGCCTGTCGGTCGAAGACATCTTCGGCATGAACATGATCGACCCGTGGTTCCTGGTGCAGATCGAAGACCTGATCAAGGACGAAGAGAAGGTCAAGACCCTCGGTCTGTCCTCGATCGACCGCGACCTGATGTTCAAGCTCAAGCGCAAAGGCTTCTCCGATCAGCGTCTGGCCAAGCTGCTGGGCGTTACCGAGAAAAACCTGCGTACGCACCGTCAGAAGCTGGAAGTGTTCCCGGTCTACAAGCGCGTTGACACCTGCGCCGCCGAGTTCGCTACCGACACCGCTTACCTCTACTCGACCTACGAGGAAGAGTGCGAGGCAGCGCCGTCGGGCCGCGACAAGATCATGATTCTGGGCGGCGGTCCGAACCGGATCGGTCAGGGCATCGAGTTCGACTACTGCTGCGTTCACGCTGCTCTCGCCCTGCGCGAAGACGGCTACGAAACCATCATGGTCAACTGCAACCCGGAAACCGTTTCCACCGACTACGACACTTCCGACCGTCTGTACTTCGAGCCGGTAACCCTGGAAGACGTGCTGGAAATCTGCCGCGTCGAGAAGCCGAAAGGCGTGATCGTCCAGTACGGCGGCCAGACTCCGCTGAAACTGGCTCGTGCTCTGGAAGCCGCTGGCGTGCCGATCATCGGCACCAGCCCTGACGCCATCGACCGCGCCGAAGACCGCGAGCGCTTCCAGCAAATGGTCGAGCGCCTGAACCTGCGTCAGCCGCCAAACGCCACTGTGCGTAGCGAAGATGAAGCTGTTCGCGCTGCGGCGAAGATCGGTTATCCGCTGGTGGTGCGCCCGTCCTACGTGTTGGGCGGCCGTGCGATGGAAATCGTTTACAAGGAAGACGAACTCAAGCGCTATCTGCGTGACGCGGTGCAAGTGTCCAACGACAGCCCGGTGCTGCTCGACCACTTCCTCAACTGCGCCATCGAAATGGACGTGGATGCGGTCTGCGACGGCAAAGATGTAGTGATCGGCGCGATCATGCAGCACATCGAACAGGCGGGCGTTCACTCCGGTGACTCCGCGTGCTCGCTGCCGCCGTACTCGCTGCCGGCGCACATCCAGGACGAGATGCGCGAACAGGTCAAGAAAATGGCTCTGGAACTGGGCGTTGTCGGCCTGATGAACGTGCAATTGGCTCTGCAGGGCGAAGATATCTATGTCATCGAAGTCAACCCGCGCGCCTCGCGTACCGTACCGTTCGTTTCCAAGTGCATCGGTGTTTCCCTGGCCATGATCGCCGCGCGCGTGATGGCCGGTAAGACCCTGAAGGAAATCGGCTTCACCAAAGAGATCATCCCGAACTTCTACAGCGTGAAAGAGGCAGTGTTCCCGTTCGCCAAGTTCCCTGGCGTTGACCCGATCCTCGGCCCAGAGATGAAGTCGACCGGTGAAGTGATGGGCGTCGGCGACACCTTCGGTGAAGCATTCGCCAAGGCGCAGATGGGGGCCAGTGAAGTGCTGCCGACCGGCGGTACCGCTTTCATCAGCGTGCGCGATGACGACAAGCCACTGGTTGCAGGCGTGGCCCGTGATCTGATCAACTTGGGCTTCGAAGTGGTCGCCACTGCCGGCACTGCCAAGCTGATCGAAGCCGCAGGCCTGAAAGTGCGCCGCGTGAACAAGGTGACCGAGGGTCGTCCGCACGTGGTCGACATGATCAAGAATGACGAAGTCACGTTGATCATCAACACCACCGAAGGTCGTCAGTCGATCGCCGATTCGTACTCCATTCGTCGCAATGCCCTGCAGCACAAGATTTACTGCACCACCACTATCGCTGCGGGCGAAGCGATCTGCGAAGCGCTGAAGTTCGGTCCGGAAAAGACCGTGCGCCGCTTGCAGGATCTACACGCAGGATTGAAGGCATGAGCATAACCAAGTACCCAATGACTGTTCAGGGCGCTCGCGCCCTGGAAGAGGAGCATGCTCACCTGACCAAGGTCGTCCGTCCGAAGCTCAGCCAGGACATCGGTACGGCCCGCGAGTTGGGTGACTTGAAGGAAAACGCTGAATACCATGCTGCCCGCGAACAGCAAGGCATGGTCGAAGCGCGTATTCGTGACATCGAAGGCCGGATTCAGAATCAGGTCATCATCGATGTCACGACCATTCCTCACACCGGTAAAGTGATTTTCGGTACTACCGTCGAGATCGCCAACGTCGAGACTGATGAAAGCGTCACTTACCACATCGTGGGTGAGGATGAGGCTGACTTCAAACTCGGCAAGATCTCCGTCGGTTCGCCGCTGGCCCGCGCCTTGATTGGCAAGGAAGAGGGTGACGTCGTCGCCGTCAAAACGCCAAGCGGCGTGATCGAGTACGAGATTGTCGAAGTTCGTCACATCTGAAAGAAGGCGCCCGCTGCATGCGGGCGCCATGCTTTGGCAACTGACCCAGATGCTTTGGGTCGGTGGCCTATGGTTGATTCATATCGGTTTGCAGCCGGCGTTGGGCCAGATCGGACTCGCGCCGCTGTTGATCGACGAAGTCGCCAGTGCATTCGAAGTGCTGGTGGTGGGGTTCGCTGCTCTGTGCGTGATCTTTCAGGCTTTGGTGCTGGTACAGGCCGAGGGCCTTGCCAGTCTATGGCGGGATTTTCGCGGGCAGGTGCTGTTGATGGCGTTGTACGCGTGCTCGATGTATGTCGCTGTGCGTGTCGGCTGGCCGGATGCGCAGCGCTGGCAGGTATTCAGTTATCTGGTGCTGGGATTTTCCGGGTTGGTGCTGGTCATGCAGCCGGTGCCGGGATGGAGTGGCAGGGTGCGCGAAGCACACCCTTGACCCTGCACATCACTTGAAGCGATGAACGTTCGACAGCTGCTTGTTGGCGCTGAAGTTCTTGCGGTAGACCAGAGCCATCTTGCCGATCACCTGAACCAGGTCCGCTTTGCCGGCCTTGCACAGTTCGGCGATGTGCGCCAGGCGCGACTCGCGATCGAGGATATTGAGCTTGATCTTGATCAGCTCGTGATCGGCCAAGGCGCGTTCAAGTTCGGCTAAAACACCTTCAGTCAAACCGTTGTCCGCTACCGTCAACACTGGTTTGAGGTGGTGGCCGATGGATTTGTACTGTTTCTTCTGCTCTGGAGTGAGCGGCATAATCTGACCCTTTCGTCTGGATTCTGTAAAATGGCGGCCATTTTACCCGAGGGTTCGTGGATCCGCCCAACTAATCACGACCCTAATCATCGAGGTGCCCAATGGCGCGTTCCAAGACAAGCCTTGGTTGGCTGAAAAGACATGTCAACGATCCTTATGTGAAGCAGGCGCAGAAGGATGGCTACCGCTCGCGTGCAAGTTACAAGCTTCTGGAGATCCAGGAAAAATACAAACTCATCCGTCCGGGCATGAGCGTGGTCGACCTCGGCGCGGCGCCGGGTGGCTGGTCGCAGGTGACCAGTCGGTTGATCGGCGGTCAGGGTCGTCTGATCGCTTCGGACATCCTGGAAATGGACAGCATTCCGGACGTGCATTTTATCCAGGGCGACTTCACGGAGGACTCGGTGCTCGCTGAAATCCTGGAGGCCGTGGGTAATTCGCAGGTGGACCTTGTGATTTCCGATATGGCCCCCAATATGAGTGGTACGCCCGAAGTGGACATGCCCAAGGCCATGTTCCTCTGTGAGCTGGCGCTGGACCTGGCGGAACGGATCCTCAAGCCCGGTGGCAATTTCGTCATCAAGATTTTTCAGGGCGAAGGGTTTGACGTTTATCTGAAGGATGCTCGGAAGAAATTCGACAAGATCCAGATGATCAAGCCAGACTCTTCCCGTGGCAGCTCCCGTGAGCAGTACATGCTGGCTTGGGGTTATCGCGGCGGTGATGCGTAAAACAAGGTTTTTCGGCGGGGCGATAGGTTTTTCATATTTCGCTCTGCAGGCATAAGCGAATATTGTGTAGAAAGTGTTTCACAAAGGGTTACAGACGGCGCCTGCCAGAGTTGTAGGTAATGTAGTAAGTTAGGCCGGTGAATATCATGCGAAGCGCGCGCCAGTAGCGGAGCTTGCTTCAGAGGGTAGTTAATTGAACGATATGGCAAAGAATCTGATCCTGTGGTTGATCATCGCGGCAGTCCTGGTGACGGTGATGAACAACTTCTCCAGCCCTAACGAGCCGCAGACCCTCAACTATTCCGACTTCATCCAGCAGGTCAAGGATGGCAAGGTCGAGCGCGTAGCCGTTGACGGCTATGTGATTACCGGCAAGCGCACCGATGGCGACAGCTTCAAGACCATTCGTCCGGCAATTCAGGACAATGGCCTGATCGGCGATCTGGTCGACAATCATGTTGTGGTTGAAGGCAAGCAGCCTGAACAGCAAAGCATCTGGACTCAGCTCCTGGTGGCCAGCTTCCCGATCCTGGTGATCATCGCGGTGTTCATGTTCTTCATGCGCCAGATGCAGGGCGGCGCCGGTGGCAAGGGCGGGCCGATGAGCTTCGGCAAGAGCAAGGCACGCCTGCTCTCCGAAGATCAGGTGAAAACCACTTTGGCTGACGTTGCCGGTTGCGACGAAGCCAAGGAAGAAGTCGGCGAGCTGGTCGAGTTCCTGCGTGATCCGGGCAAGTTCCAGCGTCTGGGCGGTCGTATCCCGCGCGGCGTACTGATGGTCGGCCCGCCGGGTACCGGTAAAACCTTGCTGGCCAAGGCGATTGCCGGCGAAGCGAAAGTGCCGTTCTTCACCATTTCCGGTTCCGACTTTGTCGAAATGTTCGTCGGTGTCGGCGCCAGCCGCGTCCGCGACATGTTCGAGCAGGCCAAGAAGCACGCCCCTTGCATCATCTTCATCGACGAAATCGATGCCGTGGGTCGCCATCGTGGCGCCGGCATGGGTGGCGGTCACGATGAACGTGAGCAGACTCTCAACCAGTTGCTGGTGGAGATGGACGGCTTCGAAATGAATGACGGCATCATCGTGATTGCTGCGACCAACCGTCCGGACGTACTCGACCCTGCGCTGCTGCGTCCGGGCCGTTTCGACCGTCAGGTGGTCGTCGGCTTGCCGGATATTCGTGGTCGCGAGCAGATTCTGAAAGTGCACATGCGCAAAGTGCCAATGGGCGACGACGTTGCTCCGGCAGTGATCGCACGTGGTACTCCTGGCTTCTCCGGTGCTGACCTGGCCAACCTGGTCAACGAAGCGTCGTTGTTCGCTGCTCGTAGCGGCAAACGCATCGTCGAGATGAAAGAGTTCGAGCTGGCGAAAGACAAGATCATGATGGGCGCCGAGCGCAAATCCATGGTCATGTCCGAGAAAGAAAAGCAGAACACTGCTTACCACGAAGCCGGCCACGCCATCGTTGGTCGCGTCGTGCCTGAGCATGATCCGGTCTACAAGGTGTCGATCATCCCGCGCGGTCGTGCGCTGGGTGTGACCATGTTCTTGCCGGAGGAAGATCGCTACAGCCTGTCCAAGCGTGCGCTGATCAGCCAGATCTGCTCGTTGTACGGTGGCCGTATCGCTGAAGAAATGACCCTGGGCTTCGACGGTGTGACCACCGGTGCGTCCAATGACATCATGCGTGCAAGTCAGATTGCCCGGAACATGGTGACGAAATGGGGCCTGTCGGAAAAACTCGGTCCGCTGATGTATGCCGAAGAAGAGGGCGAAGTGTTCCTCGGTCGCGGCGGTGGCGGCCAGGCTGCCAGCTTCTCCGGTGAGACCGCCAAGCTGATCGATTCCGAAGTGCGCAGCATCATTGATCAGTGCTACGGCACCGCCAAGCAGATCCTCACGGATAACCGTGACAAGCTCGATGCCATGGCTGATGCGCTGATGAAGTACGAAACCATCGATGCCGAGCAGATCGACGACATCATGGCTGGCCGCACACCTCGCGAACCTCGCGACTGGTCGGGTGGCACCGGTACGCCTCCGCCGCCTGTCGTGCAGGACGAGCGTCCGGAAAAACCGATTGGCGGTCCGGCTGCTGACGTTTAAGGCTTGAAATGACTTCTGTACAGTCCCTGACCCGGTTGCCTTGCGGCAACCGGGTTCTTGATTTGGCCCAGACGCATGTCATGGGCATTCTCAATGTCACTCCTGATTCTTTCTCCGATGGTGGTCGCTATAGCCAGCTCGATGCGGCTTTGCGCCACGCCGAAGCGATGGTGTTGGCTGGCGCGACGCTGATCGATGTCGGCGGCGAATCGACCCGGCCAGGCGCGCGAGCGGTCTCTCCTCTGGAGGAACTTGAGCGCGTCGCGCCGATTGTCGAGCTGATCAATCGCGAGCTGGATGTCATCATCTCGGTCGATACTTCCACCCCGGCAGTCATGCGCGAAACCGCCCGGCTCGGTGCCGGACTGATCAATGATGTGCGTTCGTTGCGTCGCGATGGCGCGCTGGATGCGGCGGCGGCGACCGGATTGCCGGTTTGTCTCATGCACATGCTCGGCGAGCCGGGCGATATGCAGGACAATCCGCAGTATCAGGATGTCACCCGCGAGGTCGGTGAGTTTCTCGTCGAACGCATGGATCAATGTGCCCAGGCGGGCATTCCCGCTGAGCGAATCATTCTTGATCCCGGCTTCGGCTTCGCCAAAACCCTGCAGCACAATCTAAGCTTGTTCAAGCACATGGAGGCCCTGCATGCACTGGGTCGACCACTGCTGGTAGGTGTTTCGCGCAAGAGTATGATTGGCCACGCTTTGAATCGTCCCGTGGGCGAGCGTCTGCATGGCGGACTGGCACTGGCGGCGCTGGCGTCAGTTAAAGGCGCACGTATATTGCGGGTCCACGATGTGGCGGAAACCGTCGATGTCGTGCGAATGATCGCGGCCGTAGAATCAGCCGAATAAGAATGATGGAGCACTTATGAGCAAGAAATATTTTGGTACCGACGGCATTCGCGGTCGCGTTGGTGAATACCCGATCACGCCTGACTTCATGCTCAAGCTCGGCTGGGCTGCTGGTATGGCTTTTCGCAAGATGGGTGCCTGCAAGGTGCTGGTCGGCAAGGACACTCGGATCTCCGGTTATATGTTCGAGTCGGCGCTCGAGGCGGGCCTGACCTCGGCGGGTGCCGATGTGATGCTGCTCGGCCCGATGCCGACGCCTGCCATCGCTTATCTGTCGCGTACGTTCCAGGCTGAAGCCGGCATCGTGATCAGTGCTTCGCACAACCCTCATGATGACAACGGCATCAAGTTCTTCTCCGGCAAAGGCACCAAGCTGCCCGATGAATTGGAGCTGATGATCGAAGAGTTGCTCGATACGCCAATGACCGTCGTCGAGTCGAGCAAGATCGGCAAGGTGTCGCGAATCAATGACGCATCGGGTCGCTACATCGAGTTCTGCAAAAGCAGCGTTCCTACTGGCTCCAATTTCGCCGGCCTGAAGATCGTCATCGACTGCGCGCATGGTGCGACTTACAAGGTTGCACCGAGCGTCTTCCGTGAGCTGGGTGCCGAAGTTGTCGTGCTATCTGCCCAGCCGAATGGGTTGAACATCAACGATAACTGCGGTTCCACGCATATGGGGCCGTTGCAGGCCGCCGTTCTGGCTGAGCATGCGGACCTGGGTATCGCCTTCGACGGTGATGGCGATCGGGTATTGATGGTCGACCACACCGGCGCCATTGTTGATGGTGACGACCTGCTGTTTATCATTGCCCGCGATCTGCATGAGCGTGGCAAGTTGCAGGGTGGCGTCGTCGGTACTTTGATGAGCAATCTTGGTCTCGAACTGGCCCTTGCGGATCTGTCGATCCCGTTCGTTCGCGCCAATGTCGGTGACCGCTACGTGATTGCCGAGCTGCAAGAGCGCAACTGGCTCGTAGGCGGGGAAAATTCCGGGCATGTGGTCTGCTTCAACCACACCACCACGGGCGACGCCATCATTGCGGCCTTGCAGGTGTTGATGGCTCTGAAATCCCGCAATGAAGGTCTGGCACAAACGCGCCAGGCGTTGCGCAAGTGCCCTCAGGTGCTGATCAACGTTCGCTTTGGCGGCGGTGAAAGCCCGCTGGAGCATCCGGCTGTCAAGGAAGCCAGTGCCCGTGTAACTCAGGCGATGGCGGGGCGCGGTCGCGTGCTTCTGCGCAAGTCCGGCACAGAGCCTTTGGTGCGCGTCATGGTTGAAGGCGAGGACGAAAACCAGGTTCGCGGCTATGCCGAAGAGCTGGCAAAACTGGTAACCGAAGTTTCTGCCTGATACGGCTTGCAAGCCATGATTGTGTTGGGTAACATCTGCGCCCACTTTGACCGACGAGGTACAGCATGCGTCGCCCTATGGTAGCTGGTAACTGGAAGATGCACGGTACCCGCGCCAGCGCCGCTGAGCTGATCAACGGCCTTCGTCATCTGGCCTTGCCTAGCGGTGTTGATGTCGTGGTGTTCCCGCCTTGCTTGTATATCAATCAAGTGATTGATGGCTTGAAAGGCAAGTCGATTTCGGTCGGCGCGCAGAATTCTGCGGTGGAAGCCATGCAAGGTGCGTTGACTGGTGAGATTGCTCCCAGCCAACTGGTGGATGCAGGTTGTTCCCTGGTGCTTGTCGGGCACTCTGAACGCCGCCAGATTATGGGCGAGCGAGACGGGATGCTGAATCGCAAGTTCGCAGCGGCACAGGCATGTGGCTTGATTCCGGTGTTGTGTGTAGGGGAAACCCTCGAGCAGCGCGAAGCCGGAAAAACTCTTGAAGTTGTCGGGCGTCAGCTGGGCAGCATCATTGAGGAGCTGGGTGTTGGTGCCTTTGCCAAGGCAGTGATTGCATACGAGCCGGTCTGGGCCATTGGTACCGGGCTGACTGCAACGCCGCAACAGGCTCAGGATGTGCATAAAGCCATTCGCGAGCAGTTGGCGGCAGAGAATTCTGAAGTCGCACGAGGTGTGCGGCTTCTATACGGCGGCAGCGTGAAGGCGGCCAATGCGGTCGAACTGTTCGGCATGCCGGATATCGATGGGGGGCTCATTGGTGGAGCTTCCCTGAATGCAGATGAGTTCGGTGCGATCTGTCGCGCCGCGGGAAACTGAAAAAATGCTGGAAACAGTCGTAGTCGTTTTTCATCTGCTGGGTGCATTGGGCGTAGTTGCTCTGGTTTTGCTGCAGCAGGGTAAGGGTGCGGACGCTGGCGCGTCTTTCGGAGCAGGTGCTTCAAATACTGTGTTCGGAAGCCAAGGTTCCTCTACCTTTCTTAGTAAGTTTACTGCTATACTTGCCGCCGGTTTCTTCATAACCAGCTTGGGGTTAGGTTACTTTGCTAAAGAGAAAGCTCACCAGCTGACTCAAGCAGGTCTGCCGGATCCAGCAGTGTTGGAAGTACCTAAGCAACAACCGGCTTCTGATGATGTCCCGGTGCTTCAAGAGCAAAAGTCGGCTGCTCCAGCGACTGACGTGCCTCCAGCTCAAGAGCAGAAGTAAGAAGAGTTTCAAACGTAGTATTGCCGAGGTGGTGGAATTGGTAGACACGCAACCTTGAGGTGGTTGTGCCCATAGGGTGTAGGGGTTCGAGTCCCCTTCTCGGTACCAATTAGTCAGGAGAGCCCGCTGTTGCGGGCTTTCTTGCAGGTGGAAGGTTACATTGACCCTAAAAGGGATCGGTCGTATACTTCCGCCCCAGCTTTGTCGCGGGGTGGAGCAGTCTGGTAGCTCGTCGGGCTCATAACCCGAAGGTCGTCGGTTCAAATCCGGCCCCCGCAACCAGTTTAAGGAGCCCCTTTTAAGGGGCTTTTTGTTAGCTGGATACTTTCAACGCCGCTGTTCGACGGCGTTTCAAGGATGGGCGTTATGCCCATTTTTTTATTTTGCAAAGCATGCACATATCATGCACTAGGGGGTTCAGGTGTCGAGCAAGCTAGAAGAGTTGCAGGCCTTGCTGGCCCCGGTGGTCGTGGCCCTGGGCTATGAATGCTGGGGTATCGAGTTTTCGGCTCAGGGTCGTCACTCGATGTTGCGCGTTTATATCGATAAAGAGGGTGGCGTGCTGGTGGACGATTGCGCCATTGTCAGCCGTCAGATCAGCGGTGTTCTGGATGTTGAAGATCCTATCTCCGTTGAATACACCCTTGAAGTTTCCTCGCCTGGCATGGAGCGCCCGCTGTTCACTCTTGAGCAGTTTGCCAAATTTGCCGGTGAACAAGTGAAGATCAAGCTGCGCTCGCCTTTCGAAGGTCGACGCAATTTTCAGGGCCTTCTGCGCGGTGTAGAAGAGCAGGACGTCGTGGTGCAGGTAGAAGACCACGAGTTCCTGTTGCCGATCGATATGATCGACAAGGCCAACATTATTCCCAGTTTTGACTGAGACGCGGATCCCGCGGATCCAATGGCTTGCGAAAGGCGAGGCGTACGATGAGCAAAGAAGTACTGCTGGTTGTTGAGTCGGTATCCAATGAAAAGGGTGTACCGGCAAGCGTAATTTTTGAAGCGCTGGAGCTGGCTCTGGCCACTGCTACCAAAAAGCGTTTTGAAGACGAAGTGGACCTGCGTGTGGAAATCAACCGCCACACCGGTTCCTACGAAACCTTCCGTCGCTGGACGGTCGTCGAAGAGAATGATCTCGACGATCCGGCCATCGAGACCTGGCCAAGCAAGGTTGCCGAAACGCATCCTGGTGCCAAGGTTGGTGACGTCGTCGAAGAGAAAATCGAATCCATCGAATTCGGCCGCATCGCTGCACAGACTGCCAAGCAGGTCATCGTGCAGAAAGTTCGCGAAGCCGAGCGCGCTCAAGTGGTCGACGCCTATCGCGAGCGCCTGGGAGAAATCATCTCCGGCACCGTGAAAAAAGTTACCCGCGACAACGTGATCGTCGATCTGGGCAACAATGCTGAAGCGTTGCTGGCCCGTGAAGACATCATTTCTCGCGAAACCTTCCGTGTCGGCGTGCGTCTGCGTGCGCTGCTCAAGGAAATCCGCACCGAGAACCGCGGCCCGCAGCTGATCCTGTCGCGTACCGCGCCGGAAATGCTGATCGAGCTGTTCCGTATCGAAGTGCCGGAAATCGCCGAAGGCCTCATCGAGGTCATGGCCGCCTCCCGTGATCCGGGTTCGCGAGCCAAGATCGCCGTCCGCTCCAAGGACAAGCGCATCGACCCACAAGGTGCCTGCATCGGTATGCGCGGTTCGCGCGTCCAGGCGGTATCGGGTGAGTTGGGCGGTGAGCGTGTTGATATCGTGCTGTGGGACGACAACCCGGCCCAGTTCGTCATCAACGCCATGTCCCCGGCCGAGGTTGCGGCAATTATCGTTGACGAAGATGCCCATGCCATGGACATCGCCGTTGGCGCAGACAATCTGGCTCAGGCCATCGGTCGCGGTGGTCAGAACGTGCGTCTGGCCAGCCAGTTGACTGGCTGGACCCTGAACGTGATGACCGAATCGGACATCCAGGCTAAGCAGCAAGCAGAAACCGGCGACATCCTGCGCAACTTCATCGACGAGCTGGAAGTCGACGAAGAACTGGCTCAGGTGCTGGTAGATGAAGGCTTCACCAGCCTGGAAGAGATTGCCTACGTACCGGTGGAGGAGATGCTCAACATCGACGGCTTTGACGAGGACATCGTCAACGAGCTTCGTGCTCGCGCCAAGGATCGCTTGTTGACCAAAGCCATCGCTACTGAGGAAAAGCTGGCAGACGCCCATCCGGCCGAAGACCTGCTCTCGCTTGAGGGTATGGACAAGGATTTGGCGATGGAACTGGCGGTGCGCGGCGTAATTACCCGCGAAGACCTGGCCGAGCAGTCTATTGACGACCTGCTCGACATCGACGGCATTGACGATGATCGTGCCGGCAAGTTGATCATGGCCGCCCGAGCCCACTGGTTCGAGTAATTAGGCGCGGCCTGAGGAGAGAAGTGCATGACGCAAGTCACGGTGAAACAACTGGCCGATGAGGTCAAAACACCGGTAGAGCGCCTGTTGCAGCAGATGCGTGAGGCAGGTCTGCCGCACACCGCCGCCGACGAAAATGTGACTGACAGTGAGAAGCAATCCCTGCTGACTCACTTGAAGAGCAGTCACAAGGCGAAAGTGGAAGAACCACGCAAGATCACGCTGCAGCGTAAAACCACCAGCACCCTGCGTGTGGCTGGTAGCAAGAGCATCAGCGTTGAAGTTCGCAAGAAGAAAGTTTTCGTACAGCGCAGCCCGGAAGAAATCGAAGCCGAGCGCAAGCGTGAACTGGATGAGCGTCGCGCAGTAGAAAATGCTGCCCGTCAGAAGGCTGAAGAAGAAGCCAAGCAACGCGCCGAAGAAGAAGCGCGTCGCCAGCCTGCTGCTGCGCAAACCGCTGCCAGCGACGCCGTTGCGGCGCCGGCTGCCGCTGCCGAACCCGTTCGCGAAAGCGCACCGGTGGCTGCTGCTCCTGCTCCATCGGCTGACGTTCGCAACAAGCAGAACGAACAGCGCCGTCCGGACAAGCCACGTGCCGACGACAACAATCGTCGCAGCGGTGGTGGTGATGGCGAGCGCAAAAACGCTCCGCATCGCGCATCGGTCAAAGAAAAAGCTCCGGCGCCACGTGTGGCGCCACGCACTACCGACGAAGAAAGCGATGGCTTCCGTCGTGGTGGTCGCGGCAAGGCCAAGCTGAAGAAGCGCAACGCCCACGGTTTCCAGAGCCCGACCGGCCCTGTCGTGCGTGATGTGCAGATCGGCGAGACCATCACGGTTGGCGATCTGGCCAATCAGATGTCGGTCAAAGCGGCTGAAATCATCAAGTTCATGTTCAAACTGGGTACCCCAGCGACCATCAACCAGGTGCTTGATCAGGAAACTGCTCAACTGGTAGCCGAAGAACTGGGCCACAAAGTGACCCTGGTCAGCGACACCGCTCTGGAAGATTCCCTGGCCGAGTCCCTGAAGTTTGAAGGTGAGTCGTTCTCCCGTGCACCAGTCGTGACCGTAATGGGCCACGTTGACCACGGTAAGACTTCCCTGCTCGACTACATCCGTCGTGCCAAGGTAGCTGCTGGCGAAGCCGGCGGTATCACTCAGCACATCGGTGCATACCACGTTGAGACTGATCGCGGCATGGTCACTTTCCTCGACACCCCGGGTCATGCTGCGTTTACCGCAATGCGTGCCCGTGGTGCCAAGGCGACCGACATCGTGATCCTCGTGGTTGCAGCGGACGACGGTGTGATGCCGCAAACCATCGAAGCGGTTCAGCATGCTCAGGCAGCTGGCGTGCCGCTGGTGGTAGCAGTGAACAAGATCGACAAGCCGGGCGCCGATCTCGATCGCATCCGCAGCGAACTGTCGGTTCACGGCGTGACTTCCGAAGACTGGGGTGGCGACACGCCATTCGTTCCGGTTTCGGCGAAGATGGGTACTGGCGTGGACGAGCTGCTTGAAGCCGTTCTGCTGCAGGCCGAAGTTCTCGAACTGAAAGCTACTCCGTCGGCTCCTGGCCGTGGTGTGGTGGTTGAATCGCGTCTCGACAAGGGTCGTGGCCCGGTGGCAACCGTGCTGGTTCAGGACGGTACGCTGCGTCAAGGCGACATGGTCCTGGTCGGTTCGAACTACGGCCGTGTACGTGCCATGCTCGACGAGAACGGCAAGCCAATCAAGGAAGCCGGTCCATCCATCCCTGTCGAGATCCTCGGCCTGGACGGTACCCCGGACGCTGGCGACGAGATGAGCGTGGTTGCCGACGAGAAGAAAGCCCGTGAAGTGGCTCTGTTTCGTCAAGGCAAGTTCCGCGAAGTCAAACTGGCTCGCGCTCACGCCGGCAAGCTGGAAAACATCTTCGAAAACATGGGTCAGGCCGAGAAGAAGACGCTCAACATCGTCCTCAAATCCGACGTCCGTGGTTCGCTGGAAGCGTTGAACGGTGCCTTGAATGGCCTGGGCAACGACGAAGTACAAGTGCGCGTCGTGGGTGGCGGTGTCGGTGGTATCACCGAATCCGACGCCAACCTGGCACTGGCTTCCAACGCTGTACTGTTCGGCTTCAACGTGCGTGCCGATGCCGGCGCTCGCAAGATCGTCGAGCAGGAAGGTCTGGATATGCGTTACTACAACGTGATCTACGACATCATCGAAGACGTCAAGAAAGCCCTGACCGGCATGCTCGGCAGCGATGTTCGCGAGAACATCCTGGGTGTGGCCGAAGTGCGTGACGTGTTCCGTTCGCCGAAGTTTGGCGCGATCGCCGGTTGCATGGTGATCGAAGGTGTCGTGCACCGTAACCGTCCGATCCGTGTACTGCGTGAAGACATCGTTATCTTCGAAGGCGAGCTGGAATCCCTGCGCCGCTTCAAGGATGACGCTTCCGAAGTACGTGCCGGCATGGAATGCGGTATCGGCGTGAAGAGCTACAACGACGTCAAAGTCGGCGACAAGATCGAAGTCTTCGAGAAGGTTCAGGTTGCTCGCAGCCTCTGACTCGCGTACTTCAAGGGCCACGATGGGCCGTAGCATGCAAATGCACGGCACAGCGTCCGGACTCTAAACGCAACGCCCGGTCTGGCTTTTGTCAGGCCGGGCGTTTGCCGCTTTCAGACCTTGCGGGTTTCACCGCTGGGCAGTAACAGGTAACAAATCATGGCAAAAGAATACAGCCGTACCCAACGTATCGGCGATCAGATGCAGCGCGAGCTGGCGCAACTGATCCGTCGCGAAGTCAAAGACCCGCGCGTCGGCCTGGTCACCATCACCGCTGTGGAAGTGTCCCGTGACGTCGGTCACGCGAAGATTTTCATCACCGTAATGGGTCAGGACAACGCTGAAGACATCGCGCAAAGCATCAAGGTGCTCAACGCCGCCGCAGGCTTCCTGCGCATGCAGTTGGCCCGCGAAATGAAGCTGCGCAGCGTGCCGCAATTGCACTTCCACTACGACGAATCCGTCGTGCGTGGCGCGCACCTGTCGGCATTGATCGAGCGCGCCGTGGCTGAAGACAATCAGCACGTTGCCGCTCCAGCACCTGAAGACACCAAGGAGTAATTCGGTGGCTCAGGTCAAACGTATCCGTCGTAACGTCAGCGGCATCATCCTGCTCGACAAGCCATTGGGGTTCACCTCCAACGCTGCCTTGCAGAAGGTGCGCTGGCTGCTCAATGCCGAGAAGGCCGGGCACACCGGCAGCCTCGACCCGTTGGCCACCGGCGTGTTGCCGCTGTGCTTCGGCGAGGCGACCAAGTTCTCGCAATACCTGCTCGATTCCGACAAGGGCTACGAGACTCTGGCGCAACTGGGCAAGACCACCACCACGGCCGATGCCGAAGGTGAGGTTTTGCAGGAGCGTCCGGTGACCGTTGGTCGCGCCGATGTCGAAGCGGTTCTGCCGAAATTTCGTGGGCAAATCAGTCAGATACCGCCGATGTACTCGGCACTCAAGCGTGATGGCCAGCCGCTGTACAAACTGGCACGTGCAGGCGAAGTAGTGGAGCGCGAACCGCGTTCTGTTACTATTGCGCGCTTGGAATTGCTGGCCTTCGAAGGCGATACTGCGCGGCTTGCGGTGGACTGCAGCAAGGGCACCTATATTCGGACCCTGGTGGAGGATATCGGTGAGCAACTCGGTTGTGGTGCGTACGTCGCAGAATTGCGTCGGACCCAGGCCGGGCCTTTCACCCTGGCGCAGACTGTTACTCTCGAAGAGCTGGAAGCGGTACATGCCGAAGGCGGCAACGAAGCGGTCGATCGCTTCCTGATGCCATCGGACAGCGGCCTGCAGGATTGGCCGTTGCTGCACTTTTCCGAAGCGAGCGCGTTCTACTGGCTCAACGGCCAGCCGGTACGTGCCCCGGATGCGCCGAAGTTCGGCATGGTGCGGGTACAGGATCACAATGGTCGTTTCATCGGTATCGGTGAAGTGAGCGAAGACGGGCGCATCGCGCCGCGTCGCTTGATTCGGTCAGAATGACCGGAACCGGTCTGCGTTAAGCGGGCCGGCGAGTGTGGCTGTTAACAGGCATGGTCACTACTCATTTATAGATACAGGGATTTGTCCCTGGCCTGTTGAAGCTGTTTCCCTGAAACAGTTTCCTGATAAGGAAGGATTGCCTCATGGCTCTCGACGTTCAAGAAAAAGCTCAAATCGTTGCTGACTACCAGCAAGCTGTTGGTGACACTGGTTCGCCAGAAGTGCAGGTTGCACTGCTGACCGCCAACATCAACAAACTGCAAGGTCACTTCAAGGCCAACGGTAAAGATCACCACTCCCGTCGTGGTCTGATCCGCATGGTTAACCAGCGTCGCAAGCTGCTGGACTACCTGAAAGGCAAGGACGTAAGCCGGTACGCCGCGCTGATCGCTCGCCTGGGTCTGCGTCGCTAATCAGCGATTGCGCTATGAGGTTGGTGGTCTGTCGGGCGTCAGCGGTTTTCCGCTGGCGCCTTGCAGGCTCCCAGCCTCAAGTTTTATCTGCAGCATGGCTTTACCTGTAGTACCCGGACAATTGCCATCGGGCCGATTCCCGAGATTGCCCAAGAATTCGCAAGAAACCGTTTCCCCCAAGAGCCACAAAGAAGGTAGGACACCGTGAACCCGGTAATCAAAAAATTCCAGTTCGGTCAATCGACCGTTACCCTCGAGACAGGCCGTATCGCCCGTCAGGCCTCCGGCGCAGTATTGGTCACCGTTGACGACGACGTCAGCGTGTTGGTGACTGTTGTCGGTGCAAAGCAAGCCGATCCGGGCAAGGGCTTCTTCCCTCTGTCCGTTCATTACCAGGAAAAGACTTACGCTGCCGGTAAGATCCCTGGCGGTTTCTTCAAGCGTGAAGGCCGTCCTTCCGAGAAAGAAACCCTGACTTCCCGACTGATCGACCGTCCGATCCGTCCGCTGTTCCCAGAAGGCTTCATGAACGAAGTGCAGGTTGTCTGCACCGTCGTTTCCACCAGCAAGAAGACCGATCCGGACATCGCTGCGATGATCGGTACCTCGGCTGCCCTGGCCATCTCCGGCATTCCATTCGACGGCCCGATCGGCGCCGCTCGCGTGGCTTTCCACGAAAGCACCGGCTACCTGCTGAACCCGACCTACGAACAGCAGGCCGCTTCGAGCCTGGACATGGTCGTTGCCGGTACTTCCGACGCCGTGCTGATGGTTGAATCGGAAGCCAAAGAGCTGACCGAAGACCAGATGCTGGGCGCGGTACTGTTCGCTCACGACGAATTCCAGGTTGTGATCAACGCTGTTAAAGAACTGGCTGCCGAAGCCGCCAAGCCAACCTGGAACTGGGCTCCTGCGCCAGAAGCCACCGAACTGCTGGGCGCTATCCGTGCCGAGTTCGGCGAAGCGATCTCCCAGGCTTACACCATCACCATCAAGGCCGACCGTTACGCTCGCCTGGGTGAGCTGAAGGACCAGGTGGTTGCCAAGCTGTCCGGTGAAGAAGGCCAGCCAAGCGCTGCTGAAGTCAAAGCAGCCTTCGGTGAAATCGAATACCGCACCGTTCGCGAAAACATCGTTAACGGCAAGCCACGTATCGACGGTCGCGACACCAAGACTGTACGTCCGCTGAACATCGAAGTCGGCGTTCTGCCGAAGACTCACGGTTCGGCACTGTTCACCCGTGGCGAAACCCAGGCGCTGGTTGTGGCAACACTGGGCACCGCCCGTGACGCGCAACTGCTGGACACCCTGGAAGGCGAAAAGAAAGACCCGTTCATGCTGCACTACAACTTCCCGCCGTTCTCGGTAGGCGAGTGTGGTCGCATGGGTGGCGCCGGTCGTCGCGAAATCGGTCACGGCCGTCTGGCCCGTCGTTCGGTTTCGGCCATGCTGCCAGCCGCTGACGTGTTCCCGTACACCATCCGCGTGGTGTCGGAAATCACCGAATCCAACGGTTCGAGCTCGATGGCTTCCGTGTGCGGCGCTTCCCTGGCACTGATGGACGCTGGTGTACCGATGAAGGCACCGGTGGCCGGTATCGCCATGGGTCTGGTTAAAGAAGGCGAGAAGTTCGCCGTTCTGACCGACATCCTCGGCGACGAAGATCACCTGGGCGACATGGACTTCAAGGTAGCCGGTACCGCCAAAGGCGTGACTGCGCTGCAGATGGACATCAAGATCAAGGGTATCACCGAAGAGATCATGGAAATCGCTCTGGGCCAAGCCCTTGAAGCGCGCCTGAACATCCTCGGCCAGATGAACCAGATCATTGGCCAGTCGCGTACCGAACTGTCGGCCAACGCTCCGACCATGATCGCGATGAAGATCGACACCGACAAAATCCGTGACGTTATCGGTAAAGGTGGCGCGACCATCCGTGCGATCTGCGAAGAAACCAAGGCTTCGATCGACATCGAAGACGACGGCTCGATCAAGATCTTCGGCGAAACCAAGGATGCCGCAGAAGCTGCTCGTCAGCGCGTTCTGAGCATCACTGCAGAAGCCGAGATCGGCAAGATCTACGTCGGCAAGGTTGAGCGCATCGTCGACTTCGGCGCATTCGTAAACATCCTGCCGGGCAAGGACGGTCTGGTGCACATCTCGATGCTGAGCGACGCTCGCGTTGAGAAAGTGACCGACATCCTGAAGGAAGGCCAGGAAGTGGAAGTGCTGGTACTGGACGTGGACAACCGCGGCCGTATCAAGCTGTCCATCAAAGACGTGGCAGCTGCCAAGGCTTCGGGCGTTTAATCACCCCAACGCTTTAGCGCAATGAAGATGCCCCCGCCGTGCAAACGGCGGGGGCATTTTTTTATCTGAAATAAAGAAATTGTAGTTCTCAAAAGAAAACCATCAGGCAGCCCACAAATTTGCCGCAGCTCGAGACCGGTGCTAGGTTTAGCCCACCGCCCGTGTAGCTCAGCCGGTAGAGCAGCGCACTCGTAACGCGAAGGTCGCAGGTTCGATTCCTGTCTCGGGCAAAAATTTTCGCCTTCGGTTTTATGCGTGGTGTTGGAGGTATTCGTTCAGTGCTTGACGTGTCAGATCATTCAACGACACATTTTGACGGGTTGCCGCCAGAGCCGCTGCTAAATGCAGATCGTGACCGATGCGAACATTGAACGATCCTTTGCATGGGATTTCAGGCTTCTGCCCGAGCTGCTCACAGGTTTGTAAATAGTCATCTACCGCCTCGCGAAAGGCTGCTTCCAGTTCAGCCACCGTTTGTCCTTCATAATTAACCAGCGCCCTGATGAAAAGGAGTTTTCCGAACAGGCACTTATCTTCCGTGCTCGCCTCGATAGAGCCAACATAGCCTTTGTAGTGCAGTTGGGAACTCATGGAATCAGGCCTCCTGTTTTCAGTTGCTCGATAATCTGGCGTCTTGCGTATGTTTTGATTTCATTTCCGGGATGTGGCTTGTGCAGGTTGATCAATGCGTTCGGATCCCCATTGTCGAATTTGATCCTGCTACCGGATCCTTCCAGTTGGGAGTAACCAAGACGACCTAACAGAGTGACAAGCTCGGACCAAGTGAATGCGCTGTGCCCGTTGATTAGCTTGGCGAGAAGTTTTTCAGTCTTTGACATGCTGGCCTATGATTGCAACTGAATATAGTTGCCTGTTTTTGGGCGGTCAATGTGAAGGTTTCGTTCGCCTCGACCATCAAAGGCGATGGCGAGGATTTATACGCAGTGAATTTCGCGCATGGAAACAGGAAACTGTAACCAAGCGCATACCACCCTTCATTTCATTCCCCCGGTTGCACTGGCTTGCGTCTCTGTTAGGATTCCTTCGTACCAGACAAGCAAGCACCGTTGTTTTCAGATGATCCACGAATGGTCCTGAAGGCCAGGAAAACCCGAATTTCCAATGGCTTCCTGCGTCAGAGAGATCCTTGATGATCCAGATCCATCCTCCATTCCTAAGATCAGCGAGAACCCCATGACTGAATTGACCCAAGAGCAACGCCACGAACAAGCGCTGGAAAAATACCTTCTGGATGTGCCGGACCTGAAGGAAGAGATCAAGGACCTGAGTCCCGATGATCAGAAAGACCAGATCCAGTGGGCCTTCGAAGACGAAGCCGAAGCGCAGGGCTTGCAGCCGTGGGAGCTGACCCTCAAGTACACGAGCACGCCGGAGGAGTTCGAGGCGCAGCGCCTCGTGCTGCACAAGGAAGCGGCGGACGTATTGGGTGTCGAGTGGGAAGAGTACTGCGAGATGAACAATCTGGTGGTCTGAACAAAAACGCCAGCCTCAACAGGCTGGCGTTTTTTCTTGCGCGAATGCTCAGAGGCTCAAGCGCATCGACAGATCCACCGCTTTGACATCCTTGGTCATCGCACCAATCGAAATGTAATCCACGCCCGTTTCGGCGATCGGCAGCAGCGTGCTTTCGTTGATGCCGCCGCTGGCTTCCAGTTTCGCTTTGCCGGCGGTCAGGCGTACCGCTTCGCGCATGTCGTCCAGGCTCAGTTCGTCGAGCATGATGATGTCGGCGCCGGCTTCCAGCGCCTGCTTCAGCTCTTCAAGACTTTCCACTTCGATCTCCACCGGTTTGCCCGGGCCGATCTTGTGTGCGGCGGCCACGGCTTCGGCGATGCCACCGCTGGCGGCGATGTGGTTTTCCTTGATCAGGAAGGCGTCGTAGAGACCGATGCGATGGTTGTGGCAGCCGCCGCAGGTTACGGCGTATTTCTGTGCCAAACGCAGGCCGGGCAGGGTTTTGCGGGTGTCGAGCAACTTGACCTGCGTCTCGCCGACGAAGTCTGCCAGGTACTGCGCGCGCGTCGCCACGCCAGACAGCAACTGCAGGAAGTTCAATGCGCTGCGTTCACCGGTCAGCAGTGAGCGAGCCGGGCCTTCGAGGTGAAACAGCGGCTGATTGGCTTTGACCCGCTGGCCGTCGACCACTTGCCAATGCACCGCCACGCGCGGATCGAGCTGGCGAAACACCGCATCGACCCACGCGGTGCCGCAGATGACGGCGTCGTCACGGGTGATGATGGTGGCTTTGGCCAGGCGTTCGGCCGGGATCAGTTGCGCGGTGATGTCGCCGCTGCCGACGTCTTCGAGCAACGCACGGCGCACGTTGTTTTCGATTTCGGCGGTCAGATCGGCGAGACGTAGATTCGGCATAACGGACTCCACAAACAAAGTGGTTCGATTATAGGGGCAGGGCGTGAGCCAACCCAAGGCGAGAACGTGCGTGCCTGGCGCATCTGGTCGATTTTCCTGCGCTGAGTGCGAGGTGTATGGCGTATAGGGGAAACCCTGAGGCCTATAGCATCGCCGGCCTCTTTTGCCAGATAATCCGCCTTGTATTTGACGTCATGGCTTTGACGAACGACTCCGCTGGGGCAGTGTCGAAAGCGACGAACCGAATCACCGTTCCAGGAGGCTTGGATGCGCAACGACGGGAAAGTGGTGCCTTTGCACCGGGCGACTGCCGATCTGGCGGACCACTCGCCGCTTGCCCGCTTGCCGGTGATTCTGCTGCAGGTTCGCGACAAGGCTGCGCAGCAGCTGCGCCACGATTTGCAGGAGCTGTTCGATAACGCTGACGACACGCTGTTCGAAATGGCCGACCGGGCGCGCAACGACGTCGATCAGAACATCTTTTTCGAAGCGATGCGCGACCTGCGCCTTAAGCGCAAGAACATTGAGCGCGGTTTTCTTGAACTGTTCTTTGAGGCTTTCGCCGGCCTTACCCAATACGATCCCGCCGCCAACACCCTGCCACGCACGCCAGTGGTCGAAGAATCGGCGCCGCGCAACGATGCCGTGGAGCGTACCGTCGCCGTGCAGACCATGGTCAGTCGCGTGCTCAAGCGCGACGGCTTCGCTCTCGATCAACTGACCGCACGCTTCAGCTCGATGCTCGGCAAGCGTCTGGACGATCAGCACAACCCGCTGAGTCCGGCGATGCTCTGCGAATATTTCCTGCAGGCCGGGCGTAACCTCGGCGTCGAGATCAAGGTCAAGCTGATCCTGCTCAAACTGTTCGAACGCTATGTGCTGGCTGACACCGAGCAGCTGTATGGCGAGGCCAATCAGCTGTTGCTCGCGACCGGCGTGTTGCCACATCTGAAGCCCGCCGTGGCTCGTCGCATGGTCGAGCCTGCGGACAGCGACACATTGATTGAAGATCTCGACGAGCCGCCAGCGGACGAAGGCATCGAGGAAGTGTTCGCCGCGATGCAGCAATTGCTCGCCCAGGTGCGCGGCCGCGTCACACCGACCCTGGAGCCCGGCGCCCCGGCGCATCCGATCAACACCCGCGACCTGCTGCGGTTGTTGTCGCACTTGCAGCAATACGTACCGGCGCTTGAGGCCCAGGAAGATTTCGATCTGCGCCATCAGCTCGAACAATTGCTGACCCGGGTCAGCGTCAGGAGCGGCCGCTCCCGCGTCGTCGCGACTGCCGACGAGGATGTGATCAACCTGATCGCCATGGTCTTCGACTGCATCCTCGACGATCGCAATGTGCCTGACGCGCTCAAGGCGCTGATCGGCCGACTGCAGATTCCGATGCTCAAGGTCGCCGTGCTGGACAAGAGTTTCTTCAGCCGCAGCACTCACCCGGCGCGGCGCCTGCTCAACGAAATCGCTGAGGCCGCGATGGGCTGGGGTGATTTTGACGGCGCTGAGCGCGACAGTCTCTACGTGCGCATCGAGCAAGTGGTGCAGCGCTTGCTGAGCGAATTTGTCGACGACCCGGCGATCTTCTCCGAACTGCTCGCCGACTTCCTCGCCTTCACTCAGGAAGAACGTCGTCGCACTGAACTGCTGGAACAACGCTTGCGGGACGCCGAGGAAGGCCGGGCGAAGGCCGAGCTGGCTCAGCATCGCGTTGCGCAGGCGTTGCAACAGGCGCTACTGGGCAAAGTGCTGCCGGCGACGGTGGTGAGTTTCGTCCAGCAGGCCTGGAGCAAAGTGCTGTTGCTGACCTGCCTTAAGCACGGTGATCAGTCCGCCGAATGGCACGCCGACGTGCAGACCATGGAACAGTTGGTCTGGAGCGTGCAGCGCCATGACGACGGCGAATCCAGCCTGCGCCTGCTGGCACTGGTCCCGGGTTTGCTCAAGTCACTGCGCGATGGCCTGAGCAGCACCGCGTTCGACCCGTTTGCCACCAGCGAATTTTTCAGTGAGCTGGAGGCTCTGCACGTACGCGTGCTGGAGCGTTCCGACGATGCCGAGCACAGCGCCATGCCGCTGGTCGAAGTCACGCCCGAGGTCTTGCAGCACAGTGCCGACCAGGCAGCAGCCACCCCGGCGCCGCGCCTGGCGCAAGACGCTGCCGGTCTGTCTCAGGTCGAGCAGTTGCGTGTGGGCCACTGGGTGGTGTTCGACGCAGACGACGAACAGACCTTGCGTTGCAAACTCGCCGCGATCATCGAAGAGACCGGCAAATATGTCTTCGTCGACCGCACCGGGACGAAGGTGCTGGAGCACAGCCGCACCGACCTCGCCTTGGCTTTCAGCCGTGGCGCCGCGCGTGCGCTGGATGACACCTTGCTATTCGACCGCGCACTGGAATCGGTGCTGGGCGACCTGCGGCGACTCAATCGCGGCAAGTGATCGCGCGCCGGGGGCGGATCGCGGCATACTGGGCGCCCACATGGTCGGCGTTGAAGGAATCGGTATGCAGTTGGATCCCGCGAGCGGGTGGTGTCATGGCGTGCAGATCTGCCCGTCGCCCAACTTCAATGAGCGCCCGACGGGCGAAGTGTCCCTGTTGGTCATCCACAACATCAGCCTGCCGCCGGCGCAATTCGCCACGGGCAAGGTTCAGGAATTTTTCCAGAATCGTCTGGATGTCACCGAACACCCGTACTTTGCAGGCATCGCTGACCTGCGCGTCTCGGCGCATTTTCTGATCGAACGTGACGGCAAGGTCACCCAGTTTGTCTCTTGTCTGGAGCGGGCGTGGCACGCAGGGGTTTCAGTGTTCGAGGGTCGTGAAACCTGTAACGATTTTTCCGTCGGCATCGAGCTGGAAGGCACCGATGATCTGCCGTTTACCGATGAACAGTATCGAGCGTTGACTGCGCTGACCCGGCAGTTGCAGAAGCGCTTTCCGGCGATCACCGATCAGCGTATCTGTGGCCACAGCGATATCGCGCCGGGGCGCAAGACCGATCCGGGACCGGCATTCGACTGGGCACGCTACCGCGCAGCCCTGGCAAAAGAGGAAGGACAATGAGTTTTCTGGTGTTACTGCTGGCGGTGTGGATCGAGAAGTTTTCGGCCCTGCGCCATCGGCTTCAACGCGACGGCGGATGGATCCGCGAACTGCACAAACTCGAAAACAGCAAACGGCTGGCCAGGCAACCGTGGCTGGTGCTGACGATTCTGGTGCTGTGCCCGGTGGCGTTGCTGGCGCTGTTGCTGCTGGTGCTGGAACCGGTGGCGTACGGTTTGCTGGCGCTGCCGGTGCATTTGCTGGTGGTGATTTACAGCCTCGGGCGTGGCGACCTGCTCGGCGGCCTCGGACCGTTCCGCGATGCCTGGCGCCGTGAGGATCTGCAAGCGGCGGCCCACGTGGCCAAGCGCGACCTGGACATCTGCGCCGACAGTGGCGAGCAATTGCTTGAGCAAGTGCAGGGGCATCTGCTGTGGCAGGCGTATCAGAGTTTCTTCGCGGTGATCTTCTGGTACTTCCTCCTCGGGCCGGTGGCGGCATTGGCTTATCGCTTGTTGGCGCTGGCCGAAGAGCACGGCTGCAATCCGGCGCTGGTCGAGCGTGCTGCGCAGTTGCGTCATGCCTTCGATTGGGTGCCGGTGCGCTTGCTGGCGGCGAGTCTGGCATTGGTCGGCAACTTCGTCGCGGTCAGCCGGGTGATGCTGCATGAGCTGCTGAACTGGAACATCAGCGCTGCGCAGTTGATCAACAAGGTCGGCCTGGCAGCCGGGGAAGTTCCACCGCCAGTGGTCGGCCCGGACGGCATCAACACCCTCGATTGCCTGTGGGAATTGCTGCTGCGCGCGGCGGTGCTGTGGTATGCCGGGTTTGCCTTGTGGACAGTTCTGGTTCACTGATAAGCCAGAGTGAAACTCATTGTGGCGAGGGGATTCATCCCCGAGGGGCTGCGCCGCAGCCCTGAAAACCCTGTTCCACCATTCATCAGTAACCATAAGTTACAAAACCTCCCGCCGATTTACGCTATACAGAGATAGCGCCCGATAGTGGCTATCTGCTGTCGTCCCGCGCCTGCCAATAAAAACAAGAAAAACCAAGGGAGACTTCCAGTGAAGAGCTTGCTCTATCCCGCCGTCTCGCTGATGAACCGTCTGAGCTTCGGCATGAAGTTCAGCCTGATCAGCGTGCTGTTCCTGGTGCCGATGCTGGTGACCAATTTCTATCTGGTGCGCGACTCCTATCGCGAATTTCAGGGCACCCGCGTCGAACTGCAAAGCCTCGACCTGCTGGGCAGCAGCCTGAGCCTGCGTCGGGATGTGGAAACCCTGAACAATCTGGTGCAGATCGACGTCACCCTCGGCCAGTCCGGCAAGGCCGGCAATGTCGAAGCGCAGATCCAGACGCTGGAGCAGGCTGTGCTCGCGCGCCTCGAAGGGCTGACGGCGATGACCGAAGATCCCGAGCAGATCAAGCAGTTCGAGGCCAAGCGCGATGAAATGATCGCCGCGCTCAAGGCCCAGCAGGCGGAGACTTCGCTGCAAAGCAAAAGCGCGTTGATCGGCAAGTTGCTGGCCAGTGCGCAGATTTTCAGCCAGATCATCACCAGTCAGGCCGGGTTGAGCCGCGACAACCAGAGCGACATTCGTCAGCTCAGCGAACTGGTGACGCTGATTACCCCCAGCGTGACGCAAACCCTCGGCGAAGGCCGGGCGATGGGCTCGTATTCGTTAGGTCAGGGTTTTCTCAACAGTTCCTCGAGCACGCGTTTTGACGAGCTGCTGGTGCAGATCGAAAAACTCCAGGCCGAGTACGCCCTGAAACTGCAAGACGCCCTCGGTTCCAGCAGCGCTGCACGCGAATCCCTCAGCGCGCAGGCCGACAGCAGCAAGGCTTCGCTCAAACAGGCCAGCGAGCTGTTCGAAGAACAAGTGGTAATGGCCGACACCCTCGATGCGCCGTGGCAGGCATTCTACGATCAGGTCACCGGGCTGATGGAACACACCTACCAGCTCAATCAGGCCACGCTGAAATTCCTCGACAACCAGTTGCAGCAGCGACTGGCGCAGAACCGCACGCACATGATTCTGCAAGCCTCGGCGCTTTCGGTGGTGTTCGTGCTGATTTTCTATCTTTATGGCGGTTTCTACGCCTCGACCCGGACCACCCTGAAAAGCCTGGGCGCGATGATGGACAAGGTCGCGGCCGGTGACATGACCGTCAACTTCAAGGCCAGCAGCCGCGATGAACTGGGCGAGTTGGGCGAGGTGTTCAACGGCACGGTGAAGAAGATTCACGACTTGATCGAACGCGTGGGCCACACCGTTGGCGAAGTCGAGCGACAGGCCGGACAGGTCGAAAGCGTCTCGGCGCAGAGCAATCAGGCCGTGGCCGGGCAGCGCTCGCAGATCGAACAAGTGGCGACGGCGATGAACCAGATGTCGGCGACCTCAATGGAAGTCGCTCGCAGTGCCGCCGCTGCGGTGAGCAGCGCCCACAGCGTCAATGACGAAACCCTCAGCGGGCGCGGCCTGGTGGAATCGCAACAGGGCAGCATTGCCGCACTGGCCAGCGAAATCGACCAGTCGGTGCTGGTGATCAATCAACTGGCCAGCGACAGCCAGTCGATCAGCCGTGTGCTTGAGGTGATCAAGAGCATCGCCGAACAGACCAACCTGCTGGCGCTCAACGCCGCTATCGAAGCCGCGCGGGCCGGCGAGCAGGGGCGCGGTTTTGCCGTGGTCGCAGATGAAGTGCGCACGTTGGCCAAGCGTACCCAGCAATCGACCGAAGAAATCGAGCAGATGATCGCCAAACTGCATGGTGGCGTCGGCGCGGCGGTGAAGGCCATGGGCGTCAGCCATCAGATGGCCAATGGCACGGTGGGCCAGTCGGAAAAAGTCCAGCAGGCGCTGGAGAACATTCTTGGCGCGGTGGGCATGATTGTCGACCAGAACCAGCAAATCGCCGCTGCCGTGGAACAGCAGACCGCCGTGGCCCATGACATCGACCAGAACATCGTCGAGATCAATCGCGCTGGCGAACGCACAGCACAAGGTGCACACCAGACCGAAGATGCCAGCCGTGCGCTGTCGGCGCAGGTGGTTGAGCTCAAACAACTGATCAGTGCGTTTCGCGTCTGAAAGGCTGGAACCGGATCAAAAATGTGGGAGCGAGCCTGCTCGCGAAGGCGGCGGGTCAGGCACTGACGATGTCACTGACAGATTGCTTTCGCGAGCAGGCTCGCTCCCACAAGGGATTGCGGTGTTACCAGCCGAAGACTTCGCAGCAGTTGGCGGTGCTGGCGTTGGCCAGTTGTTCAGGCGTGATATTCATCAGCTCGGCCAGCGCCGCGCAAATCGCCGGCAGATGCGCCGGGCTGTTGCGCTGGCCGGGGAACATGGCGGGGGCCATGTCTGGTGAGTCGGTTTCCAGTACCACCGATTGCAGCGGCAGTTCCGGCAGCACCCGATGCATGCGCAGCGCCTGCGGCCAGGTCGGTGCGCCGCCGAGGCCCAGTTTGAAACCGAGCTTGATGTACTCCCGCGCTTCCTCGCGGCTGCCGGCGAAGGCGTGGATGATGCCGGCGCGTTTGAGCTTGAAGCGCTTGAGCGTGGCGATCACCGCTGCGTGGCTGCGGCGTACGTGGATCAGCGCCGGCAACTCGAAGTCCGCGGCCAGTTGCAGCTGCGCTTCGAACAACGCCTGTTGCCGTTCGCGATCGAGGTTTTCGATGAAATAATCGAGGCCGATTTCGCCCACCGCGCATAACTGCCGATGCCCGCGCAACCGTGTCAGCCAGTCCCCCAGCGCGTGCAAATCCTCGGGGCGATGCTGATCGAGAAACACTGGGTGCAATCCGAACGCCGCGTACAGGTCGGCATCGCTCTGCACCAGATCCCAGACCCGTTGCCAGTTGCGCTGATGCACCCCCAGCACGACGATGCGCCGCACGCCGAGGGCGCGGCTTTCGGCCAGCAGCGCCGCGCGATCGGCATCGAAGTCGGGGAAGTCGAGGTGGGTGTGGCTGTCGATCAGCTCCACGATTCAGTCCCGATGAATACGCTGCTTGAAGGTCCGCGCGATGGCTTGCACGCCCGGTTGGTAGTCGTCCTGCTCGACCGCGGCCAGGGCCAGTTCCAGGGCCTTGTCGGCGATCAACTGGTGTTGCTGGGACATGGCATTGACCGGCAGCGGCAGGAAATCCAGCAACTGCGTGTCGCCGAAGGTGCCGAGGCGCAGCGGCCGCGATTTCAGCGGGAAATCATGCAGGGCATCGAACACGCCTTGCAGCAGCACGTAGGAGGTGGTCACCAGTGCGTCAGGCAAATGCCCCAGACGCTGCAGGAGTTCTTCCATCAATTGCTTGCCGCACTCGCGGCTGAACGACTCGGCGTGCTCGATCAGCACCTCACCTTTGAAGTCTTTGAGCGCTGCGCGGAAACCGGCGGCACGCTCCTGGCTGATGCTCAGCTCCGGGCGTGCGCCGAGCAGCACGATCTGCTTTGGCTGCGGATCGAGCAGGCTCTGGGTCAGATGCAGGCTGGCCTCGCGGTCGTCGCTGATCACCGAGCAGAAATGCTCCGGCTCCATGACCCGGTCGATGGCGATGATCGGCAGACCCTTGGCCTGCAACTGGCGATAGCTGTCATCACCGGCCGGCAGGCAACTGGCGACGATCAGCGCATCGCAGCGACGCGCGCGGAACAGTTGCAGCAACTGGCGCTCGCTGTCCGGCGCATCGTCGGAGCTGGCGATCAGCAATTGATAACCGCGCGCCCGTGCGCCTTGTTCGAGCAACTTGGCGATCCGCGCGTAACTGGGGTTTTCCAGATCCGGCAGGATAAAGCCCAGGGTGCGCGTGTGCCGACTGCGCAGGCCGGCCGCTTGCGGATTGGGCGTAAAGCCATGCAGATCGACCACCGCGCGCACGCGCTCGACGGTCGCGTTGCTGATGCGTTGCTGTTCGGCCTTGCCGTTGATGACGTAGCTGGCGGTGGTGACGGAGACGCCGGCCAACCGCGCGATATCACTGAGTTTCAACCCGGTATTTCCTTGTTTTTTCGAGCATGCCGCGACATTTTCGCCAATCCTACCCGATAAGGGCAGTCGACTTATTGCCTGGGCAGATCCGACCAGTTGGACTTCAAGGATGAGACATTATCGAGTAACGTGCCGATCAATCTAGATTAAACGTTTCAGCAAGCGTATTTTCTACGTTTTAGACGCCTTTGGACGGTCCTGCCGTGAAACCGCCAAAACTGCCGCTGAAAAGCGCGGCAGAGCGCCTAAGCTGTGAACCATTCAAAACAATACCTGGCGTTGAACTGCGCCAAAAAGGAGATCGCATGCTCGAGCTCACTATAGAGCAGATATCCATGGGCCAGTCGGCCGTGGATAAACCCGCTGCCCTGCAATTGCTGGCCAGTCATCTGGTCGCCGACGGTCTGGTTGCCGACGGCTACCTCGCCGGCCTGCAGGCCCGGGAAGCCCAGGGCTCGACCTTTCTCGGTCAAGGCATCGCCATTCCCCACGGCACCCCGGAAACCCGCGATCAGGTATTCGCCACCGGCGTGCGCCTGATGCAGTTTCCCGACGGCGTCGACTGGGGCGATGGCCAGATCGTTTATCTGGCGATCGGCATCGCGGCGAAATCCGACGAACACCTGCGCCTGCTGCAACTGCTGACCCGCGCCCTCGGCGAGACCGATCTGGGCCAGGCCTTGCGTCGCGCCAGCTCCCCCGAAGCGCTGCTTAAACTGTTGCAAGGCGCGCCGCAGGAACTGGCGCTGGATGCGCAGATGATCGGCCTCGGCGTGTCGGCCGACGATTTCGAAGAACTGGTCTGGCGCGGCGCACGTCTGCTGCGTCAGGCCGATTGTGTGAGCAACGGCTTTGCCGGCGTGTTGCAGCAAGTCGAAGCGCTGCCACTGGGCGACGGCCTGTGGTGGTTGCACAGTGAGCAGACCGTGAAGCGTCCGGGGCTGGCGTTCGTCACCCCGGACAAACCGATGCGCTACCTCGGCCAGCCGCTCAGCGGTCTGTTTTGCCTCGCCAGTCTGGGCGAAGCGCATCAGGCGTTGCTCGAGCGTTTGTGCGCGTTGCTGATCGAAGGTCGCGGCCACGAACTCGGCCGCGCCACCAGCAGCCGCAAAGTCCTCGAAGTGCTCGGCGGTGAACTGCCGGCCGACTGGCCGAGTGCACGTATTGCCCTGGCCAATGCCCATGGTTTGCACGCACGACCAGCGAAGATTCTTGCGCAACTGGCGAAGAGTTTTGACGGCGAAATCCGCGTGCGCATCGTCGACAGCCAGGACAGCGCCGTGTCGGTGAAGAGCCTGAGCAAACTGCTCAGTCTCGGTGCCCGCCGCGGTCAGGTGCTGGAGCTGATCGCCGAGCCGAGCATCGCCGCCGATGCCTTGCCGGCCCTGCTCGCGGCGATTGAAGAGGGCCTCGGTGAGGAAGTCGAGCCGCTGCCGGCCGTGAGTCAGCAGCGCGAAGTGATCGCCGACATCGCCGAAGTGCTGATCGCCCCGGCCTCCGGCAGCCTGTTGCAGGCGATTTCTGCCGCACCGGGCATCGCCATCGGCCCGGCGCACATTCAGGTGTTGCAAGCCATCGATTACCCGTTGCGCGGCGAATCTGCCGCGATCGAGCGCGAGCGCCTCAAGCAAGCGCTGAGCGACGTGCGCCGCGACATTCAGGGCTTGATCGAACGCAGCAAGGCCAAGGCCATTCGCGAGATTTTCATCACCCACCAGGAAATGCTCGACGACCCGGATCTGACCGACGAAGTCGACACCCGCCTCAAGCAAGGCGAAAGCGCCGAAGCGGCGTGGATGGCGGTGATCGAAGCCGCCGCCAAACAGCAGGAATCGCTGCAGGACGCGTTGCTCGCCGAGCGCGCCGCCGATCTGCGCGACATCGGTCGACGGGTGCTGGCGCAATTGTGTGGCGTGCAGACCGCGAACGAACCTGAGCAACCATACATTCTGGTGATGGACGAAGTCGGCCCGTCCGATGTCGCGCGCCTGGATCCTGCGCGAGTGGCGGGGATTCTCACCGCGCGCGGCGGCGCTACTGCGCACAGCGCCATCGTCGCCCGCGCGCTCGGTATTCCAGCACTGGTCGGCGCGGGTGCAGCGGTGCTGTTGCTCGAGCCGGGCACGCCGCTGTTGCTCGACGGTCAGCGTGGCCGTCTGCATGTCGACGCCGATGCCGCGACCCTCAAGCGTGCCGCCGAAGAGCGCGACACCCGCGAGCAACGCCTGAAGATCGCCGCCGAACAACGCCATCAACCGGCGCACACCACCGACGGCCACGCCGTCGAAGTGTTCGCCAACATCGGCGAAAGCGCAGGCGTGACCAGCGCGGTGGAGCAGGGCGCCGAAGGCATTGGTCTGCTGCGCACCGAACTGATTTTCATGGCCCACCCACAGGCGCCGGATGAGGCGACCCAGGAAGCCGAATACCGTCGCGTCCTCGATGGACTGGCCGGGCGGCCGCTGGTGGTGCGCACGCTCGACGTCGGCGGCGACAAACCGCTGCCGTATTGGCCGATCGCCAAGGAAGAAAACCCGTTCCTCGGCGTGCGCGGCATTCGCCTGACCCTGCAGCGTCCGCAGATCATGGAAGCGCAACTGCGCGCCTTGCTGCGCTCGGCCGACAACCGCCCGTTGCGAATCATGTTCCCGATGGTCGGCAGCGTAGAAGAGTGGCGCCAGGCCCGCGACATGACCGAACGTCTGCGTCTGGAAATTCCAGTCGCCGACCTGCAACTGGGGATCATGATCGAGGTGCCATCGGCCGCATTGCTCGCGCCGGTACTGGCCAAGGAAGTCGACTTCTTCAGCGTTGGCACCAACGACCTGACCCAGTACACCCTGGCCATCGACCGTGGTCACCCGACCCTGTCTGCTCAAGCGGATGGCTTGCACCCGGCGGTGCTGCAACTGATCGACATCACCGTGCGCGCCGCCCATGCCCATGGCAAATGGGTGGGCGTCTGCGGCGAACTGGCGGCTGATCCGCTGGCGGTGCCGGTGCTGGTCGGCCTCGGTGTCGACGAACTCAGCGTGTCCGGGCGCAGCATTGCCGAAGTCAAGGCGCGCATCCGTGAACTCAGCCTGACCCAGGCGCAAACCCTCGCCCAACAGGCCCTGGCCGTGGGCAGCGCGAATGAAGTACGCGCATTAGTGGAGGCCCTGTAAATGGCCAAGATTCTCACCCTGACTCTCAACCCGGCTCTCGACCTCACCGTCGAGCTGTCACGGCTGGATGCCGGTCAGGTCAATCGCAGCGAGGAGATGCACACCCACGCTGCGGGCAAAGGCGTCAATGTCGCCCAGGTGCTGACGGATCTCGGCCATCAGGTCACCGTCAGCGGCTTTCTCGGCGAAGACAATCAGCAAGCGTTCGAAACCCTGTTCGCCAAGCGCGGTTTCGTCGACGCGTTCATCCGCGTGCCGGGCGAGACGCGCAGCAACATCAAAGTCGCCGAACAGGACGGGCGCATCACCGACATCAACGGGCCTGGCCCGGTGGTTGATGCAACGGCGCAGCAAGCCTTGCTTGATCGCTTGCAGCAGATCGCACCGGGGCACGATGCGGTGGTGGTCGCCGGCAGTCTGCCGCGTGGCGTCACCGCGCAATGGTTGCGCGAGCTGATTGAAAGGTTGAACGCGCTCGGCTTGAAAGTCGCCCTCGATTCCAGCGGCGAAGCCTTGCGCGCTGCGTTGCAGGCCAGCCCCTGGCTGATCAAGCCGAACACCGAAGAACTGGCCCACGCCCTCGGCTGCGAAGTGGTCTCGCCGATCGCCGAAGCACAAGCCGCCGCACGTTTGCATGCGCAAGGCATCGAGCACGTGGTGATCTCCCACGGCGCCGACGGGGTCAACTGGTTCAGTGTCGGCTCGGCCCTGCATGCCTCGCCGCCGAAAGTCAGCGTGGCCAGCACGGTCGGTGCCGGCGATTCATTGCTGGCTGGCATGCTCCACGGTCTGCTCAGTGCTGATACGCCGGAGCAAACCCTGCGCACCGCTACCGCGATCGCGGCGATGGCGGTGACCCAGATCGGTTTTGGCATCAACGACGCAGCGCAACTGGCGCAGCTCGAACAGGGCGTGCGCGTGCGTCCCCTGACAGAACAATAAGAGGGTTTGTGATGAAGTTAGCCATTGTTACGGCTTGCCCGAACGGCATGGTCACCAGTGTGCTGTGCGCGCGTCTGCTCGATGCAGCGGCGCAGCGTCAGGGCTGGAGCACCAGCGTTGAAGTGGTCGATCCGGCGCACCCGGAACGCGAATTGTCGGCGGCGACCATCGAAGCCGCCGAGTGGGTCTTGCTGGTCACCACTGGCGCGGTGGACATGAGTCGCTTCGTCGGCAAGCGCGTGTTCCAGATCGCTCCGGCGCAGGCGCTGCAGGATGTCGAAGCGGTACTGCGTCGCGGTGCTGAAGAAGCCGAAGTCTACGTGGCCAGCGCAGTCGAAGCGGCGATTGACGCGCCACGTGCGCCACGCATCGTCGCCATCACGGCCTGCCCGACCGGCGTTGCCCACACCTTCATGGCCGCCGAAGCGTTGCAGCAGACCGCCAAGCGTCTGGGCTATGAGTTGCAGGTCGAAACCCAAGGCTCGGTCGGCGCGAAAACCCCGCTCAGCGCAACGGCCATCGCCGAGGCAGACGTGGTGCTGCTGGCGGCGGATATCGACGTCGCCACCGAGCGTTTCGCCGGCAAGAAAATCTATCGCTGCGGCACTGGCGTTGCCCTGAAGCAATCAGAAGCGACCCTGAAAAAAGCGCTGGCCGAAGGCGCAGTGGAAAGTGCGGCAAGCGACGGCAAGGCTCCGGCCAAGTCGGAAAAAACCGGCGTCTACAAACACCTGCTCACGGGTGTGTCGTACATGCTGCCAATGGTGGTGGCGGGTGGTTTGCTGATCGCGTTGTCCTTCGTGTTCGGCATCACCGCGTACAAGGAAGAAGGCACGCTGGCGGCGGCACTGATGCAGATCGGCGGCGAAACCGCGTTCAAGCTGATGGTGCCGCTGCTCGCCGGGTACATCGCCTACTCGATCGCCGACCGTCCCGGTCTTGCGCCGGGGATGATCGGCGGCTTGCTGGCGGGCACTCTGGGCGCCGGATTCATCGGCGGGATCATTGCCGGTTTCATCGCCGGTTACGCCGCCAAAGCCATCGCTCGCTATGTGAAATTGCCGCAGAGCCTGGAAGCGCTGAAGCCGATTCTGATCATCCCGTTGCTGGCCAGTCTGGTCACCGGTCTGGTGATGATTTACGTGGTCGGCAAACCGGTCGCCGGCATGCTCGCCGCGCTCACCCAGTTCCTCGACAGCATGGGCACCACCAACGCAATTCTGCTGGGTGTGTTGCTCGGCGGCATGATGTGCGTCGACCTCGGCGGGCCGATCAACAAGGCTGCCTATGCGTTTTCGGTGGGGCTGCTGGCCTCGCAGAGTTACGCACCGATGGCCGCGACCATGGCCGCCGGCATGGTGCCGCCGATTGGCTTGGGCATCGCCACCTTCATTGCCCGGCGCAAGTTCGCCCAGACCGAGCGCGAGGCCGGCAAAGCGGCCTTCGTGCTGGGCCTGTGCTTTATCTCGGAAGGGGCGATTCCTTTCGCTGCGAAAGATCCGCTGCGGGTGATCCCGGCGAGCATCGCTGGCGGTGCGCTGACCGGCGCCTTGTCGATGTACTTCGGCTGCAAACTGATGGCGCCGCACGGTGGCTTGTTCGTGCTGGCGATCCCCAATGCGATCAACCATGCGCTGCTGTATCTGCTGGCGATCGTCGCGGGGAGTCTGGTCACGGCGGTGGTGTATGCGCTGCTCAAACGGCCTGAGGCTGTCGAGTTGGCGCTGGAGCCCGCCAAGGCCTGACCGACAACACCAAATCCCTGTGGGAGCGAGCCTGCTCGCGAAAGCGGAGTGTCAGCTGAAGATGTGGTAGCTGGCGGGACGCCTTCGCGAGCAGGCTCGCTCCCACAGGAGTCTGCATTGTCATAGCGGATTCATACACCCGTGCTTAAGTTTTCCCTTTTGCAGGGAGAACACCATGAGCGATTTCAATCTCGGTCGGCGTCGCGTCATGCAAGCGGTCGGCGCCGGGCTGTTGCTGCCGGGGCTGGCGCCGGCGGTGATTGCCTCGGTCAAGGATCGTCCGCAGCTCACCGACGGCGTGCAGTCCGGCGACCTGCTCGGCGACCGCGCGATGATCTGGAGCCGCAGCGATCGCCCGGCGCGCATGGTGGTGGAGTGGGACACCGGCAGCCTGTTCGGCAACCCGCGCAAATTCGTCTCGCCACTGGCCGATGCGCGCAGCGATTTCACCGCCCGCGTTGAGCTCACCGGCCTGCCGGCCAATCAGGCGATCTTTTATCGCGTGCACTTCGAAGACGCCCAGAGCGGCGTCGCCAGCGAACCATGGTTCGGCCATCTGCGCAGCGTGCCAACGACAAAACGCGACATCCGTTTTGTCTGGAGCGGTGACACTGTCGGCCAGGGCTTCGGGATCAACCCGGACATCGGTGGCATGCGCATCTACGAAGCCATGCGCCTGCGTCTGCCGGACTTCTTTATTCACAGCGGCGACACCATCTACGCCGACGGCCCGGTGCCCGCGCAACTGACCACCGAAAGCGGGCGCATCTGGCGCAATATCACCACCGAAGCCAAGAGCAAAGTCGCGCAGACTCTCGACGATTATCGCGGCAACTATCGCTACAACCTGATGGACGAAAATATCCGCCGCTTCAACGCCGAAGTGCCGCAGATCTGGCAGTGGGACGATCACGAAGTGGTCAACAACTGGTCGCCGGGCAAGCAGCTGGATGAGCGTTATCAGGAGAAAGATATCCACAAGCTGGTCGGCCGCGCGCGGCAGGCGTGGCTGGAATATGCGCCGATGCGTTTGCAAGCGGCGGACGGCGGCGGGCGCATTTATCGCAAGCTCAGTTACGGGCCGATGCTCGACGTATTCGTGCTGGATATGCGCAGCTATCGCGAAGCCAACGACGACAACCTCGGCGCGGCAAAACCGTTTCTCGGCCGCGAGCAGTTGGACTGGCTCAAGCGTGAATTGCAGGCGTCGACGGCGCAGTGGAAAGTCATCGCCGCCGACATGCCCATCGGCCTTGGCGTCCCGGACGGCGAGGTCAGCCCGGGCGTTGCGCGTTGGGAAGCCGTGGCCAACGGCGACCCCGGCCCGGCGCAGGGGCGTGAACTGGAAATTGCCGAATTGCTCGGATTTTTACGTGCGCAGCAGGTGCGTAATTTCGTGTTTCTGACGGCGGACGTGCACTACTGCGCGGCGCATCACTATCATCCGGACCGCGCGGCGTTTCAGGATTTCGAACCGTTCTGGGAATTTGTCGCCGGGCCGCTGAATGCCGGCAGTTTCGGGCCGAATCCACTGGACAAGACGTTCGGGCCTGAGGTGGTGTTCGAGAAAGCACCGCCCGCACAGAACACCTCACCGTTTGCCGGGTTTCAGTTTTTTGGTGAGGTGAATATTGAAGCGCAGAGCGGGGAGATGAGCGTGGTGTTGCGGGATCTGGATGGCATCGCTGTTTTCGAACAGAAACTCCAACCGGTCTGAGCAACGCGTCCCCTGTGGGAGCGAGCCTGCTCGCGAAAGCGGACTTACAGCCAACACCAATGTTGACTGTTAAATCGCCTTCGCGAGCAGGCTCGCTCCCACAAGGGGATGGTGTTGGGTCAGTAAACGTCCCGGCGATAGCGGCCCTGTTCGATCAGGCGTTCAACTTCGGCGCTGCCGAGGATATCGTTGAGGGCCTGGTCGACGCCTGAGGCCATACCTTGAAGGCTGCCGCAGATATAGATGACGGCACCATCTGCCAACCACTTCTTCAATTCATCCGCCGACTCACGCAAGCGATCCTGCACATAAACCTTCTCAGCCTGATCGCGGGAAAACGCCAGATCCAGCCGCGCCAGATCACCATTGACCAGCCACTCTTCGAGCTCGGCGCGGCAGAGGAAGTCGTGCTCGCGGTTGCGCTCGCCGAACAGCAGCCACTGCCGTTGCTGGCCGTCGGCAATGCGTGCCTTGAGCAGGCTGCGCAGGCCGGCCAGGCCGGTGCCGTTGCCCAGCAGGATCATCGGCACGGGTTCGTTCGGCAGATGGAAACCGCTGTTGCGCCGCACGCGCAGGCTGATGCTGCCGCCCACAGGCGCATGCTCGGTGAGCCAGCCGGAGCCGATGCCGAGGCTGCCGTCGTTGTGCTGTTCCTGGCGCACGATCAGTTCCAGCACGCCGTCAGCGGCAATCGAGGCGATCGAGTATTCGCGCATCGCCAGCGGCACCATCGCGTCGACCAGCGACTGCGCATGCAAACCGACCAGATGCGCGCGGTGTTCGGGCAATTGCCGTGAGGCGAGGGCCACTTCCAGTGGTTCGTCGATGCCGTTGACCTTCACCGGGGTTTCGCCACGAATGCCGAGGCCGTCGAGGAAATGTTCGATGGCCCACGGGCAGTTGCGTGGCAGCACTTCGACCAGGTCACCGGCCAGCCAACTGCGGGTGTCCGGGGCTTTGAGACCGAGCAGGTAGACCGGCGCGCCGCTGCTGTCGGGGTTAATCAGTTCGCGACGGACCAGCGTCCAGTTGTCGTAGCTCGGTGCTTGCCAGGTTTCGCTCGGCGCCTGTCCGGTGAGCTGGCCGAGTTGGGTTTGCCAGTGACGCAGCGCATAAGGATCGCCGCTGTCGACCTCCACCGGGGCGAACAGGGTCTTGCCGCCGTGTTCGCCGAGCCATTGATGCAAGCGCTTGGCGAAGCCGCAGAAGTGCGCGTACTGCCGATCGCCGAGGCCGAGCACGGCGTAGTTGAGGCTGTCGAGTGTCGAGGCCTTGGCCAGCACTTTGCGTTCGAAACCACGGGCGCTGTCCGGCGCTTCGCCGTCGCCGAAGGTGCTGACCACGAACAAGGCGTTGTTCGACTCACGCAGATCCTGTTCGCTCAGATTGGCCAGCGGCTGCACGTTGACCGGCAATCCGGCGGCCTGCAATTGTCCGGCGGTCTGCCACGCCAGTTGTTCGGCGAAACCGCTCTGGCTGGCGAAACCGATCAGCCATGCCGAAGCATCGGCGGACGGTTGTGCGAGACCTTGGCGGGCATCCTTGATCTGCTTTTTCTTGCGTCGACGGTCCAGATACAGCAGCCAGCCAGTGATGAAAAACAGCGGCATGCACACCGCTGCGATCGTCACGATGATGCGCCCGACGAGGCCGAAGTAGCTGCCCACGTGCAGCGCATAAATGCTGGTCAGCAGTTGGGCCTTGAAGCTTTTGTCGGCATAGCGGTCGACGCGTTTGACCACTCCGGTGGCCGGATCGAGGGTGATCTGATTCAGCGCGCGGTCATGGGGCGAGCTGTCGAGCAGATAGAACACCGTCGCCGGCTGGCCGGCCACCGCCGGCATGCGAATGTTGTACGCGGCCAGGCCCGGGCCGGCAGCGCTGTAGATGCTGCTCCACATCGCCGCGTAGTCGGCGGTCGGTGGCGGACCTTCCGGCGCCGGGCCGCGACCGCCACGTACGCGTTCGTTTTGCGGCGCGTCGGAAAGCAGTCGGGTCAGGCCTTTGTTGTACCACTCGTACGACCATGACAAACCGGTCAACGCCAGCAGCAGATAGACCAAAAGGCACCAGGTGCCGGCCACCGAGTGCAGATCCCAATTGAACGCACGGCCCTTCTTTTTCCAGTCCAGGGTCAACCACACGCGCCAGCTGTTCCACTGACGCGGCCAACGCAAATACAGACCAGAAAGGCAGAAGAACAACAGCATCAAGGTGCAGGCGCCGGTGATGTTGCGCCCGGTGTCGCCCATGGCGAGGAACCGGTGCAGTTGCAGCATCAGGCCGAAGAAATCCTGACCGGTGGCATCGCCCTTGAACTCGGCGGTGTACGGATCGAAGTAGCGCATTTCGCCACGCCGTTCGCCCTTGGGCGGGGTGAAGAATACCCGTGCGGCGTGACCGCTGTCGGTCTCGACCCAGAGCATCGCGACTTTCTTGCCGGAGGCGGCTTCGATGCGCTCCACCAGTTCCACTGGCGGCAGCACGCCGGCGACCTGCTTTTCCACCTGCAGAACGGACGGATTCAGCGCGCGCAGGATCTCGTCCTGAAACGAATAGGCCGCGCCGGTGATGCCCATCAGAGCCAGCACCAGCCCTGCGGTGATGCCAAAAAACCAGTGCAACTGGAACAGGGTTTTCTTCAACACGTCACTCGCCGTCCGTTCGAAAATTGTCATCACGGCGCGCATTATGCCGTGGGTTATCAAGAAGCGTTTTGCGTAACACACAAAAGCCCCGTTCAACTGAATGAACGGGGCCGAGCCTCGCGGCACATTCCCTGTAGGAGCGAGCCTGCTCGCGAAAGCGGTGTGTCAGTCAGCATCAATGTTGCTGAAAGATTGCCTTCGCGAGCAGGCTCGCTCCCACGGATTTTCACATCGGTCAGAAGTGGAAGTTGGTGCTCAACAGCGCCGTGCGGCCCGCCGCCTGGTTGGCGAAGTGGGTCGAGAAGGCTTTGTCGTAATAGGTTTCGTCGGTCAGGTTCTGCACGTTGAGTTGCAGGTCGACGTTCTTGGTCAGTTTGTAGGCCGCCATCGCGTCGTAACGCACGTACGAATCGACCATCGTTGTGTTGGCAACACTGCCGTAGACGTCGTCGACGTAGAACGCGCCACCACCGATCGTCAGCTTGGGCGTGACCTGATACGTGGTCCACAGGCTGGCGCTGTTTTTTGGCGTGTTCGGCAGATCGTTGCCGTCGTTGGCGCGACCCAACGGACCACCGTCAACCTGTTCGCTGTCCATGAAGGCGTAACCGGCGAAGACTTGCCATTTGTCGGTGATCTTGCCGCTGGCCGACAGTTCGAAGCCTTGTACGCGGGTCTTGCCGGCGTTCTCGTAGGAGCTGGTGTCGACCTGCACGCGAGCGTTTTCCTTCTCGGTGCGGAAGATGTCGGCGGTCAGCGACAGGCGATCATTGAGCAGATCCCACTTGGTGCCGATCTCGTAGTTCTTGGTGGTTTCCGGCTCCATGTCGCTGCTCAGCAGGTTGCCGCTGCGATCCGGGGTGCCGCCCAGCGGGTTGCCTTCCTGACCTTCGCCCAAAGTGTTGCCCGGCGGCGTCGCCGAGGTCGCATAAGAGGCGTAGATGCTGCCGTTTTCCGCCGGCTTGTAGACCACGCCGAACTGGCCGGTGACGAATTCGCTGGTGTCATCACCCTTGGAGGTGGTGGTCCCTGCGGCGTTGTAGGTTTTGTAGTCGGTGTCGAAGTGGTCGTAGCGCAGCCCCATGTTCACCAGCCATTGCTCGGACAACTCCAGCGTGTCGAACACGTACAGCGCGTAGGTGTCGGCCTGGGTGTCGGTGCCGGCGTAGTTGCGCGAGATCGCGCCGTTCCACGGATCGTTCGGGTTCGGGTTCGACAGCGAGGTGCAGTTGTAATTGCTCGAGGCGCCAATCATCGCCGGTGTGCAGTTGCTGCTGGAAGGCACATTGGTCGTACGCGGCGTGGTGTCGGTGTTGACGTTGTACGAGGATTTCTCGCTCTGCTCGCGGGTGTATTCGACACCGGTGGAGAAGCTGTTCTTGAAACCGGCCACGTAGAAGGTGCCGAACAGGTCGGTCTGGTTGGTGGTGGTTTCGGTGTTGCTCACCCGCGTGTTGGCCCGACGCCAGACGCTGCCGTTGTTGACGTTGCCCTTGCTGTCGTCCGGCTGGGTGAGGATGTAATCCTGCATGCTGCTGCCGTGGCGCAGGGTGTTCTTGATGGTCAGCGCATCGTTCAGGTCGTGCTCGATGGCGAAGGTCGCGGTGTCGGTGCGGCCCTTGCGGAAATCGCGATCCAGACCGTAGAAGTTGTCGTGATCGCCCCCGGCGTATGGCTTGTCCGGGTTGGACTTGGTGCGTGCGGCCGAACCACCGGTTGGGATGGTGTACGGGATGCCCGAGTCCGGGGTGTCGTTGCTTTCCAGATGGTAGTAGTCGAGGTTTACACGGGTATCGGTGCCCAGGCCGAAGGCCAGCGACGGCGCGATGCCCCAACGGTCGTAATCGACTTTGTCGCGACCGGCGACGTTGCTCTCGTGGCTCATCAGGTTGAGGCGGCCGGCAGCGCTGTCGCTGAACTGGTAGTTGCCGTCGAGGGTGTAGCGCTGGGTCTGGTCGGAGCCGTAGGTGAAGCCGCCGTCGAACGAGTTGCCCAGGTGCGCTTTCTTGCTCACCAGATTGATGCTGCCGCCGGCCGCGCCACGACCGCCAATCGCCGAGTTCGGGCCTTTGCTGACTTCGATGTTTTCCACGGCGAAGATCTCGCGGCTCTGCGAACCGGTGTCGCGCACGCCGTCCAGATAGGTGTCGCCCTGGGCGTCGAAGCCGCGAATGAACGGACGGTCGCCCTGCGGGTTGCCGCCTTCACCGGCGCCGAAGGTGATGCCCGGCACAGTGCGCAGCGCGTCCTGCATGTTCAGCGCGCCGGTGTCCTTGAGCAGTTGTTGCGGTATGACGGTGACCGAGCGCGGGGTGTCGACCAGCGGCGCGGTGTACTTGGGCGAGGAGGCTTTTTCGACCTGGTAGGACGTCGAGTCCTGGGCTTCGCCGGTGATGGCGGTGGCGTCCAGGGCGATGGCGTTGCCGGACGCTTTGCTGTCGGTTTTTTCCGCCGCGAAGACCATCTGCCCAGCGGAGCCGGCGGTGATCGCGACACCGATTGCCGAGGCGAGCAGACGTGGTGAACTGACCGGTAATTGTGCGTGTTGACGTGCCATTTTTATTCCCCTCCCCAAGGATTTGAGGCGGCGGAATATAGGGTAAACAGGTATTCGTATCAATTGCGAAACATTGTTATTCGCATTGAATTTACATTCTTTACAATTTGCCCTTACGGTTTCTGCTTGTTCATCCGTCTTGGGGGTTTTACACAGTCAATAAGAATCAATACCATTGCCGCCTTCTTGCCATCAGGTGACATCGCCATGCTGCTGCACATCCCCGGGCTGTTCGCAAAAGACGAAGTGCAGCGCATCCGCCTGGCCCTGGAGCAAGCGGATTGGGCCGACGGCAAGATCACCGCCGGCTTCCAGTCGGCCAAGGCCAAGCACAATCTGCAACTGCCCGAAGGCCACCCGCTGGCGAAGGAAATCGGCGCGGCGATGCTCGAGCGGTTGTGGACAAATCCGCTGTTCATGTCTGCCGCACTGCCGCACAAAGTCTTCCCGCCGCTAGTGAACTGCTACACGGCCGGCGGCAGTTTCGATTTTCACATCGACAACGCCGTGCGCCAGCCGAAGGGCAGCATCGAGCGAGTGCGCACCGATTTGTCGGCGACGTTGTTTTTCAGTGAACCGGAAGATTACGACGGCGGTGAGCTGGAAATCCAGGACACCTACGGCACGCAACGGGTGAAGCTGCCGGCCGGCGACATGGTGTTGTACCCGGGCACCAGTTTGCACAAGGTCAATGCGGTCACACGTGGTGCGCGTTATGCCTCGTTTTTCTGGACGCAAAGCCTGGTGCGCGAAGACAGCCAGCGCGCGTTGTTGTTCGAAATGGACGGGGCGATTCAGCAGCTGACTCAGGACGTCCCCGATCACCCTTCGCTGATCCGCCTCACCGGCACTTATCACAACTTGCTGCGGCGCTGGGTCGAGGTATGAGTTTTCAACTGCGTCGCGAGGAAATCCTCAGCGGCAAACAACTCAGTGCCATGCTCGGCGAAAGTCCGGCCCGTGCTGCGCAGGCGATTTTGCTGGCAGCGGGCGAGGGCGAAGTTGAAGCGCAGGCGTTGCTTGGGCAAATCCTGCTCGACGGCCAGGGCATCGCCCAGGATCAAGCGCTGGCGCTGCGCTGGTTCGGCATCGCTGCCGGGCGCGGGCATCTGATGGCGCGCAATATGCTCGGCCGTTGTCATGAGCAGGGTTGGGGCATTGCTGCGGATGCGTCGATTGCTGCGCAGCATTATCGGATCGCAGCGGAGGCCGGACTGGATTGGGCGATGTACAACCTCGCCAATCTGCTGGCGACCGGGCGCGGGGTGACGGTTGATCATCAGCAGGCGCTGGCGTTGTACCGGCGTGCAGCTGAGTTGGGCCATGCGAAATCGATGAACCTGCTGGGGCGCTATCTGGAGGAAGGGCAGGTGTGTCAGGCGGATCCAATTGCTGCACGCGAGTGGTATCGGCGTTCGGCCGAGGGTGGGGATTTTCGTGGGCAGTTCAGTTATGCCGCGGTGTTGGCGGCTGAGGGACGGGTTGATGAAACGGTCGATTGGCTGGAGAAAGCCTTGGCCGCCGGCAATCTGAATTTTCTGCGGGTGGCGAGCCAGACGCTGGCTGATGCGACAGGCTTGCGAATTCAGGCGATGGCTAGTCGGTATGCCGCTCGGTATGCAGAGTTGCAGCGCGGCTGAAACCGCCGAGCCCTCACCCTAGCCCTCTCCCAGGGGGAGAGGGAACCGACCGAGGGATGCTTGGGAGGTACGCCGACCTGCAATGGTTTTGCCGAATCCATAATCGCCAAGGTGGTTCAGGTCGATGTCGGACGGAAGACCACTCGGTCGGCTCCCTCTCCCTCGGGAGAGGGCTGGGGTGAGGGGCTATGGTATCTAGTACAAAAAACCTCCCCAGCCGAACACCCACAAAAAAGCCCACAAATTCGTGGGCTTTTCTCTTGCAGCTTGCAGCTCGAAACTTTCAGCTGCTCCTTAAACGTAAAACGACTTCAGCGGCGGGAAGCCATTGAATTCAACGGCGCTATAACTGGTGGTGTAAGCACCCGTCGACAACCAATACAGACGATCACCGATTGCCAAATTCAGCGGCAAACCGTATTTGTAGTTCTCGTACATGATGTCGGCGCTGTCGCAGGTCGGGCCGGCGATCACGACTTCTTCCATCTCGCCTTTCTTCTCGGTCCAGATCGGGAACTTGATCGCTTCGTCCATGGTTTCGATCAGGCCGGAGAATTTGCCCACATCGGTGTACACCCAACGCTCGACAGCGGTGCGCGACTTGCGCGCAACCAGTACCACTTCGCTGACCAGAATACCGGCGTTGGCGATCAGCGAACGACCCGGCTCGAGGATGATCTCCGGCAGGTCATCACCGAAGTCTTCCTTGAGGAAGCGGATGATTTCTTCGGCGTAGGTTTCCAGGCTGTTGGTGCGGGTGATGTAGTTGGCCGGGAAGCCGCCGCCCATGTTGATCAGCTTCAGGTGAATGCCGTCTTCTTCTTTCAGGCGTTCAAAGATCACTTTGACCTTGGCGATCGCCGCGTCCCAGACGCTGATGTCGCGTTGTTGCGAGCCGACGTGGAACGAGATGCCGTACGGCACCAGGCCCAGGTCGCGGGCGAGGATCAGCAGGTCCATGGCCATGTCGGTCTGGCAGCCGAACTTGCGCGACAGTGGCCAGTCAGCCGTGGTCGAGCCTTCAGTGAGGATGCGCACATAGACTTTCGAACCCGGTGCAGCCTTGGCGATGTTGCGCAGGTCGGCTTCGGAGTCGGTGGAGAACAGACGCACGCCCTTCTCGTAGAAGTAGCGGATGTCCTTGGATTTCTTGATGGTGTTGCCGTAGCTGATACGGTCCGGGCTGACGCCGCGATCCATGACCTTGTCCAGCTCGTAGATCGAGGCAATGTCGAAGCTCGAACCCTTGTCTTTGAGCAGGTCGATGATCTCGACGGCCGGGTTGGCCTTGACCGCGTAGTAGACCTTGGCGAATTCGAAACCGGCGCGCAGGTCGTCGTAGGCCTGGGCGATCATCGCGGTGTCGATCACCACGAACGGGGTTTCCTGTTTGTCGGCGAACGCCTTCATTTTGTCGAATGTAGCGCGCGCGAAATAGTCTTCGACCTGGATCGACATGCTGGGTGCTCCTATGGGCAAACTCGTAAAAACAATGGGTGCATGAACGCCCTCCGTATCCCCACTTTGGTTCGCCTACTTCCCAAGGCATTGCCGCCGAAAGCAAAAAGGCCCAGAGATGTGCGGTTATCCCTTGGCCTTGCTGTCTCGTCGTCAGTACTTGAGCCGGATGGATCGTTTCCAGCATGGACGTTCGGCGCGAACTTTAGGGCGTGAGGGGCGCGAGATCAACTAAAAATGTCGCGTTTTTGCACGCTTCTGACGTGCGTCGCGTTCATCACTCCTTCTACCCGACCGAGATGACGGGCAGATGTTCCCGGCGAATTTTCGAGTGTTAAACATATCTGCACGTTCGTGGCTTTTGTCGGCTAGATCGCGGGTAAGTGTGATAGCGGCAACATCGGCGACGTTGGCGTCGAGAGAGGGTGTTGAGGGGGGATTTGGACCTTGAAGAAGCTGAATTGATGACGCTCTAGCGGGAGAGGCTGTTGAGATTCTTTGTCACCCTGTGAAGATCAACGAAATCACGCAATCCTGTGGGAGCGAGCTTGCTCGCGAAGGCATTTTCACAGTCGACATCGTTGTTGACTGATATTTCGCTTTCGCGAGCAAGTTCGCTCCCACAGGGTCTGTATTTTTAGGCGACGACGGTCTCAGCCGGCGAGACGATACTGGTCTTCATCCCCCGCGAACGTCCCGAGCTGAGGTATGCCGCGATCGATTCCTGCGTCACTTCACCGAGGAATACCCGTTCGGCATCCATCACCGGCAGCCAGGCGCGGTTGAATTCGTACATGCGCGACAACAGGATGCGCAGGTGCTCGTCGTACGCCGCGGTGGCGTTGAACTCACGCAGGAATTGTGCGCAGGTGCCGGTCTGGCGATGCAGGTCGCGACGGCGCACGTAACCCAGCGCCTTGTTCTCGGCGCAGGTGACCACGACGTAGCGACGGTCATGTTCGTCCATCAGTTCCAGCGCATCGGCCACCGGGGTTTCCGGGCTGACCGACGGCGCGTTGTCCGCCGCGTCTTCAGCCTTCACCAACAGCAGGCGTTTGAGCGTGCTGTCCTGGCCGACGAAGTTGCTGACGAAATCATCCGCCGGATGCGCCAGCAGGGTGTCCGGGTGGTCGATCTGCAGCAGCTTGCCGGCGCGGAAAATGGCGATCTTGTCGCCCAGCTTGATCGCTTCGTCGATGTCGTGGCTGACCATGATCACGGTCTTGTTCAGCGCGCGCTGCATCTCGAAGAATTCGTTCTGGATCATCTCGCGGTTGATCGGGTCGACCGCGCCAAACGGTTCGTCCATCAACAGCAGTGGGGCGTCAGCCGCAAGCGCTCGAATCACGCCAATACGCTGTTGCTGACCACCGGACAATTCACGCGGATACCGATGCAGATACTGCTTGGGCTCGAGCTTGATCATGCTCATCAGTTCGCGGGCGCGGTCGTGGCATTTCTGTTTGTCCCAGCCGAGCAGTTTCGGCACCACGACGATGTTCTCTTCGATGGTCATGTTCGGGAACAGACCGATCTGCTGAATCACGTAGCCGATGTTGCGGCGCAGCGTCACTTCGTCGAGATCGGTGGTGTCTTCGCCGTTGATGAGGATCTTGCCCGAGGTCGGTTTGATCAGGCGGTTGATCATTTTCAGCGTGGTGCTTTTGCCGCAACCCGATGGCCCGAGGAACACGCAGATCTCGCCTTCATTGACGGTCAGGCTTACCGAGTCCACAGCTTTGACATCTTTGCCGTTGCTTTGGAAAGTTTTGCTGAGGTTTTGAAGTTCGATCATTTGAGGAGTCCTTTTGGAGTCAACGAGCGTTGCAGCCATTGGAGAAACAGGTCGGCGAAAATCGCCAGAAGACTGACCAGCAGCGCGCCGACGATAAGCATCGACATGTCACTGCGGCTGATGGAGGCGAGGATCAACACACCGAGGCCGCCGGCGCCGATGGTTGCGGCAATGGTCATCACGCCGATGTTCATCACCACGGCGGTGCGCACGCCAGCAAGAATCACCGGCACCGCGATCGGCAGTTCAACCATGCGCAGGCGCTGGCCGAAGGTCATGCCGATGCCGCGCGCGGCTTCGCGGATGCCCGGCTCGACGCCGGTGAGGGCGAGGTAGGTGTTGCGCATGATCGGCAGCAACGAATAGAGGAACACGGCGGTGATTGCCGGCAGCGGCCCGAGGCCCTGGCCGAACTTGGAGTAGAACGGCAGCAGCAGACCGAACAGGGCAATCGACGGCACGGTCAACAGCACCGTGGCGCTGGCTTGCAGCGGGCCGGCGAGGGCGGGGAAGCGCGTCATCAGGATGCCCAGCGGCACGCCGATGACGATCGCCAGGGTCACGGCGATGCCGACCAGAGTGATGTGCTGCCAGGTCAGGTGCATCACCTGCTGCCAGTCGAGATGGGAAAAGGCGTTCAGAAATTCCATGACTTCTCCTCTCTTAATTCAGTGGGTGCTGGCGCAGGAAATCGGCGGCAACGGACGATGGGCTCTCGTGGTCGACGTCGACCCGCGCGTTGAGCTGGCGCATGGTTTCGTCGTCGAACAGTTCGGCCAGCGGCTTGAGTTGTTCGGCCAGTTTCGGGTTGGCGTCCAGCGTGGCCTGACGCACCACGGGAGCGGCGGTGTAGTCGGGGAAGTAATGCTTGTCGTCTTCCAGCAATTTCAGGCCGAAGGCATTGAGGCGGCCATCGGTGGTGTAGACCAGACCGGCAAACACCTGACCGTTACGCAGCGCGGTGTAGACCAGGCCGGCATCCATCTGGCGGATGTTCTTGCGGGTCAGGTTCATGTCGTAGAGCTTGACCATGCCGTCGAGACCGTCGGAGCGGTTGGCGAACTCTGTATCCAGCGCCACTAGGTGGTTGGTCTTGGCCTCGGCGCGCAGCACTTCGTTGAGCTGGCTGATATTGCCGATCTGCGGGTATTGCCCGGCGACTTTTTTCGGCAAAGCGAGGGCATAGGTGTTGCTGAATTTCGACGGCGTCAGCCAGACCAGGCCTTTTTTCGCGTCGAGTTCTTTGACCCGGGCGTAGGATTGCGCGCTGTCGAGTTTCTCGGTGACATGGTTGTAGGCCACCAGCGACACGCCGGTGTATTCCCAGAGCAGGTCCAATTGGCCACTTTCGTGGGCGCTGCGGGCGAGGTTGCTGCCCAGACCGCCGGTGATCTGCGCGTCGTAGCCTTTGCTGCGCAGGTATTGCGCGGTGATTTCGGCGAGCAGGGTCTGCTCTGTGAAGACCCGGGCGCCGAGGCGGATGACCGGTTTTTCAGCGGCTTGCGCGATTCCTGCGAACAGCAGGACGCAGCCTAAGATCAAGCTAAGTCGTTTCATAAATATTCCTTCGCAAAGCCTTAAGACGGGCGCAAACCGCGTTCCAGCCATAAGCGGCTGGCGAGGGTGACCACGCCATCGAGCAACAGCGCCAACAGCGCGGTGCACGCGGCGCCGAGCAGCAGTTGCGGCTGATTGTTCAGGGCGATGCCGGGGAAGATCAGGCTGCCGAGGCTGTTGGCGCCGATCAGGAACGCCAGCGGCGCGGTACCGACGTTGATCGCCAGTGCGACACGCACACCACCGACGATGATCGGCACGGCGTTGGGCAATTCGACTTTCCACAACACTTGGCGCGGGGTCATGCCGATGCCGACAGCGGCTTCTTTCAGCGAGCCCTGCACATTTTTCAGGCCTTCATAGGTGTTGCGCACGATCGGCAACAGCGAGGCGAGGAACAGGGCGAAGATCGCCGGGCCACTGCCGATGCCGAGGATGCCCAGCGCAATCGCGAGCACCGCCAGCGGTGGCACGGTGTTGCCGATATTGAAGATCTGCATGAAGCGTTCGGCGCGGCCGACCATGCTCGGGCGGCTGAGGAAGATACCGGCGGGGATGCCCACGACAAGGGCGGCCAGCATGGAGGCGAGGACGAGAATCAGATGAGCTTGCAGGTAAAACAACAAATCGTCGCGGTAGTGTTCGATCGTGTTGATGCCGATCCAGTGGACCAGCAGGGCCAGGAGCGCGATCACCACCGCACCTCCCATCAGCCCTTTGCCATAGCGGATAGCCACAGGCGGACTCCTTTTTTGTAGTCGGCGAGCGCTGCTCCGCGTGGCAAGCCATTCCTGGCTGCCGGAGTCAGCGTTCGCGAAAAGTAGCCGTTTTCCAGCACCGGCCAAGCGGTGCGAAAGCGAGCCATGAGCGCAGCCTCGTCAGGCTAACTTGCTGATTTTTCAGCCCCTGACGAAAGTTCGTAACAGGGGATGGACGTCTCCGTGCTTTAAAAGGTTCCCATCTGAGGCAGCATTTGGCCACCCTTAATGTGCTCAACGGTTCGGTTATTGTGCTGAGTTGGGCTATAATCGCGGCCCTTTTTTGAATCACCGCCAGGCGATTTCCCATGACCCAACAGGCCGCCGAAGTCGCGAAACGCCGCACTTTCGCCATTATTTCCCACCCCGATGCCGGTAAAACCACGATCACCGAAAAGCTCCTGTTGATGGGCAAGGCGATTGCAGTGGCCGGTACGGTGAAATCCCGTAAATCCGATCGCCATGCGACATCCGACTGGATGGAGATGGAGAAGCAGCGGGGTATTTCCATTACCACGTCGGTCATGCAGTTCCCCTATCGCGAACACATGATCAACCTGCTCGACACCCCGGGCCACGAAGACTTCTCCGAAGACACCTACCGCACCCTGACAGCGGTGGACTCGGCATTGATGGTGCTCGACGGCGGTAAGGGTGTAGAGCCGCGGACCATTGCGCTGATGGACGTCTGCCGTCTGCGTGACACGCCGATCGTCAGCTTCATCAACAAGCTCGACCGTGACATCCGCGACCCGATCGAACTGCTCGACGAAATCGAAGCCGTTCTGAAAATCAAGGCTGCGCCGATCACCTGGCCGATCGGTTGCTACCGCGATTTCAAGGGCGTGTATCACCTGGCCGACGACTACATCATTGTTTACACCGCCGGTCACGGTCACGAGCGCACCGAAACCAAGATCATCGAGAAACTCGACTCCGACGAGGCGCGCGCGCACTTGGGCGATGAGTACGAGCGCTTCATCGAACAGCTGGAACTGGTGCAGGGCGCCTGTCACGAATTCAACCAGCAGGAATTCCTCGACGGCCAGTTGACCCCGGTGTTCTTCGGTACTGCACTGGGCAACTTCGGTGTCGACCACGTGCTCGATGCTGTCGTCGATTGGGCGCCGCGTCCGCTGGCCCGGGTGGCCAACGAGCGCACCGTCGAGCCGGTGGAAGAGAAGTTCTCGGGCTTCATCTTCAAGATCCAGGCGAACATGGACCCGAAACACCGCGACCGCATCGCCTTCATGCGTATCTGCTCGGGCAAGTACGAAAAAGGCATGAAGATGCGCCACGTGCGTACCGGCAAGGACGTGCGCATCGGCGACGCCCTGACGTTCTTCTCTTCCGAGCGTGAGCAACTGGAAGAGGCCTACGCCGGCGACATCATCGGTCTGCACAACCACGGCACGATCCAGATCGGCGACACCTTCAGCGAAGGCGAAGTCCTCGGTTTCACCGGCATTCCGCACTTCGCCCCGGAACTGTTCCGTCGCGTGCGTCTGCGTGATCCGCTGAAGTCCAAGCAGTTGCGTCAGGGCCTGCAGCAGTTGGCGGAAGAGGGCGCGACGCAGGTGTTCTTCCCCGAGCGCAGCAACGACATCATTCTCGGCGCTGTCGGTGTGCTGCAGTTCGATGTGGTCGCCAGCCGTTTGAAAGAGGAATACAAGGTCGAGTGCTCGTATGAGCCGATCACTGTGTATTCGGCGCGCTGGATCGAGTGTGACGACAAGAAGAAGCTTGAGGAGTTTTCCAACAAGGCGGTGGAGAACCTCGCGCTGGATGGCGGTGGGCATCTGACCTATCTGGCGCCGACGCGGGTGAATCTGGCGTTGATGGAAGAGCGCTGGCCGGATGTGAAATTCCGCGCGACGCGGGAGCATCATTAAGGTTTGAGGTGTTTTTCTGAAAGCCCCTGAGGTGTAGGCCTTGGGGGCTTTTTTATGGGCTGCCGGTTTTGCTCTTGGCGGCCGTTGGGCCGACCAGGCTGTTGGGGTTTTGGGTGAATATCCGTTGCTTCGGGTGCTGCGGCTGGCGGTTTCGCCCTTACGGCGAGTCACCTTTTTCAAACGCCAAAAAGGTAACCGAAAAGGCTTGCTCCTACGTTCGGCCCTCGCAGGCTCGGGTTCCTTCGCTCCGGGATCGATCCGGGCGCAGCGGCTACGGTTTGCTTCGCTGCACCTCCTTCCGCTGTGTTCGACTGCGTCGAACGGTCGCTACGCTCCCACCCCCGGATCAATCCCTACACTCAGCCTTCCGACGTCGCCAGTGGATCAACAGCAAGATCAAAAGCACTCGAGCTTGCGCTCATTGTTGAGTGGGGCGGCTTCGCCGCGAGCAGCTGCGCTGCTTTGCTTTTCTGTGGGAGCGAGCCTGCTCGCGATGGCGGCCTGACAGCCGACCTGTTTCTTGAGGTCGTCCCCAATCCAATTGTGGGAGCGAGCTTGCTCGCGAAAGCGGCCTGACTGCCGGCCTGTTTCTGAAGAGGTGCGCGGTCAAATTGTAGGAGCTAGCCTGCTCGCGAAGGCGGCCTGATAGCCGGCCTGTTTCTGAGGAGGTACGCGGTCAAATTGTAGGAGTGAGCCTGCTCGCGATGGCGGCCTGACAGCCGACCTGTTGCTTGAGGTCGTCCCCAATCCAATTGTGGGAGCGAGCCTGCTCGCGAAGGCAATCTGCGAGCCGACGATTTTCTGTTTGATGCACTCAATCCAATTCGGTTGTTGAAGACTGCGAGCCTGAAAAGCAAGGTCAAAAGTTCTCAACCTGCGACATTTCCTACGGCGTGTTGTAGGGCGGTTCCTTATTTCCGTGTTTTGGATGTGCTGGTATGCGACAACCGCCATGTTGACCGGTAGTGTTCCAGTCCCTGCAAGTCGTTCGAAGAGGTCAATGGAGTGACAAGTCGGCTGAATCCCCTGCTGCTTCTTAAAGGCTATTTCACCCCCATGGCCTGGGTCCTCGCGGCGCTGTTGTTCATCAATCGCCTCAGCGCCATGGTCAAGCTGTTCATGGCGCTGTACCTGCGTCAGGAGCTGGGCCTGGCAATTGAAACCGTGGGCTGGTTGCTGTCGGCCTATGGCGCCGGGTTGCTGGTCGGTTCGATGCTCGGCGGCTGGCTCAGTGACCATGTGCGCACGGCGCGGCTGACGGCGGCGCTGTTTTTCGTTTCGGTGTGGGTGCTGATGCTGTTGGGACTGGTGACGCAGGTGCCGTGGCTGGCCGGTTTGTTGTTGCTCAGCGGTGTTATCGACGGCGCGATTCGTACGCTGCATCAGCGGCTGATCATGGAATATTGCGAAGTCGCGCAACGCTCGCGTGCGCAGGCTCTGAGTCGGGTGGCGCGTAATCTGGGCATGGCCGCTGCCGGGGTGGCCGGTGGGGTGTTGGCGCAGGCGGATTTTCGTTGGGTGTTTTTTGTCAGTGCGGCGATGACGATGCTGGCGTTGCTGTGGTTCGTGCGCACGACGTGGCGGCGGCCGGTGCTGGTGGTTGAAGACGAATCGATCGATGGCTCGAGCGTGCCGCTTCGCGACAAGCCGTTCCTCTGGCTGCTGGCGGCGACGGCCGTGCTCGGCATTGCGTTCGACACGGTCTACAGCACGCTGGGCAATTATCTGCGTGATTACTACCACCTGAGCACCGAAGCGATCGGTTGGCAGTTCGGGCTCAATGCGCTGTTGGTGATCGCTTTGCAGATTCCGCTGTCGCATTCGGTCGAGCGTTGGGGCTCGCGTTGGCAAATGCTCGTCGGCAGTGTGCTGTTGGCCTGCGGATTGGGCATGTTGCCGTTCGGTTCCGGCTTGGCTTTTGTCTGTCTGTCGACACTGATCTGGACGCTGGGCGAGGCCTTGTTCATGCCGCCGTTGAATGTACTGGCGATGCAGTTCGCGCAGAGCGGCAAGAGCGGTCAGTACTTCGGCTTGTTCTTCATGAGTTGGAGTGCCAGCGCGCTGTTGTCGCCGGTGCTCAGCGGTCAGCTGTACGGCGAGTTTGGCGGGCACAGCGTGTGGCTGATGAGTGCGCTGCTGGTGCTGCTCTCGATTCCATTGACCTGGCAGGCCACGCGCGGCGCTTAGCTGATTCGGTTATTGCTGTTATTCAAAAGCAATCTGGCGGTCGATGGCATTTCTGCCTGCGCGGTCGCGTCCTAAGTGGTGAGCCAGTCGGATCGCAACTAGATTTCACATCGAGCCAGTCCGGCAAGCATGTCTTAGCGCAACAGGATGGAGTCGGCCATGAAAAGCAGATTGCTACGGGTTTTGATGTTGTTGAAAGTGATGGTGATGCTATCCCTCGGCACCGCAACGGCATGGGCCGAGTGCGAGGATCACGAATCTCAGGCGTTCAATGGGCAGGTCGGGCATAGCGGGCTGATGCTGGCCAAGTCCGAGTCGGAACCGGGGGATATGAATCAGGGTGGCAGCGCCGATGACGACGACTCGACCACGGACGATCCGGATACCGATGACCCGGATGACGAAGGCGATAGCCAGACGTAGATCGCCGGGCAAAGAAAAACCCCTTCGGCCTCGACTGATGCGCAATCGAGGTGGAAGGGGTTTTGTTATCGCATGAATTCTTGAATCAACACGAACTCCCTGTGGGAGCGAGCCTGCTCGCGAAAGCGTCATTTCAGTCGACAATGTTGGTGACTGTTACACCGCATTCGCGAGCAGGCTCGCTCCCACATGAGATATTTCGTGGGCCTACGCCGCGCCGTCGAGAAACTGCTCGGCGTAGTGGCAGGCCACCTGCCGATTATCCAGTTCACGCAACAGCGGCTCTTCCGTGCTGCAACGTTCGGTCGCGTACGGGCAGCGCTTGTGGAAAGCACAGCCCGGTGGCGGGTTCAGCGGGTTGGGCAGTTCGCCGACGATCTTGATTTTCGGCTTGTTCGGGTCCGGGTGAATCGTCGGGGTCGCCGACAGCAGCGCTTGGGTGTACGGATGCAGCGGGCGCTCGTAGATGTCGTTTTTCGGTCCCAGTTCTACCGGGCGGCCGAGGTACATCACCATCACGTCATCGGCCACGTGCTGCACCACCGCGAGGTTGTGCGAGATAAACACGTAGGCGGTGTTGAACTCCTGCTGCAAATCCATGAACAGGTTGAGCACCTGGGCCTGAATCGATACGTCCAGTGCCGAAGTCGGTTCGTCCGCGACCAGCACTTTCGGTTGCAGCATCATTGCCCGCGCCAGAGCGATACGCTGGCGCTGACCGCCGGAGAACATGTGCGGATAGCGCTGGTAATGCTCAGGGCGCAAGCCGACCTGCTTCATCATCGCCTGGACTTTCTCGCGACGCTCGGTAGCCGACAGCTTGGTGTTGATCAACAGCGGTTCGGCCAGTTGATCACCGATTTTCTGCCGTGGGTTCAACGACGCGTACGGGCTCTGAAACACCATCTGCACGTCTTTGCGCAGTTGCTTGCGCTCGGCCTTGTCGGCGCCGGCAACTTCCTGACCGGCGATCTGCAGCGAGCCCGACGACGGCTCTTCGATCAGCGTCAGGGCGCGGGCAAGAGTGGATTTGCCACAGCCCGATTCGCCTACCACGGCAAGGGTCTTGCCGGCTTCCAGTTCGAACGACACGCCGTTGAGCGCGCGCACGGTGGCGTGGCCCTTGAACAGGCCACGGGAGACTTCGTAGTGACGGGTCAGGTCGCGGGCGGTAAGTACGACGGCCATTACGCCACCTCCTGGTTCAGCGGGTAGAAGCAGCGGGCGAGGCTGTTGGCTTTCGGATCAAGGCCCGGACGCTGGGTGCGGCAGTTGTCCTGCACGTACGGGCAGCGCGGCGACAGCAGGCAACCCTGCGGACGGTCATAACGGCCCGGGACGATGCCCGGCAAGGTCGACAGACGCGAGGCGCCGAGGCTGTGCTCGGGAATCGCCTTGAGCAGCGCTTCGCTGTACGGGTGCGCCGGGATGTCGAACAGTTGCGGCACCTGACCGACTTCCACCGCCTGGCCGGCATACATCACGCAGACACGCTGGGCAGTTTCCGCCACGACCGCGAGGTCGTGAGTGATCAGCACCAGGCCCATGTTCTGCTCTTTCTGCAACGCCAGCAGCAGATCCATGATCTGCGCCTGAATCGTCACGTCCAGTGCGGTGGTCGGTTCGTCGGCGATCAACAGTTTCGGCTCGCCGGCAATCGCCATGGCGATCGCGACACGCTGGCTCATACCGCCAGACAGTTGATGCGGATAGGCGTCCATACGACTGGCGGCGCCCGGGATCTCGACTTTTTCCAGCAGTTCGATGGCACGCTTGCGCGCTTGCTTGCCGGACATTTTCAGGTGCAGGCGCAGCACTTCCTCAATCTGGAAACCGACGGTGTAGCTCGGGTTCAGCGCGGTCATCGGGTCCTGGAAGACCATCGACAGGTCTTTGCCGACGATCTGCCGACGCTGGCGGTTGCTGAGTTTGAGCATGTCCTTGCCGTCGAAGCTGAGCGAGTCGGCGGTGACGATGCCGGGATGCTCGATCAGGCCCATCAGCGCCATCATGGTCACGGATTTACCCGAACCCGACTCGCCAACGATGGCCAGCACTTCGCCTTTGTCGACTTTCAGGTCGAGGCCGTCGACCACCGGGGTCGCGGTCTTGTCGCCGAAGCGGACGTTGAGATTCTTGATTTCTAACAGTGACATTTGAATCTCCTCAGGCGGCGTTCTTGAGTTTCGGGTCCAGCGCATCGCGCAGGCCGTCGCCCATCAAGTTGATTGCCAGCACGCTGAGCAAAATGGTCAGGCCAGGCAGACTTACCACCCACCAGGCGCGTTCGATGTAGTCGCGGGCCGAGGCCAGCATGGTGCCCCATTCAGGGGTTGGCGGTTGTACGCCGAGGCCGAGGAAGCCCAGTGCAGCGGCATCGAGAATCGCCGAAGAGAAGCTCAGGGTTGCCTGCACGATCAGCGGCGCCATGCAGTTGGGCAGCACGGTGATGAACATCAGGCGCGGCAGACCGGCACCGGCCAGACGCGCGGCGGTGACGTAGTCGCGGTTCAGTTCGCCCATGACGGCGGCACGGGTCAGACGCACGTAGGACGGCAGGGAAACCACAGCAATCGCGATCACGGTGTTGATCAGGCCAGGGCCGAGGATGGCGACGATCGCCACGGCCAGCAGCAGCGACGGCAGGGCGAGCATGATGTCCATCAGACGCATGATGGTCGGGCCGACCACTTTCGGGAAGAAACCGGCAAACAGACCCAGCAGGATCCCCGGAATCAGCGACATCACCACCGACGACAAGCCGATCAGCAACGACAGGCGCGAACCCTGGATCAGACGCGACAGCAGGTCACGGCCGAGTTCATCGGTGCCGAGGAGGAACTGCATCTGCCCGCCTTCGAGCCACGCCGGCGGCGTCAGCAGGAAGTCACGGTATTGCTCGCTCGGGTTATGCGGCGCGACCCACGGCGCGAAGATCGCGCAGAAAATGATCAGCAGCATGAACAGCAGGCCGGCAACGGCGCCCTTGTTCTTCGAGAACGCTTGCCAGAATTCTTTGTACGGCGACGGGTACAGCAGGCTTTGATCCACGGCGGACGTGGCGGTGGCTACTGAGGATGTTGGAGTGCTCATGGGTATTGACCTCAGCGCTGATGACGGATGCGTGGGTTGGCAAAGCCGTAGAGGATGTCCACCACGAAGTTGACCAGAATCACCAGGCAGGCGATTAACAGGATGCCGTTTTGCACCACCGGATAGTCCCGGGCGCCGATGGCTTCGATCAGCCATTTACCGATGCCGGGCCAGGAGAAGATGGTTTCGGTCAGGACCGCACCGGCCAGCAGCGTGCCGACTTGCAGGCCGACCACGGTCAGCACCGGAATCAGCGCATTGCGCAGACCATGCACGAACACCACGCGCGACGGCGACAGGCCTTTGGCCTTGGCGGTGCGGATGTAGTCTTCGCGCAGCACTTCGAGCATCGATGAACGGGTCATCCGCGCGATTACCGCCAGCGGAATGGTACCGAGCACGATCGCCGGCAGGATCAGGTGATGCAGGGCGTCGAAGAACGCGCCGACGTCATCGGCCAGCAGCGTGTCGATCAGCATGAAGCCGGTTTTCGGCTCGATGTCATACAGCAGGTCGATGCGCCCGGAAACCGGAGTCCAGCCCAGGCTCACCGAGAAGAACATGATCAGGATCAGGCCCCACCAGAAGATCGGCATCGAATAGCCCGCGAGGGAGATGCCCATCACCCCGTGGTCGAACAGCGATCCTCGTTTGAGTGCCGCGATCACCCCGGCCAGAAGCCCGAGGATGCCAGCGAACAGCAGGGCGGCCATGGACAGTTCCAGGGTCGCCGGGAAAAGAGAGGTGAACTCGGTCCACACACTTTCACGGGTACGCAACGACTCACCGAGATCGCCCTGGGCCAGTTTGCCGATGTAGTCCAGATACTGGGCATACAGCGGCTTGTTCAGCCCCAGGCGTTCCATTGCCTGAGCGTGCATTTCGGGGTCGACCCGACGTTCGCCCATCATCACTTCCACGGGGTCGCCCGGAATCATGCGAATCAACGCGAAAGTCAGCAAGGTGATGCCGAAAAACGTGGGGATCAACAACCCCAGTCGGCGGGCAATAAAACTAAACATCTTGTGTGGTACCTCATCAGCCGGTTAGGCGTGCCCGGTGTTCCATAGGTCAGGAGCACCGGGCGTTTCTTATCTACTTCACCTGGGTGGTGGCGAAGTTATTAGTGGTGAGAGGGCTGATGTGGTAGCCCTCTACATTGTTGCGCATTGCAGTGAACATCCGAGTATGGGCCATGCTGATCCATGGCTGGTCCTGATTAAACAGCACTTGGGCCTGTTCGTAGAGCGCGGCGCGTTCGGCCGGATCTACTTTAGCCCGCGCTTCATCCAGCAGTGCCTGGAATTTCTCGTTGCACCAGCGTGCGTAGTTTTCGCCGTTCTTGGCGGCCTCGCAACTGAGCATAGGCGTCAGGAAGTTATCCGGGTCGCCGTTGTCGCCCGCCCATCCGGCCGAGACCATGTCGTGCTCGCCGGCCTTGGCGCGCTTGAGCATCTCGCCCCATTCCATCACGCGGATGTCGATCTTGATCCCGACTTTCGCCAGGTCAGCCTGCATCATTTGCGCACCGAGCATCGGGTTGGGGTTGGTCGGACCGCCGCCGTTGCGGGTGAACAGGGTGAAGGTGGTGCCTTCCGGAACCCCGGCTTCCTTGAGCAGCGCGCGCGCCTTGTCGAGGTCGCGTGGCGGGTTCTTCAGGTCATGGTTGTAGCCGAGCAGGGTCGGCGGGTACGGGTTGACCGCCACCGACGCGTTACCCTTGCCGAACAGCGCGTTGACGTAGGCTTCCTTGTCGAACGCGATGTCGATGGCTTTGCGCACGCGTACGTCGCTCATGTACTTGTGCTGGGTGTTCATGGCGATGTACGAAACGGTCATCGCGTCCAGCTCGTCGACTTTCAGCTTGCTGTCTTTCTTGATGCTCGGGATGTCATCCGGTTTCGGATACAGCGCAACCTGGCACTCGTTGGCCTTGAGCTTTTGCAGGCGCACGTTGTTGTCGGTGGCGATCGCCAGGATCAACGCGTCGGCCGGCGGCTTGCCACGGAAGTAATCCGGGTTGGCCTTGAAGCGCACCTGCGCATCCTTGGCGTAGCGCTGGAAGATGAACGGGCCGGTGCCGATCGGCTTGTTGTTCAGATCGCCGGTCTTGTTGGCCTTGAGCAACTGGTCGGCGTATTCGGCCGGGTAGATCGACGAGAACGCCATGGCGATGTCAGCCAGGAACGGCGCTTCGCGACGGGTCAGGGTGAACTTGACCGTGTTGTCGTCGACTTTTTCTACGCTTTTGAGCAGTTCCTTGAAGCCCATGCTTTCAAAGTACGGGAAGCCCACGCTCGACAGTTTGTGCCACGGGTGATTCGGGTCCAGCTGACGCTGGAAGCTCCAGACCACGTCGTCGGCGTTCATGTCGCGGGTCGGCTTGAAATATTCGGTGGTGTGAAACTTGACGCCTTTGCGCAGGTGGAACGTGTAGGTCAGGCCGTCTTCGCTGATGTCCCAGGACTCGGCGAGCGCCGGGATCACTTCTGTGGTGCCGGGCTTGAAATCGGCCAGGCGGTTGAAGATGGTTTCGGCCACAGCGTCCGCCGTGACTGCAGTTGTGTACTGGACCATATCGAAGCCTTCCGGGCTGGCTTCGGTGCAGACCACCAAGGGTTTGGCCGAGGCGCCGACAGCGACACTCAGCAACGCAGCCGCGATGGCCGCACGTAGGGGAAGCATTTTCATCGATAACCCTCTGCAATCGGTTGAAGACAGAAAACCGAACGGCCGACTCATCATGAGTCAGCCGTCGGTTGGCGTTTTTACAGAATGTTGAACGGGATGGTGGTTACGAGACGGAACTCGTTGATGTTGCCGTCAGCCTGATGTTCGCTGGCGCGGTGAGTGGTGTACGTCGCGCGAATTGCAGTGGCTTTGAGCGGGCCGCTTTGCACAGCGTAGGAAGCCCCGACACCGTATTCATAGTGAGACTCGCCGTCCATCAGGCTCAGGTCACCACGCTTGGCGCCCGGATCGGTGTAGGCGGTGCCGCGGTAGTGAGTACCGTCGATGCCCCAACCGCGTGCCTGGTAGATATTGAACTTCAGGCCAGGTACGCCGTACTCGGCCATGTTGATGCCGTAGGCGATCTGGAACGACTTCTCGTTCGGGCCGTTGAAGTCCGACAGCAGGGAGTTGGCCAGGTAGATGCCGTTGGTTTCGTGCAGGTAGTCGAAGTACTCGTTACCGTTAACTTCCTGGTACGAGAACGTCAGGCTATGGGCCTGGTGAGTCAGACCCAGCGACAGCGAGTAGGTATCGTTATCGATGTTGCCCATCAGCTTTTTGCCTTCGTCGACGGTCTTGTAGTAGTTCAGACCGGTGGTCAGGCTCAGCACCTGGCTGTCACCCAGTTCGTGGGTTGCGCCGAAGTAGTACTGGTTCCAGAAGTCTTCCACGTTGGAACCGTAAAAGCTGGTTTTCAGGCTCTTGAACGGTTGGTAGTTGACGCCGGCAACGTAAACCTTGTCGGTCTCCACGCCAGTGGCTGAATACTCGGTGCGAAATTTCGACAGGCTCTGCTCGGTACGAGGGGAAACGCGGTCGAAGCCACCCGCGTCGAACGACAGGTTGTTGAACTCTTCGCTGTGCAGGGTAATACCTTCAAAGCTCGAAGGCAGCGGACGGTTACCGATGACATCGACAATCGGCGTGCTGAAGTTCTGGCGACCTGCGGTCAATGTGGTGTTGGATACACGAAGCTTGACATTGGCCAGACCCAGCTTGCTCCATTGGTCGACAGCGTCGCCGTCGGAATCCGCCAGGGTCCGGTTGGAGCCGCCAGCAATGTCCTTGCGATCACGATCCAGCACAATGGCGTTATAAGCGGCGACTTCGGTGCTCACGCCCACGGTGCCTTGGGTGAAGCCCGAGGTGTAGTTGACGATGGTGCCTTGCACCCAGTTGATCCGGCGTGGCGTCGGAGTGCGAACGGTAGGCGTGGTGTTCTTGTCGCTGTTTTTCACGTAGCTGAAACGGTCGTCGCGACGACGCAATTCGTTGGCATACCAGTTACGGGTTGTACCGCCCAGGCTTTGTCCATCGATAAAGCCTTTGGCCTCGCTTTGGGCGCTGCTGCCGGCCAATGTGGTAGGGACGAACTCCTGACTTGCAGGTTCGGCGTACGCGGTAGCAGTGATGCTGCTGATGGCCAGGGCCAGTATCGCGGTGCTGCTCAGTTTCATGGGTGAAGCTCCTTTACTTTCTTTTTATCCCGGCTTTTTTTGGTATGCCGGTTATTGGTTTAGAACTCGTTCACACATCGCAAACGTTTGCAAAAAGCCGGATGGGCGAATTTCGGCAAAGCGCTTGCGTGAGGGGAGTAGACGGCTCCCCTCAGCATTGCGGCTAATCGGTTGGTTTAATCGATACTGACACCCGAGAACACGTTGCGGCCGAACGGGCTGACTTTGAATCCTTCGACCCGGGTGCTTAACGGCTGGTTGACCGTCGAGTGGGCGACAGGCGTGATCGGCACTTGCTGTTTAAGCAATTGCTGGGCCTGTTTATAAAGCACGGTGCGCTGGTCGCGGTCGGTGACGACCTTGGCCTGTTTGATCAGCTTGTCGTAAGCCGGGTCGCACCACATGGAGTAGTTGTTGCCGCCGATGGCGTCGCAGCTGTACAGCGTGCCCAGCCAGTTGTCCGGGTCCCCATTGTCGCCGGTCCAGCCGATCAGGCTGACGTCGTGCTCGCCATTCTTGGTGCGCTTGATGTACTCGCCCCATTCGTAGCTGACGATCTTCACTTTCAGACCGATCTTCGCCCAGTCGGACTGGAGCATTTCGGCCATCAGTTTGGCGTTCGGGTTGTACGGACGCTGCACCGGCATTGCCCACAGGGTGATCTCGGTGCCTTCTTTCACGCCGGCAGCCTTGAGCAGTTCCTTGGCTTTTTCCGGGTTGTAGGCGGCGTCCTTGATGGTGTCGTCGTAGGACCACTGGGTTGGTGGCATGGCGTTGACGGCCAGTTGGCCGGCGCCTTGATAAACAGCGTTGAGAATTCCCTGTTTATTCACCGCCATGTCCAGCGCCTGACGCACTTCCAGTTGATCGAACGGCTTGTGGCGCACGTTGTAAGCGATGTAGCCGAGGTTGAAGCCCGGCTTGGAAATCAGTTGCAGTTTCGGGTCGGCCTTCAGCGCTTCAACATCGGCAGGGCGCGGGTGCAGGGTGATCTGGCACTCGTTGGCCTTGAGCTTCTGCACGCGTACCGAAGCGTCGGTATTGATCGCGAAAATCAGGTTCTTCAGCTTGACCCGGCTCGGATCCCAGTACTGCGGGTTACCGGTGTAACGGATGTTCGAGTCTTTCTGGTAACTCTTGAACACGAACGGCCCGGTGCCGATCGGCTTCTGGTTGATGTCGCTCGGCTTGCCGTCGGCCAGCAGCTTGTCGGCGTATTCGGCAGACAGAATCGAAGCGAAGCTCATCGCGATGTTCTGGATGAACGCGGCATCGACACTGTTGAGCGTGAACTCCACGGTCAGCGGCCCGGTCTTCTCGACCTTGGCGATGTTCTTGTTCAGGCTCATCCCGTTGAAGTACGGAAACTCGGTGGGATAGGCCTTGCGGAACGGCTGTTGCGCATCGAGCATGCGAGTGAACGTGAACACGACATCGTCAGCGTTGAAATCGCGGCTCGGCTTGAAGTAAGGGGTTGTATGAAATTTCACGCCTTCACGCAGGTGAAAGGTGTATTTCAGGCCATCTTCGGAAATGTCCCACTTGGTCGCCAGGCCCGGTACGACATTGGTCGCGCCTTTTTCAAACTCGACGAGGCGGTTGTACAGCGGCTCGGCGGCGTCGTTGTCGGTGGCCGTCGTGTACTGCGCGGTATCGAAACCCGCCGGGCTGCCTTCCGAGCAAAACACCAGGCTGTCGCTGGCGGCGTAGCTTGCAGACGTGGCGGCCAACAGGCCGGCGCCCAACAGTGCGGAAAAAATCAAGGTATGGCGCATGACGCTCCCTCTTTTTAGTGTTGTGCAATGCGTCAGGGTCCCTATCCCGGGACTTTCTGGTCGCATTGAGCTCAATCCAATACGTACGGCAAAACCGGTGGCCCACGCAGACACTGGTCAGTACGCGACGGTAGGCACCGTGCCTCTGGCAGTAAATACGTAATTGCCTTAATGCTCGTAGGAAAAGTCGACGCGCCTATACCGAAGCAATCATCTGCGGCGGATTTGGGTGTAGGCCTTTTCCTTTTTTCCCGGTAGATAAAGCAACGGCGACGTCAGAAACGCCGCCGTTGCAGTGTCTTACTTGCTGACGCTGACGCCGTAGAAGGAATTCAGGCCAAATGGGCTGATCTTGAAATCCTGCACGTTGGCGCGCATGGGTTGATACACCGTCGAGTGAGCGATAGGTGTCATTGGAACTGCATCTTTGAGGACGTGTTGCGCCTGTTTGTACAGCTCGGTGCGCTTGCCCTGGTCGGTAGTGCGTTTGGCTTCTTTCACCAGGCCGTCGAACTTCTTGTCGCACCACTTGGAGAAGTTGTTGCCGCTCAGCGAGTCGCAGCCGAACAGAACGTTGAGCCAGTTGTCCGGATCACCATTGTCACCGCTCCAGCCAATGATCATGGCCTGGTTCTCGCCACCTTTGGAACGCTTGATGTACTCGCCCCACTCGTAGCTGGTGATCTTCACTTTCAAGCCGATCTTGGCCCAGTCGGACTGGAGCATTTCAGCCATCAGTTTGGCGTTCGGGTTGTACGGACGCTGCACCGGCATCGCCCACAGGACGATCTCGGTACCTTCCTTGACGCCGGCTTCCTTGAGCAGCTGTTTGGCTTTCTCAGGATCGTACTTGGCATCCTTGATGGTGGTGTCGTAGGACCACTGGGTCGGCGGCATGGCGTTGACGGCCAGTTGGCCGGCGCCTTGGTAAACCGAATCGATGATCTGCGGCTTGTTCACGGCCATGTCCAGCGCCTGGCGCACGCGCAGGTCAGCCAGTGGGTTGGCCTCGTTGCTGCCCTTGACTTTATCCATCACGTTGTAAGCGATGTAGCCCAGGTTGAAGCCGGCCTGATCCGGCATCTTCAGCGACTTGTCTTCTTTCAGCGCTTTCAGATCGGCCGGACGCGGGAACAGGGTGACCTGGCACTCGTTCTTTTTCAGCTTCTGGATACGCACCGATGGGTCGGTAGTGATGGCGAAGATCAGGTTGTCGATCTTCACGTCTTCAGGTTTCCAGTAGTCCTTGTTGCCGGTGTAACGGATGTTCGAGTCTTTCTGGTAGCTCTTGAACACGAACGGGCCAGTGCCGATCGGCTTCTGATTGATGTCGGCGGCTTTGCCATCCTTGAGCAGTTGGGCCGCGTATTCGGCGGACTGCACGGACGCGAAGCTCATGGCCATGTTCTGGATGAACGCGGCGTCGACTTCTTTCAGGGTGAACTTGACGGTGTGGTCGTCGACTTTATCGATCTTGGTGATGTTGGTGTCCATCCCCATGTCGGTGAAGTACGGGAATTCGGTCGGGTACGCCTTACGGAACGGGTCGTCCTTGTTGATCATGCGGTTGAAAGTAAACAGCACGTCGTCGGCGTTGAATTCACGAGTCGGCTTGAAATACGGGGTGGTGTGGAACTTGACGCCTTCACGCAGGTGGAAGGTGTAAGTCAGGCCATCATCGGAAATGTCCCACTTGGTCGCCAGACCAGGAATCACGGCGGTGCCGCCGCGCTCGAACTGGGTCAGGCGGTTGAACATGGTTTCGGCTGAGGCGTCGAAGTCGGTTCCGGTGGTGTACTGGCCTGGATCAAAACCGGCCGGGCTCCCTTCGGAGCAGAACACCAGGTTAGTCGCAGCGGTGGCGAAAGGTGCGGAGGCTAACAAGCCTGCGCCGACTAGAAACGGAATGACCGCGTGTTTAAGCATGTTGGCCTCATGATTTGTTGTCATTTTTTAGTTGTGAGGTACGACCTCGTGAGTCGTGCCTGCGGATACTTATGCAGGCCCCATACCCAATGCAAGATCCAGAGCGGTCGGCGGCGTTAAACGGTGGCACGAACGTACCTTAATGTCGCATCCGTATAACTTTTGACGCATTTGACCGTTTGCGGGTGGTTTTTGCGGTGCATTCGGGGCACTGAAATGGTGCGCTGGAGGTGTTGGGTGCGCTTGGGTGGGGCTTGGTGTTACTTATTTATACCCTTGGGGATGGGCGGGGTTGAGGGGTTTTTGGGGTGGGCTTGGGGGGGGTGGATTGGGGCAGGGATTGGGGCAGGGATTGGGGAGTTTTACTTGGTGCAACTGGGTGTTTCGATTGGTGGTACCTTGGCGGCCTTTGGGCCGACCAGGCTCGTGGTGTTTTGGGTGTATATCCGTTTCTGCGAGTGTTGCGGATTGCGGTTCCGCCCTTACGGCGG
>NZ_JAPCIK010000050.1:0-93808 GCF_025910115.1 Pseudomonas sp. RG1
TAATCGTCGGCAGCGTCAGATGTGTATAAGAGACAGCGCTCCCACATTGAAATGCATTCCAAATGTGGGAGCGAGCTTGCTCGCGAAAGCGCTAGAACATTCCTACACAACAGGCACTGGACAGACGCCCAACATCGGCAGATTATTTGCCGCGCCAAACCCACTCAATCCAGAGAACCCTCATGAGCAAAAAGCCAGCAAAGCATGGCCCCAACAAGGCCAAATCCATCGTCGCCCAGCCCTTGTTCCGCAGCCGCCAGGAACGACCAGCCAAGGGCAAAGGCAGCTACCGCCGCGAAGCCTTCCGGTCTGACAACCGGGAGGCTTTTTACTTTCTGGCTGCCTGAAGCGCACTACCCCTCGCTCATGTTAAGGTCTGCACCTGATTCGTTTCCCTGGAACTGTGCATGCCCCCAAGTCTTTCCCGTCGTTGGCCCGTGCGCCAATTGATCGCTGCCTCCAGCTTCATTCTGCTTGTCGCCTGCGCGGAAAAACCCACCGCCGCCGATGCACAACCGCTTCAAGCCGCCCCGGTCACCACAGCCCCAGCGATTATTCCGCCGGTAGTGCCGTCCGCCGACCCGCTCGATATTCAACCGACCCAGACCTTTGCCGAATGGCAGGCGGGCTTCCGCAAGGACGCCCTCGCCGCCGGGATTCGCCCCGAGCTGTTCGATCAGGCATTTGCCAACATCAGCTTCGACGCCAGCGTGATCCGTGCCGATCGCAGTCAGCCGGAGTTTTCCCGCCCGGTGTGGGAATATCTCGATGGTGCGCTGTCGCCATTGCGCGTCCGCAAGGGCCAGGCGTTGATCAATCAGTACGCCGACATTCTGCAAAGCATCGAGCAGCGTTATGGCGTTGATCGCCAGGCGCTGGTGTCGGTGTGGGGCATGGAAAGCAATTTCGGTCAGTTTCAGGGCAGCAAGTCGGTGATCAACTCGCTGGCCACCCTCGCCTACGAGGGGCGTCGTCCGGGCTTTGCTCACGCGCAATTGATTGCCGCGCTGCAGATTCTGCAACAGGGCGATATCACCCCGGAGAAGATGCTCGGTTCCTGGGCCGGCGCGATGGGCCAGACCCAGTTCATTCCGACCACTTACAACACCCACGCCGTGGACTTTGACGGTGACGGTCGCCGCGACATCTGGGGCAGCCCGGCCGATGCGCTGGCCTCGACCGCCCATTACCTGCAAAGCTCGGGCTGGCAGCGTGGCCAGCCGTGGGGTTTCGAAGTGCAATTGCCGAGCGGCTTCAACTACACCCTGGCCGATGGCGCGATTCGCAAAAGCGTCGCCGAATGGCGGCAACTGGGCGTGAACCTGCCCAATGGCGCGCAGGTGCCGGCCGGTTCCGAACAACTGTCCGCCGCCCTGCTGCTGCCGGCCGGTTATCGCGGCCCGGCGTTCCTGATCCTCGACAACTTCCGGGCGATTCTCAAGTACAACAATTCGTCGTCGTATGCGCTGGCGGTGAGCCTGTTGTCCGAGCGCTTTGAAGGCGCGGGCCTGATCAATGGCGACTGGCCGAAAGATGATCTGCCGCTGAGCCGCACCGAGCGCATCGAACTGCAGACGCTATTGAGCGCGCGTAATTACGACGCCGGCACAGCGGACGGGATTATCGGCGCCAATACCCGCAAGGCCATTCGCAGTGCCCAGCAGGCGCTGGGCTGGCCGGCGGATGGCTATCCGACGCACAAGTTGCTTGAGAGCCTGCGCGCTCAATAAAAGCTTCGCGGGCAAGCCCGCTCCCACAGGGGTTCTGGTTGAAACACAATTGTGTATTCGACTCAAAGCCTGTGGGAGCGGGCTTGCCCGCGATGACTGAATATCACGCGACCAATTTCTAGACTTTGATCACCACATCCTGCTCCAGCAGCAACTCCTGCTTCCCTGCATCCAGGCGCACCAGCGCGCCCAACGGCAGCGTCAGGTTCGGGTCGCAATGGCCACTGCGCCAGCCCGACAGCACCGGAATCCGCAACGGCTCAAAGGTTTGCTTGAGCAGGCGATTCAGCGCGTCGACCTCCACCCCGGCGATATCACCGACCAGCACACCGCGCAGTCGGGCCAGCTTGCCGGCCAGACGCATCTGGGTCAGCAGGCGATCAATGCGATACAGCGGCTCGTTGATGTCCTCGATGAACAGAACTGCGCCTTCGACATCAATCTCGTAGGGCGTGCCGAGGGTTGCAGCAATCATCGCCAGATTGCCGCCGAGCAAACGCCCGTGAGCGATGCCCGGTTCGACGGTTGATAACGGATAAGCCGCCGGATGGCTCAGTACACTCCCTGACTTCAGTTGCCCGCGCAGCATGGCGAAGAATGACGTGACGGTCGGCGGCTCCTTGTCGCCGAGCAGGTCGGCATTGAGCAGCGGGCCGTGAAAGGTCACAAACCCGGCGTAGCGACTGATGGCCAGGTGCAGCGCGGTGATGTCGCTATAGCCGACAAACGGCTTGGCATGCCGGCTGAGCAGGTCGTAATCGATTCGGTCCAGCAGACGCGGGGTGCCGTAGCCGCCGCGCAGGCAAATGATCGCGTCGACTTCGGGGTCAGCGAACGCCGCGTGCAGATCGCGCAGGCGTACGTCGTCACTGCCGGCCAGGTAGCCGTCCTTCTCATAGACACCCGGAAACACCTTCAGCCCATAGCCGCGCGCGCGCATCCATTGCAGCGCTTTTTCAGTGTCTAGGGCGCCGGGGCCGGCAGGCGCGATGACGCCAATCGTCCCTTCGGAGGGCAGTGCCGGTACGGGTCGGTGGGCAATCAGGGTGTGGCTCGGTCGAACGGTCATCCTTGGGCTCCAGCGGTAAAGTCATGCACACACAGTAGTCAGCTGAAGAGACAAACAAAAGCCCCTTGTCTCAGGCAAAAAAATGCCCGCCGAGGAACCGTCCTCGGCGGGCATTTTTACATCAGCAGTGAATCAGGAACCCAGCAGCTCGGCCTTGACCAGCTTCGCCTGCTCGTCGGCGTGGTACGAGGAACGTACCAGCGGGCCCGAAGCGACGTTCTTGAAGCCCATCTTGTAACCTTCTTCGGCGAACCAGGCGAAGGTGTCCGGGTGCACGAAACGCTGCACCGGCAAGTGACTGCGCGACGGTTGCAGGTATTGACCGAGGGTCAGCATGTCGATGTCGTGTTCGCGCATGCGCTTCATGACTTCGATGACTTCCTCGTCGGTCTCGCCCAGACCCAGCATCAGGCCGGACTTGGTCGGAATGTGCGGCATCATCTGCTTGAAGCGTTGCAGCAGGGTCAGCGACCACTGGTAATCCGAGCCCGGACGCGCAGCCTTGTACAGGCGCGGCACGGTTTCCAGATTGTGGTTGAACACATCCGGCGGCTCGGCAGCGGTGATTTCCAGGGCGATGTCCATGCGCCCACGGTAGTCCGGGACCAGGGTCTCGAGCTGCACGTTTGGCGACAGTTTGCGGATTTCGCGGATGCAATCGGCAAAGTGTTGTGCACCGCCGTCACGCAGGTCGTCACGGTCAACCGACGTGATCACCACGTATTTGAGCTTGAGGTCGGCGATGGCGATGGCCAGGCTTTCCGGCTCGTTGACGTCCAGTGGCTTCGGACGACCGTGGCCAACGTCGCAGAACGGGCAGCGACGAGTGCAGATGTCGCCCATGATCATGAAGGTTGCGGTGCCGCCGGAGAAGCATTCGCCGAGGTTCGGGCAGGACGCTTCTTCGCAGACACTGTGCAGCTTGTGCTTGCGCAGCAGGCTCTTGATGCGATCGACTTCCGGCGAAACCGGGATGCGCACGCGGATCCAGTCGGGTTTCTTCGGCAGTTCGGTGGTCGGAATGATCTTGACCGGGATGCGTGCAACCTTCTCGGCGCCGCGCAGCTTGACGCCGGCTTCAACCTTGGGACGCGGGGCCGGGCGCTCGGTCACGTCGAGCGTCGGGATCATGGTTTGCACTGCATCAGTAGTCATATCAGTCGATTCCGCCCGTGAGGGTCGTCTGCTCAGCATAGTCGAGGTGTTTGACGAGCTGCGCGCGCAGCCGGGCACTTACCTCGGCAAATTCAATCGATCCTGCGTGATCGCTCAGCTGGGTCATGGCCAGCCCGGCGTAACCGCAGGGATTAATCCGTCGAAACGGTTCCAGGTTCATATCCACGTTCAGGGCCAGGCCATGAAAGGAACAACCGTGGCGAATGCGCAAACCCAGAGAAGCGATTTTCGCTCCATCGACGTATACGCCGGGAGCATCTGGCTTGGCGGCGGCGGTGACGCCGTAGCTGGCCAGCAGTTCGATCAGGCAGGCTTCCATGCGGCTGACCAGATCACGCACGCCGAAACCCAGCTTGCGTACATCCAGTAACAGATAAGCCACCAGTTGCCCGGGGCCATGATAAGTCACTTGGCCGCCACGATCGACCTGCACCACCGGAATATCTCCCGGCAGCAACAGGTGTTCAGCCTTGCCGGCCTGGCCCTGGGTGAACACCGGCGGGTGTTCGACGAGCCAGATTTCGTCGGCGGCAGCATTGCCGCGTTCGTTGGTAAAGCGCTGCATGGCATGCCAGACCGGCTCGTAAGCCATCTGGCCCAGCTCGCGAAAGCCCAGCGTGCCGTGCATCACAACACCATGTGCACGATGCCGGAAGCCCGCAGTTCGCTGTTGATGTTGTACAGCTGATCCTGGTCGGTGGCGACGATGTGCAACTGGATGGTGGTGTATTTGCCGTTGCTGCTTTGACGCTCGTCGATGCGCTCATCATTGATGGTCGCGTGTTTCAGGACGATCGCGATGATCTTGTCCTTGTTGCCAACACCCGTATCACTGATCACCTTGATCGGATAATCGGTCTGGGGAAATTCGATCTTTGGCGCCTTTACTTCGGTATCGGTCATGGCGTAACGGCCTCTAGAGTGCAAGCCGTGGTAACGCACATGGCCCCGCACCGGATCGGGGCGGGGCCATGCAGGTCAACACAAAATCAGTTGAACAAGCCGTAGAAGAATAGACGGATGCTATCCCACATGCGGCGGAAGATACCACCCTCCTCGACGCCGTCCAGAGCGATCAGGTCGGCGCTGTGCACTACCTTGTCTTCCAGTTTGACTTCGACTTTACCGATCACGTCGCCCTTGGCGATTGGCGCAACCAGTTGCGGGTTCATGGTCATGCTGGCAGCGAGCTTCTTCAGCTGGCCTTTTGGCAGAGTCATGGTCAGGTCTTGCGCCAGGCCGGCCTTGACCTGGCTGGTGGTGCCTTTCCATACCGGCGCCTGCGCCAGTTCAGTGCCCTTCTGGTAGAAGGTCTGGGTTTCGAAGAAGCGGAAACCGTAGGTCAGCAGCTTCTGGGTTTCAGCGGCGCGGGCCACTTCGCTGTTGGTGCCGAACACCACGGCGATAAGGCGCTGGCCATCACGTACAGCCGAAGACACCATGCAGTAGCCGGCTTCGTCGGTGTGGCCGGTTTTCAGACCGTCAACGGTCTTGTCGCGCCACAGCAGCAGGTTGCGGTTAGGCTGTTTGATGCCGTTCCAGAAGAACTCTTTCTGCGAGTAGATCGCATAGTGAGCCGGGTCTTCGTGGATGATCGCACGGGCCAGAATCGCCATGTCGTGCGCCGACGAGTAGTGCTCAGGGTTTGGCAGACCGGTCGGGTTCATGAAGTGGGTATTGGTCATGCCCAGTTCGGTGACGGTCTTGTTCATCAGATCGGCGAAGGCGTCTTCGCTGCCGGCGATGTGCTCGGCCAGGGCGACGCTGGCGTCGTTACCGGACTGGATGATGATGCCGTGCAGCAGGTCGCTGACAGTGACCTGCGAACCGACCTTGATGAACATCCGCGAACCGCCGGTGCGCCAGGCGTTTTCGCTGACGGTCACCGGATCGTTTTCACCGATCTGGCCGCGACGGATTTCCAGGGTCGCGATGTACGCGGTCATCAGCTTGGTCAGGCTGGCCGGTGGCAGACGCTGGTCGCCGTTGTTTTCGACCAGCACGTTGCCGCTGCTGGCATCCATCAGAACATAGGCCTTGGCGGCCAGTTGCGGTGGCGACGGCATCATCTCGGCCGCGAAGGCGGCTGGCGAGAGGAGCAGCGGGACTAGCAGACACAGGCGTTTGGCAAAGGTGGTGATGTTCATCCGTCTCTCGAAATCGCTAATGGAAACTTGCCCGAAGGCAAAACTTATTCAGACAGCCTTCTAACGGGCCATCGCGTGTTCAGTTGCTCACTCCAGTCACCCTTGCCGGGCTTTTGTTCTTCGACGAGCCAACAACCTGGTTCACCCCCCGAATACCGCAAGTGAACCGTCAATCAAGGTCTACGTGTTACTCGGTGACCACGCTGGGCGAACCCAGATTGGCCAGCCGCACACTGTTCTGCACCTGGGCGATCTCACCCGGCGAGCCGATCGGCCCCAGGCGTACCCGGTGCAGGGTCTGCTGATTGCGCACGATCGAGCTGATGAACACCGGCGCGCTCACCATCCCGCTGAGCTTCGACCTCAGCAGTTCGGCAGCGTCCGGGTTGGCGAACGCGCCCACCTGCAGATACTGGCCAGACGCTGGTGCAGAAGCGTTTTTTTTTGCATCGATCTGCACTGGCACCACGGCCGCGGCGTGTTGCTGCGGCGGCGGCGTCCATTGCTCGACGGTGCCGGCCGACGCCGTAATCACTGGCGCGCTATTCTGCGCCACTTGCGGCTCATTGAGCATCAGCGGCGCCGGACGGCCCTTGGCCGCCCACCACTGCTGCGGATCGATGCCTTCGACCTTGACCCGCGCGGTGCCGGTTTCGGCATAGCCGAGCTTCTTCGCCGCTGCGTAGGACAAGTCGATGATGCGATCGGAGTAGAACGGCCCACGGTCGTTGACGCGCAGGATCACGGTCTTGTTGTTGTCCAGGTTGGTCACCCGAACGTAACTTGGCAGCGGCAAGGTCTTGTGCGCGGCACTCATGCCGTACAGGTCATACACTTCGCCGTTGGCGGTGTTCTGGCCATGGAACTTGGTGCCGTACCAGGACGCTGTGCCCGAAGCCACGTAGGTCTTGGATTCCTGCAACGGAAAATAGGTCTTGCCCAGCACGGTGTACGGGTTGGCCTTGTACGGGCCGGTGTGCAGGGTCGGTGTCGCATCCGGGATGCGCGAAACATCGACATCCCACCACGGCGCGCCGTCTTTGTGCGCGCGGTTGATGTCCAGGCCCGGTTGGGCGCGGACAGCGGTGGACGGGGTTTTCTGCGTCGGTGTACGGCTGGTCGTGCAACTGGCGACCAGGACTGCCAACGCAGCGAAAGCCACCAGCTTCAGGGGTTTATTGTTAGGCAATGCCTGCATTACTTGACGCCCCGTGCTTGTACCAGCTGTTCAGACAGTTGATGTACGGCCATGGCGTACATCACGCTGCGGTTATAACGCGTGATCGCGTAGAAATTCTGCAGGCCCATCCAGTATTCAGGGCCGTTGTCGCCTTCGAGGCGAAATGCGGTAACCGGCATATCATCGCGCAGCGCATCATGACTTGACCAGCCCAGCGCCCGCAACTCTGCGACCGTCTTCACCGGTTCGATACCGGTGGTCAGGCCTTCATCGGCCTGCTCGCCGCGCACATCGGCGCGGCTGACCACCGGCTCGCCGGCGACCCAGCCGTGACGCTTGAAGTAGCTGGCGACGCTGCCAATCGCATCGTCCGGGTTGTTCCAGATATTGATGTGGCCATCACCGTCGAAGTCCACCGCGTAGGCGCGAAAGCTGCTCGGCATGAACTGCGGCAGGCCCATGGCCCCGGCGTACGAGCCTTTCAGGGTCAGCGGGTCGACCTGCTCTTCACGGGCCAGCAGGAGGAACTCACGCAGTTCCTTGCGGAAAAATTCGGCACGGGGAGGATAGTCGAAGCCGAGGGTCGATAAAGCATCGATCACGCGGAAATTACCGGTATTACGTCCGAAAAAGGTCTCGACGCCGATGATCGACACGATCACTTGTGCCGGCACGCCGTATTCCTGCTCGGCACGGGCCAGGGTCGCCTCGTGCTGACGCCAGAAATCGACACCCCGGGCGATGCGCGCGTCAGTGATGAACATCGGGCGATATTCATTCCACTGCTTGACCCGTTCGGCGGGTTTGGAGATGGCGTCGAGAATCGACTGCTTGCGTTGCGCCTCGCGGAACACACCCATCAGTTGTTCACCGGCGAAACCGTAGTCGCGGGTCATTTCGCCGACGAATTCGGCCACCTGCGGCGAGCCTTCATAGTCGCCGGCCAGCGCTTCCTGCACGCTCCCCAGCAGGCCCATCAGGCCAACCAGCGGCGCGCATCGAGTCGCCCAGCCACGCATTACTTGCATTGCACTCTTCACCTTATTCAAACCTGTGCGATCCACTTGCGATGGGTATGGATCGACATCAAAACCCCAAACGCTGACAGCAGCGTCACCAGCGAAGTTCCTCCGTAGCTAATGAACGGCAACGGCACCCCCACGACCGGCAACAGGCCACTGACCATACCGATGTTGACGAAAACGTAAACAAAAAAAGTCATGGTCAACGCGCCAGCGAGCAATTTGCCGAACAGCGTTTGCGCCTGAGCGGTGATCACCAGCCCGCGACCGATCAACAACAGATAGATCAGCAGCAGCGCGCAAATCCCCACCAGACCGAACTCTTCACCAAGCACGGCGATGATGAAGTCGGTGTGGCTTTCCGGCAGAAAGTCCAGGTGCGACTGGGTGCCGAGCAGCCAGCCTTTGCCGAATACGCCACCGGAACCGATCGCGGCTTTGGACTGGATGATGTTCCAGCCGGTACCGAGCGGATCGCTTTCCGGGTCGAGGAAAGTCAGGACCCGCTGCTTCTGATAGTCGTGCATGACGAAGAACCACATCGCCACCGATACCGGCACCGCCGCCGCCAGCACGCTGAGAATCCAGCGCCAGCGCAGGCCGCCCATGAACAGCACGAAGGCGCCACCGGCGAGAATCAGCAGCGAGGTACCGAGATCCGGCTGGCGCACGATCAGAATGAACGGCACGCCGATCAGCATCAGGCTGATGCCGACGTGCTTGAGCTGCGGCGGCAGCGTGCGTTTGGACAGGTACCAGGCGATGGTTGCCGGCATCAGGATCTTCATGAATTCCGAGGGCTGGAAGCGGATCACCCCGGGGATGTTGATCCAGCGCGTGGCGCCCATGGCGTTGTGACCCATGATGTCGACGACGATCAGCAAGACCACGCCGATCACGTAACCGAGCGGCACCCAACGCGCCATGAAACGCGGCTCGAACTGGGCGATGACGATCATTGCCACCAGGCCGATGCCGAACGACGTGGCCTGCTTGCCGAGCAGATCCCAGCTCTTGCCGCTGGCCGAATACAGCACGAACAGGCTGCCGGCGGCGAGGATCAGCAACAGGATCAACAGCGGGCCATCGATATGCAATCTTTGCAGCAACGTCGCGCGGCGACGCATCACATCCTCGCTGGAGAGCATGCGATCGAAATTATTCATCACGGGCCGGGGCCTCCGCAGTGATAGGGCTGGCGTACTCGGCTTTCAGGTGGCCGTCCTGGTCGAGCAACCAGGCGTCCATGACCTGGCGCACCACTGGCGCGGCAACGCCGGAACCGGACTCTCCGTTCTCGACCATCACCGACACGACGATTTTCGGATCATCGGCCGGGGCGAAGCCGACGAACAGGGCGTGGTCGCGGTGGCGTTCCTGGACCTTGGAGCGGTCGTATTTCTCGCCCTGCTTGATCGCCACCACCTGCGCGGTACCGGACTTGCCGGCGATGCGGTATTGCGCGCCGATCGCCGCTTTGCGCGCGGTGCCACGGGCACCGTGCATCACCTGCTGCATGCCGTGGTTGACCTTGTTCCAGTCGGACGGGTCGCGCAGGACGATGTTCGGCATCGGGTTTTCATCCACCGGCTTCACCCCGTCGAGGGACTTGGCCAGGTGCGGACGGTTCCAGATGCCTTTGTTGGCCACCAGCGCCGTGGCCTGGGCCAGTTGCAGTGGCGTCGACTGCATGTAGCCCTGGCCGATCCCGAGAATCAGGGTTTCGCCGGGGAACCACGCCTGTTTGCGCGTCGCCCGTTTCCATTCGCGCGACGGCATCAGGCCGGGGGATTCTTCGAACATGTCCAGCGAGACCTTCTGGCCGATGCCGAACTTGTTCATATAGGTCGACAGCCGATCGATGCCGAGCTTGTGCGCCAGGTCATAGAAGTAGGTGTCGTTGGACCGCATGATCGCCGTGTCGAGGTCGACGAAGCCGTCACCGGTACGGTTCCAGTTGCGATACTTGTGGTCGTAGTTGGGCAGCATGTAATAGCCCGGGTCGAACACCCGGCTCGAAGCCGTGACCACGCCGGCGTCAAGACCGGCAATCGCTACCGCCGGTTTGATCGTCGAGCCCGGCGGGTACAGACCGCGCAGCACGCGGTTGAACAACGGCCGGTCGATGGAATCACGCAACTCGGCGTAGGCCTTGAAGCTGATGCCGGTGACGAACAGGTTGGGGTCGAAACTCGGCTGACTGACCATCGCCAGCACTTCACCAGTCTTCGGATCGAGCGCCACCACCGCGCCACGTCGCCCGCCCAGCGCGGCCTCGGCGGCTTCCTGCAACTTGATGTCGAGGCTCAGGACGATGTCCTTGCCGGGAATCGGATCGGTGCGCTTGAGCACCCGCAACACGCGGCCACGGGCGTTGGTCTCGACTTCCTCGTAACCGACCTGACCGTGCAATTCCGGCTCGTAGAACCGCTCGATGCCGGTCTTGCCGATGTGGTGGGTGCCGCTGTAGTTGACCGGATCCAGTGACTTCAGCTCTTTCTCGTTGATCCGCCCCATGTAGCCCACCGAGTGCGCAAAGTGCGCGCCCTGCGGGTAATGCCGGACCAGTTGCGCGACCACTTCCACCCCGGGCAGGCGGAACTGGTTCACCGCGATGCGGGCGATCTGCTCTTCGGTCAGCTCGAACAGGATCGGCACCGGCTCGAACGGCCGACGCCCCTGCCGCATGCGTTTCTCGAAGATCACCCGGTCCTCGGGCGTCAGCTCCAGCACCTCGACGATGACGTCGAGCACCTGTTGCCAATCGCCGGAGCGCTCGCGGGTCATGCTCAGGCTGAAGCTCGGCCGGTTGTCGGCCACGACCACGCCGTTGCGGTCGAAAATCAGCCCGCGCGTCGGCGGAATCGGCTGCACGTGGACGCGGTTGTTTTCCGACAGGGTCGAGTGGTACTCGTACTGGATCACCTGCAGGTAATACAGACGCGCGATCAACACACAGATCAGCGCCACAATCACGATCGCACCGAACACGACACGGCTGCGCACCAGACGGGCGTCCTTTTCGTGGTCCTTGATGCGGATCGGCTGAGACATGAGGGCAGGCTTACTTGTGGTAAGGGTGGCCGGACAACACGGTCCAGGCACGGTACAACTGTTCGCCGATCAGGATCCGCACCAGCGGGTGCGGCAAGGTCAGCGGCGACAACGACCAGCGCTGGTCAGCGCGGGCACAGACTTCCGGTGCCAGCCCTTCCGGGCCGCCGACCATGAAGTTGACCGTGCGCGAATCCAGGCGCCAGCGATCGAGTTCGACCGCCAGTTGCTCGGTGCTCCACGGCTTGCCGTGAACCTCCAGCGTGACGATCCGCTCGTTGTGCCCGACCTTGGCCAGCATGGCTTCGCCTTCCTGGCGGATGAAACGGGCCACGTCGGCATTCTTGCCACGGGTATTGAGCGGAATTTCCACCAGTTCCAGCGCCAGCTCGGACGGAAGACGCTTGGCATATTCATGCCAGCCTTCTTCCACCCACTTGGGCATGCGTGAACCGACGGCGATCAGGCGCAGTCGCACAGCGATCCCTTAGAACTGGTCTTTGTTGAGCTTGGTGAAATGCTCGTGGGTGTTTTCCGGGCTGTGGTGCTTGGCATCGGCCGCACGGCTTTGCTCGGCACCGGCCCACAGGCGCTCCAGGTCGTAGAACTGACGCGCCGAGGCAGTCATCATGTGCACGATCACCAGATCGAGGTCGAGCAGAACCCAGTCGCTGTCGCCCTTGCCTTCTTCGCCCAGCGGCTTGGCGCCCTGCTTCTTCACTTCCTCGCGGACCTTGTCCAGCATCGCGTTGATCTGGCGATTGGAGGTACCGGTGGCGATGATCATGTAGTCAGTGATGCTCTGCTTGTCGCGCACATCAATGATCTGGATGTCCTGGGCCTTGACGTCTTCCAGCGCAGCGACGGCAATCTTGACCAGTTCGTCGCCCTTGAGCGGCTCGTTGGTGTTGACGGCTTCCGGCAGTGGTGCGCTCTTGAACGTGCCTTTGCGCTTTACTTTCGGTAGATCTTTATCAGTCATATGTAACTCGTTTTGCTCATGTATTCGGCGGCTTGGGGATACGGTGATCCGTATCGGTGAAGCGCGCCTTGTTCAGTTCGACGCACGGTACAGACCGTGCGCATCGATGTAGGCCAGGACCGCGTCGGGCACCAGGAAACGTACCGACTTACCGCTGGCCAGCAGTTGACGGATCTGGGTGGCGGAAACCGCGAGCGGTGTCTGCCAGACGAATGCAATCTGTCCGCTCGGCCCTTTCAGGGCCAGCGGGTCGCTCACCGAACGCGCTGCCAGCAGGTTGCGCAAGGCATCCGGCGGTTCGCTGTCGGCGTCCGGGCGCTGTAGCACCAGGATGTGGCAATGCTGGAGCAACTCTTCCCAGCGGTGCCAAGTGGGCAGGCCGCAAAATGCGTCCCAGCCCAAAAGCAGAAAAACCTGGGTCTCGGCGGGCATCTCTGCGCGCAGCGACTCCAGGGTATCGATGGTCCAGGACGGTTTGTCCCGCTGCAATTCGCGGGCGTCCACCACCAGCGGCGGCAATCCGGCCACCGCGCACTCGACCATCGCCAGCCGATCCTGCGCCGACACCTGCGGCGTCCCGCGATGTGGCGGGCGCGCGTTCGGCATCAGGCGCAACTCGTCCAGCGCCAGCGCTTCGACAACTTCCAGTGCGCCACGCAAATGGCCGATGTGCACCGGGTCGAACGTACCGCCCAGCACGCCAATGCGTTGCGGGCGCGACTCGCTGCCGGTGTGCGGCGCTGTCAGGTCGAGGTCGGTCAAGTCAGACCGTCGCCTGGCCGCGCAACTGGCCATCACCGACCACGATGTACTTCTCGCAGGTCAGCCCCTCGAGCCCGACCGGGCCGCGGGCGTGCAGCTTATCAGTAGAAATGCCGATCTCGGCACCCAATCCGTATTCAAATCCATCGGCAAAGCAGGTCGGCGTGTTGATCATCACCGAGGCCGAGTCGACTTCCGCCACGAACCGGCGGGTGTCGGCGAGGTTTTCGCTGACGATCGAGTCGGTGTGATGGGAGCCGTAATGGTTGATGTGTTCGATCGCCTGCTCCAGACCGCCGACCACGCGGATCGACAGAATCGGCGCCAGGTACTCGGTGTGCCAGTCGTCTTCGCTGGCCGCGACCGCTTCGATGATCGCCCGGGTGCGCTCGCAACCGCGCAATTCAACGCCTTTTTCGCGGAACTGCGCAGCCATCGACGGCAGGAAATCCCTGGCAACAGCCTGATCGACCAGCAGGGTTTCCATCGCGCCGCAGATGCCATAACGATAGGTCTTGGCGTTGAAAGCGATGCGCTGGGCTTTGGCCAGATCGGCGTGTTCGCTGACGTAAACGTGGCAGATGCCGTCCAGATGCTTGATCACCGGCACGCGGGCATCGCGGCTGATGCGTTCGATCAGGCCACGACCGCCACGGGGCACGATGACGTCGACGTATTCCGGCATGCTGATCATCGCGCCGACGGCGGCACGGTCAGTGGTTTCGACCACTTGCACCACGGCGGCGGGCAGTTCGGCTTCGGCCAGACCGCGCTGAATGCACGCGGCAATCGCGCGATTGGAATGAATCGCCTCGGAGCCGCCGCGCAGGATGGTCGCGTTGCCGGACTTCAGGCACAGGCTGGCGGCATCGATGGTCACGTTCGGACGGGATTCGTAGATGATCCCGATCACGCCCAGCGGCACGCGCATCTTGCCGACCTGAATGCCCGACGGACGGAAGCTCATGTCGCGGATCGCGCCGACCGGATCCGCCAGTGCAGCGACCTGACGCAAGCCGACGATCATGCCGTCGATGCGTGCCGGGGTCAGTTCCAGACGTTCCAGCAGCGCCGGCTCCAGACCGCTGGCGCGACCGGCAGCCAGATCCAGCTCATTGGCTGCGGCCAGCTCGGCGCGTGCAGCATCCAGAGCATTGGCGGCAGCCTGCAAGGCGCGGTTTTTCTGCGCGGTGCTGGCGCGACCGATGACCCGGGAGGCAGCGCGGGCGGCGCGACCCAATCGGGTCATGTAGTCAAGAACGGACTCAGTCATGGTCTGCTGGGGTCTTGGCAAAGAGGAAAGCGGCAGATTATAGCTGTCGCGTCCCGGGACTAACAGCGGTGACGGGCGGATGGTCGAAATGAGCTGCGTTTGCCCGTCGTTCAGACGTAATTAAGCTCAGCGTTGTTATCATCACGACCTCTTGAGCCTGGATAAACCTTGCCCATCATGACCAACGTGCCCCTTTGCCCCGAGTCCGCGCACCTGCCCGTGGGCCTGCCGGACAGTTTTTTCGACCGCGACGCCCAGGTTCTGGCGCAGGCGCTGCTCGGCAAAGTCATCCGCCATCGCGTCGGTGACCTGTGGCTGAGTGCGCGAATCATCGAGACCGAAGCCTATTACTTCGCGGAAAAAGGCAGTCATGCCTCGCTCGGTTACACAGAAAAGCGTAAGGCTTTGTTTCTGAATGGCGGCCACATCTATATGTATTACGCCCGCGGCGGTGATTCGCTGAACTTCAGTGCGCAAGGTCCGGGCAATGCCGTGCTGATCAAATCCGCCTATCCGTGGGTCGACGAAGTCAGCGGCCCGGCGAGCCTGGCGCAGATGCTGCTGAACAATCCCGATGCTCAGGGGCGACCGCGGCCGACGCAGAAGCTCTGCGCCGGGCAGACGTTGTTGTGCAAGGCATTGGGTTTGAAAGTACCGATGTGGGACGCCAAGCGTTTCGATCATGAATTGCTGCTGGTCGAAGATACGGGGCCGGCACCCTCGCAGATTATTCAAACCACCCGGCTGGGCATCCCGCTGGGCCGTGACGAACACCTGATGTATCGCTTCGTTGACGCTGCGTATGCGCAATGGTGCACGCGGAACCCGCTGCGACGGGGTCAGGTCGAAGGCCGGGATTATATTTTACTTCCCGTAACCGACGCCGAATCCGTCAATGAATGATGTCTCCCCCTGTGGGAGCGAGCCTGCTCGCGAAGGGGTCGTGCCAGCCAACGCTTCTATCGTCTGACACAGCGCATTCGCGAGCAGGCTCGCTCCCACAGGTCAGCAGTCCACCGCGTAACAATTACTTAAAGAATGAATGGAGTTTTTCTGTATGGGCCCATGGCTCGATAGCATCACCGGATGGCTCGGCGCCAATCCGCAGTGGCTGGCCGCAGCGGTGTTCATCGTGGCGTGCGTGGAATGTCTGGCGATCGCCGGGCTGATCGTGCCGGGCACGGTGTTGCTGTTTGCCGTGGCGGTGCTGGCCGGCAGCGGCGCGCTGTCATTGAGCGAAACGCTGCTGCTGGGCTTTCTTGGCGGCATTCTTGGCGACCTGATTTCCTACTTCCTCGGCCGCCATTTCCACCAGAACATCCGCCGCCTCCCCGGGCTACGCCATCACCCGGAATGGATGGCCGGCGCCGAGTCGTACTTCCAGCGCTATGGCATCGCCAGCCTGCTGGTCGGGCGTTTCATCGGCCCGCTGCGGCCGATGCTGCCGATGGTCGCCGGGATGTGCGACATGCCGTTCCCGCGTTTCTTCGCCGTCAGCCTGCTGGCCGCTGCTGGCTGGAGCCTGGCTTATCTGTTGCCGGGCTGGGCCACGGGCGCGGCGTTCCGCCTGCCATTGCCTGAAGGTTTCTGGCTCGAAGCCGGAATTGTCGCGGCCAGCATCGCGGTGATGGTCGGCCTGAGCGTCAACAGCAGCGTGCGTCGTCATCGTCGGGCGACGATCTGGATCGGCGGCATGAGCCTGTTGATCCTGATCGGGCTGTTTATCGGCTATCCATACCTCACCGCGCTCGACAACGGTGTGATGACTCTGGTGCAGGAACATCGCCAGCCAGCGCTGGACGAAATCGCCGTGACGCTGACCCTGATCGGCGAATTCCGCAACATGCTGCTGTTCAGCGCCCTGCTCGTCATATTGCTGTTGCTGTGCAAGCAGTGGCGCCAGGCAGTGTTCGCGGGCGCCACCATGCTGATCACCGCCATGGCCAACACCGGCACCAAGTATTTTTTCGCCCGGGTACGCCCGGAAGTGCTCAGCGATCCACTGACCACCTACAGCATGCCCAGCGGCCATGCTTCTGGCGCATTCGCCCTGTTCCTGACGCTGGGTGTCCTGGCCGGACGCGGGCAGCCGCCACGCATGCGCCTGACCTGGCTGCTGATTGCCTGCATCCCGGCATTCTCCATTGCTTTGTCGCGGGTCTATCTCGGCGCGCACTGGCCAACCGACATATTGGCCGGTGCAATGCTTGCCAGTTGCGTCTGCGCCGCGATGCTGTGGTCAAACCAGCGGCAGGCGCCGCTCAACGCCATGCCTTTCAAGATCTGGTGGCTGATCCTGCCGTCCATGGTCGCGCTGTTCGGATTCTTCGTTATGCGCCACTTGCCACATACATTGTTGCGTTACGCCTACTAAAACAGGCAATTTACAAGCGACATTTCTTATACGCCGCTCTTTCGGAACATTCCGACAAGAGCGGCGCTTGCAACCTACGCAAAATTCCTCCCTCCCGGTTAACTTTCCTGGTTATAAAACCGACATTTCCGCATTCTCGATCGACGCAAAACTAGCGTTACACATTCAAGTTGAAACATGCCTGCTCAGTGTTTCGCGCTTTTGAAAAACCGTTAGATTGATGGGCCCGACTCGGTCATTTGCTGGCTATCCATATCTATTCAAACCATGCATTGAAGTTCTGCCGAGTCATACAACAATCCATTTTTTATCGAGTCTTTCATGAGTCCAAAAATACCCCGCAAGACGTCAGTCACAACCACGCATCAACCTGATGCAAACGTGCCAACGCCACATCGGCCCATGTTTGATGTCAGCAGCATTGAAATATCGCCAAGAGCCGGCATCCCCGATCTTGCGCTGCACAGTACCAACTTCGACAGCGCCCTTGCCGATGCGAATCCGCGGTTGCCTGCGGTTGAAATCTTTCAGTTACCGGCACACAGCGCCTATCGCTCGGAACATTCCACTTCAATAAACGATTACTGGTTATCGGAGACCTTTGTGCGTGGAATGCAGCCTGCCGACAATGATGGATTTCGCTGGATCGTTGGCAGAAAGTTCGCAGACGTCGAATATCAGGGAGCTCTGCAAACCACGCATGTGGGTGAGGATGAAACCGGCGCATTGCGCAGCAAGTTACTCACCGAGCGCGTTCCCTCCGGACCGCGCCTGTACAAAAACGCAGACAGCCCCACCTGGCGCCTGACCGAACAACCCGCGCCAAAGCGACCGCGCCTCGCCCCCGTGACAATACCCATCAATCAAAGTCGTTACAGCCCATCCTGGCGTTCGCCGGATGCTCAGGGCTATTACGAAATGAATCCGCTATTTGGCTCACGCAAAGACAACATGCTGTTCGCCTTCCGGGATTCATATGGCAATTACATAGCGGTTGATCCTCCAGCGGGTGGATTCGCAGCGTCGCCGCTCCACCTCAAACAGTGGACCGATCATGAGATATGGCAGCTATATGGGCTACAGGGCGAGGACATCGCGCGCTTTCGTGTCGAAGCCCAGGCCACCGGCACGCCGCCACAGTGGGCACACCCCACAACCACGGAAAATCCGCGAACCGATCTGCTGCGCGACTCGTTGCGCTGGCTGCACCCGCAGATGGGCTTTGCCGAGCGCGAAGCCTTTCTGCAATCGTTCAATCTGCTGCCCAGGCAACTGTCGCGTTTGCAGCAGGAAATGGCCAGCCATCTGACGCTTCCGGCGTGGGCATTGGCGCACAAGCGCTTGCTGGAGGACGTCAGCAACCCGCAACGCTTCGACCAGTTTGCCGCCGATGCGCTCGAGCAGCTCAACCTCAAGCGCAATGCCCGCCACGATTGGTACGACGCAGAAAACAGCCTGACCCCCGAGGTGCGCGAAGCGCTGTTGAAACAGCTCGGTTATCTGCGCAACAAGAACAACTGCCTGTACCGCACGGACATTCCGGCGCTGTTTCGCGGTGACGAGCGCACGCCGTTCGAGCTGGCGAACGACGGCACCATGCTGCCGCGCTATCACCACGAACCCGGCGCGACCACACACAAGCCGATCAGCGCGACGTTCAGTCTCCAGGCAGGACAGGGATATGCCCGCGCCCCCGATCCCGAATACCTGCGTTTCAACAGCCAGACCCATAAATACCCGGGACGCGACACGGGCGACAGCGGTTCGGAAAGCGGCGCAAGCGACGCCAGTGATACACCGAGTGACTCCTCGTCAGACTGGTCGGATCCTGACAGCCCTGTGGCATGGGATCACGATCGCGGCTACCGGTCCACGCGCACACGGCAGACGGAAATGTTTCTCTACGCGCTCGACACGCGCGATCTGGAGGTCGTCCCCCACGAAGAAAACATGATGTTCAATTCCGCTGCGCGTGACACCCCGCCGACCTGGTTCCCCTCCGACGATTTCGAAGGGCTGATCTCGGTCACGCGCAGCGGAGTTTCAGCCGAGCGTGTCTGGTTACTGAACACAGACCTGACCAAGGGCGCCAGGGTCGAAGACATCAAAGAGCAGGCTGGGGCAAACGCTGATCGCATCGAAGCGGCCACCCATGCCGGGCACTCCAACCGGTTCGAATACGACCAGTTGATCGACCAGGTGGAGGCGGCGGGCCTGCCGATACTCAGGCTCTCAGGCAACAAGGACGAGTTTGCCCATGACATCGCCTGGCCCGAACTTCAGATGCTCAAGTAAAGCCGCCAGGGAAACCGGCTCCTCATGCACACCATTAAAGGATTAATACGTGTCGAAACTCATCGTTCCCGCGGCTCATGTCGCCCACGTGCGCGCGCTTCAAGTTACCCCCATAGACGCCTCGGCCAATGCCCATACGCCGTCCACACCCATGCCCGATCGAGCGGACGTGCCAGGCGAGGTGCCTGACAGCCCCCCATCCCTTCGCCAGACTCTGAAGGCAATCGACAAACACCTGGGCCCACTGCGTATCGGCGAGGTCGTGATCAGTCGGGTCGAGTTGCAAGCGCTGGGGGCGACCGTCGACGGTCAACCTGTCAGTCCGGCGAATGCCAACATGAAGCGCGTGGATCAGGCTTTTCTGGACGGACTCCATTTCGAGTCCGCAAAGGTACAGTCCCGCTTGCAAGCTGTGGACTTTCCCGACAATGACATGGCGGCACTGCTGTTCTATGAGATTGCCTGCAAGCGCTCGGTCGATGCCGGCCCATTGTTCGTCAGTGATACGCCGCTGGTTTCGGGCAGCGCCATGGATCGTCTCAACAAATTGGGCAAGGCTGCGCAAAAGCTGGAGATCCACCGGGCGGACGCGTTTGAACACGCGCCCGGCTGGATCAACAAGACCAAAAGCTATTTGATGAGCGGCGCAGGAGTCGGCATGCAAGCCTTCGGCATCTACAGCGGCTACATGGCCCTGACCGATGCGATCAAAAAAGGCGAGGCACTGGAAATGCTCTACTACGGCGGATCCATCGCCGCAGAACTCGGCTCGCTGATCATCGAGCGGGGTCTGGCCAGAACAGGCCAGGCGATGCTGACTCAGGGCAGCAATGTACTGAGGGGTTTTGCGCTGACCTCGATCGGCAAATACATGAGCCGTGGCGCGGGAATGTTCGCCAGCGCGATCACCTTGCCGTTCGACATTGTCGACGCGATCAAATCGTTCAACGCCGCCGCCGCGTCATCGGGCAAAGAAGCTCAGGACCATTATTTCAGCGCTGCCCTGAGTGTAGCGGGCGCTGGCATCAGCCTGGTGCTGGGCGTCGCCGCGCTGGCCGGTTTCGGCAGTGTTGCCGGCCCGCTCGGCCTCGCGGCTGCCGCACTGCTCATCTCCGGTTCACTGATCTATCAAGCCGCCAGGGTCGTCGACCAGATCGATGATTACATCGAACTGACAACACTCGAGCGTCTGCGCTCGGGATGGTTCGCTTTTACCGGCAAGGAACTGGACGCCGAAGTGATGGATCGCTTCAAGCTGTCCAGGCTTTCCAGTGACTACGAAAAACAGCTCGAACTGTCGGCCAAAGACATGCTTGCCGGCGCTTACAGCGACTCCATCGCCCAAGTGGTCAATGGCGCGTTTCGCGCCGAATTGCGCCCTGTCGAACTATGGCGTTACCAGTGGGACGAAAGCGTCGGGCAGCTGCCGTTCAGACTCGACAGCCAGGCGGTGATCGTCGGCGGCGACGATGTCATCGACGCAAGCCATGGATTACCCGACAACCTCAAGGGCGTTGTCAACGGCAGTGCAGGCGAAGGCAAAGGCGTGTTCTGGCGCCTGGGCGATGGCAATGACCGTGTCACTGGCGTCAAGGCGCAGCCCAACCTGTTTACCTACCGCCAGGGACACAAGGCGCTCAGCGGTGGCGACAAAAACGATGCGTTCTATCAACAGGTCGCTGACGAAGAACTGGATCGGCTGACCAAACCGCCGCACATCAATGTGCTGGATGGCGGCGACGGTAGCGATACCTTTGCGTTCGAAGGCCAGCGGCCGGCCACTGATACACGACACATCGGCCATCGGATTGACCTGCCGAGCGGCAAGGTCACGCTGCGTGGTCTGGACCCGGAAGGCCCAGGCATTGAAGTCGCGCACCTGACATCGTTCGAGAACGTTTCGACGCTGCGCAAAGGCAGCAGCCACGTCATCGGCAATACCGAGGCCAACCAGATCTCCGCCCATGGCCATGATCGCGTCAGCGCCGGTGCCGGCAACGACACGATTGCCATCTATGGCCTTGAATGTCACGTGGACGGCGGTAGCGGCGTCGATCGCTATTACATCGCTCACACCAACGCACGCACGACAATTACCGAGGACAGCGCGCATTCGAGCGTGATCGAATTGGGCTGGCCGCACGCGGTGATTCAGCGCTGGCAGATCATCGGCACCTCGCTGGTGATCAATTCCTTGCGCGGCAAGGACGGCGACGACCCAGACCACGTGCTGACCCTGGAAAACGTCTATCGAATGGTCGACGGCCAGCGTCGGTTGCATAACGATCGATGGCTGTTCCGCACCCAGGATGGCTACGAACTGCTGGCTCAGCTCCCTCAGGAACCAGGTCCAGCGCTGAGTCAGGACATCGATGTCGCCGTGACCGTCATTGGTCCGCCCGCACCTGCCTCGGCGATCGTCAATGGCGGAACGGTGACGATCGACAATCAGAGCCTGGGCCGGCATTTTGTTACCCGTACGCAGCGCGAGGTCGAGTTCGTCATCGCACGCAGCGCCACCAGGCCGCGCAGCGTTTTTCTGGACTACGGCGACGACGAAATCATCGACGTCGAGCTCAGCTATGCCGTCCAGGTGCGCAAAGGTGTTTCGGGCAATACTCACCTGACCTACAAAGACTTCTGCCTGTCGCTGCGGTTGCCGGCAAAAGTGCTGGCATTCAAGGGCGTGATTCAACCGATCGCTGCCGCCACCGGGTATAGCGGGCGCAACAGCCTCAAAGTGACCACGCCGCAATTGGCGCAAGACATCGTTGTGGTCATGCGGGACGGAGTGTCCTATCGCCTGCAACTGCCGCACCTGGACTACGAAGAGGACGCCAACAACCCCGGCGCACGACAGGTCAGCACTCGAAGCTGGCTGAAACGGCGCAACGGCAAATACCCGTTCACCCGGCCCGCCATCAGTGAGAAGCCGCTGCTGACCGATCGACCCAGCAAAATCGTCATCGAATCCCGGGCGCATACCGGCATTTATCTGCTTGAGGGTCATAGCGCGACGTACGACATCTACCTGGCCAGCAACTGCATCGTGCGCCTGGCCACACCTGGGGCTGCGGCAAAAACGGCCAACGCCTCAAGCTGGAATCTGTACACCAGGACAATGGACGAAACCGTCACTCGCGACGAAATCCAATTGCAGGACAACCGCTTGCGCATCGCCAGCGTGACTGTCCAATTGCCGGATATCGGCGATGACACACCGGTGGAATCGGTCAGCGTGGCAACCACCGCCGGCAATCTCTATCAAGTCTCGCTGCTGTTCGAGATCTTGCAGCTGTACGTGATCAATGCCCAAGGCTACGCCAGCGTCGATGCGCTGTTGGCCGATATCGAGCAACACCGGCAGCGCAACGAGTTGGCAGCGCGGGTCTACGTGACTCACATCGGCTACCAGCCCGACACAGTGGGCACGCTGGTTTACAACTCGGTAAACAGCCACTGGAGCCTGCTGACTGATCGGCAGACACGCGTCAAACGCGAAGACCTGTTCATTCCCGTCAACATCAACTGACCGCGCGCTGCCGGTTTCAACAACGTGCCGGGATGGACCTGAGCTCCATTCCGGCACTTGATCACCTCGGCCAATGACTGGCCGGGTTCACTACATGGAATGACCTTTATGCGCCAGAAACCCGGGACACTTCGCCCATTACCGACACCGGAAACGCCGGGCACCTCGACCTCCCGCCCGATCAGCCTGGATCTTCCCATCGATCTTGATGCACGCTTGCCTGGCCGCGTCAGGCCGGACGGCTCGCTCACATCGCCGGACATTCTCGCCCGCGGTCCTCACGGCAGTCACGCCAGCCCGGAACCCGTGATAACGGTGAGCCGGATCCTTGATGCGCTGAGGCCTACTCAGCGGTCTGCCATGTCGCCGCTGGAGCCTTACCTGCAAGACATCGACGGGACTCTACGCCCGGATGCAGACGGCCTGAAAGAATACAAGGGGCGCAAGTTCGCAGACATCGCCAACGACGACGGATCGGCCGCAGGGCAGACGGTGATGGTGGCGTACCACGATCTGATCAAAGCCTGGCGCGCCAGATTGCCCAGTGAACGGACGCCATCGGGACCGCCTGTTTATCGAGTCGCGGACACTGATTTGTGGAGTTTGAACAAGCCCATCGAAGAGTACCCGCCCGACCGCTACACCCTGTATGAGTTGGCCAAGCCGCGTTCCGAGCCGGTGCCGAACGAACGAGGTTATTACGCGGTACACGAATGGGCGGAAAATCCCTATGAAGGGCAAGTGAATACTCGGCTGAATGTCGGCTTCGCATTCAAGGGCAAATACGGCCGCCTGATCAAGGCAGACCCGAACGAAGCACGCGCGGATGCCGCCTTGCCGCTGAAGCTGGCGCACTGGACCGATGGCGAACTATGGGATGTGTACAGCCTGCGCGGCGCAGAAATTCTTGCCTTTCGTACCGAGGCCGAGGCCATCGGGGGCCCGCCGGGCTGGGCAAGACGCAGAGATATCAAAAGTCACTACAAATTCCTTCTGGATTCCATGAAATGGTCCCACCCGCAAAAGACTCGCAGTGAGTGCGCCGAGCTTTTGCGCACCTACAATCTCAGCACCGCCCAACAAAAACGCTTGCGTCCGGACATGGAAAACGGCTTTCCCGCATGGGCCGAACAGCACAAAAGCCTGACCCGAAATGTGCAGGATGCCAAACGCTTCGAACAGATTGCCGAAGAGCTTGGCCCCATCAGTCTCAGACTGCGGCAAGAAGGTGAAAGCATCGAGGGTGACTTGCCGCCTGTCCAACAGCGTTACGAAGCAGACTTTCTGCAAAGCTATCTGGAACATGCCGGCTACATGCGCAACAAGCATGATTATCTTTACCGTACGGATATCCCGGCAATGTTCCGCGCCGATTTGCGCACCCCCTTCGAACTGGCGCGGGACAAACGTTTGGTGAAGTTGCGGGGCAACCCTTCCGACTCGACAACCCGGCATGCCTTCAGCTCGACGTTTTCATTGGGCAACGGCATTCAATACCTGGGTTTTGATTACTACTCCAACCCTCGGCACTACAACAGCCAGGCCAATCGCTATCCGGGACATTTTTCCGACAGTGACTCATCCAGCGGAAATCGACACAGTTCGGGTGAAGAGTCAGACACCTCATTTGAAATGGATAATTCGCGCGATTACCCGTTGCTGCGACGCAAACAGACACATGGTTTCCTGTATGTCATCGACACCCGCGGCATCGAAGTGGTCCCAAGGGTGGAAAACCTTTACCTGAACAACAGGGATTTTGATGGCGACAGCCACGAAGGACGTATTTCCATGCCCACGCGAGGCATCAGTGCCGAGCGGATATGGCTGGTGCGCTCGGACCTGAGTCGGGCGGCAAGAGTCGAGGATATTTACAGGAAGGCCGGAGGCGATGCCGCGGATATCGAGGAGCACACTTGGGCTGGGGGCAATCACAACAATTCATACGATCAGTTGATCGATCGCGTAGCTGCCTCCAAGGGCCCCATAGTGAGGTTGCCCAAGGGCAGGAAAACATGCTCCAACGATATAGTCTGGCCCGTTGCTGAACATCATCGGCCGTGAAATCCAGACGCCATTCGATAACGAATGGCGTCTGTCCTTCAATTGCGGCGTTGCGCTATTTGAGCACGCTGATCACAAACCTTGCGGGTTTTGGATTGAAGGCGTTATGCCCTGTCCCGTTGGGGTTCGCGTCGAGGAATTTGCTCATGCCATCGCTTACCTGACGATACAGCGGCTTATCTTTCGGCTCGCTGTTCAATTCGATATAAGCCGGGCCGGATGCGATATTGCTTAAAGAAGCCTTGGCCACGCCGTAGGTACTGATTGAATAGAGTTGTGCCGGAGCGCTGGTGCTGACCAGCAAATTATGTGTCTTGTCTTCGATGAATAATCGCGCACCGTCAAACACGCCCGGATGTATCACTTGAATTGCGTAACAGTTACCTTCAGGAACAAACTTCAACAGCAACGGAGCATCGTCCTCATTGTCAGCCAGGGTGACAAGGGCGGATGTCCGCGAGTCGGCCAACCCCACTTCAGCATCGAGTTTTTCGCCTTGAGTTATGCGCTTGTGGCGCAGGGTCTGTTGCAGGCGTTGCTGATTAAGAACTACCGGAAGACCGTCCAGATAAAGATTGGCACTGAAGCTTTCATTGTTTACTTTTGCCAAAGACATAGAACTACCCATTGGTAAACACTCTGCTGTCATGTTCAAGACAGCGACAGAAAAGTTGAAAAAGGAAAAGGATCAGATAGCGACTGTGGCTGTTGCCGACATCCGCAGAACATCGCCATCCGGAATGTTTTCGGTTTTTCGTTTCCGCCGGGCCATTACCATGCGATCCGCATAAATCGCTGCCGCCTCAATGACGTGGCCAACGTTATGATCAGTACCGGCATGCTTCAAGATATACTTGCCAGCAATATCGTCCCAGAATGCCCGTTCATCTTCATATAAAGTCATGATTTATCCTTGTTGTTTTCAAGTTGTTCGCATCCTGCGAGCAACTTGAAATTAAGACAAAGACAAAAGCGAAACAATACTGGCAGGCAGCTTGAGTTGATTCAAAGTGAAACTAGGCGAACAGTTCGCCCTGCAGTTCATCGAGTAATGCCTGGATCGCATCCAGCCGTTGCTGTGGGTCGTCGAGTTGCAGCAGATCGATCTTGTCCTCTTCGGCAAAAGGCAACAGATAGGCAAGCTGATTGGCCAGCGCCTGTTGCCCGGCGGCTTCGGTGCCCATGTTCAACGCCTCGACCATCGGGTGTTCGGCCAGCGCCTTGAGCAGCGCGACCAGGTCGGCGTCCTCGTCCTGCAACGGTTGCTCGGGCTCGTCATCGAGCCACTCGACGTCGGCCAGAATCAGTTGATCGCGCTGCACTTCGGTGCGCAGCACAGTGAAGCGCCGTCCGCCTTGCACGCGAATGCCGAGCAAGCCGTTGTCCTGTTGCTCGAAATCGGTGATCCGCGCCTCGCAACCGACCATTGCGAAACCTTCTGGTGCCACACCGACTTCGCTGCCCTCAAGGATGCACACCACACCGAAACCGACGCCCTGCTTCATGCAGCGGCCGATCATGTCGAGGTAGCGCGCCTCGAAGATCTGCAGATCGAGGTTGCAGCCGGGGAACAGCACCGTGTTCAGCGGGAAAAGCGGCAGACTCATTGACATATCCTTACACCACCATCGACACCGCCAACGGCAGGAACACCGCCGTGGCCACGCCCATCAGACTCATTGCCAGCGCGGCGAACGCGCCGCACTCATCGTTTTCCTGCATCGCCACCGCCGTGCCGACCGCATGCGCGGTCATGCCCAGCGCCATGCCGCGCGCTTCGGGGCTGTGCACGCCGAGGCGGGTCAGCAGCGCCGGGCCGAAGATCGCGCCAATCACCCCGGTGATCAGCACGAACACCGCGGCCAGCGCCGCCACGCCGCCGATCTGCTCGGCGACCAGCATGGCGATCGGCGAGGTCACCGATTTCGGCGCCATGGTCATCAGGATCATGTGATCGGCACCGAACCACCAGCCCAGCGCCACGCCCATGCCCGTTGCGACCACCCCGCCTATCACCAGCGTAGTAAAAATCGGCCAGAACAATTGGCGAATGCGCCGCAGATTCAAATACAGCGGCACCGCCAGCGCCACCGTGGCCGGCCCCAGCAGAATGCTGAGGATCTCGGTGCTCTTGCGGTACTCCGCGTAGGTCAGGCCGCAGCCGACCAGCACACCGATCACCAACAACATGGAGACCAGCACCGGTTGCAGAAAGATCCAGCGGGTTTTCTCGAACGCCGCCAGCACCAGTTGATAGGCGCCGAGGGTGATGCCGATGCCGAACAGCGGATGATGAATCACCGACGCCCACGCGCCTTGCCAGTCAAACAGCATCAGGACTCCTCCGCCGGCGGCGCGTGACGTTTGACCAGCCGCTGCATGAGCACGCCGGCAAAGGCCATCGACAGGATCAGCGAGACCACCAGCGCGCCGACAATCGCCCAGAAATCCGCAGCAATCGCCGTGGCATACACCATCACGCCCACCGCCGGTGGCACCAGCAGCAACGGCAGATAACGCAGCAGACTGCCCGCTGCCTGATTCAACGGCTCGCCGACTTCACCGCGAATGATCAGGAACACCAGCAACAGCAGCAGCCCGATGATCGGCCCCGGCAATATCGGCAACAGCAAGTGATTGAGCGCGGTGCCAAGCAATTGGAACAGCACCAGCAGGGTCAGGCCACGTAACAACATCCGACATCTCCGTCTTACATTTTCAGCCAGCAGGGGCTCGGCATTATAAGCATGCCAGCGCTATGGACCGGCATTCGCCAAAAGCATGGTCGGTTGACCTGAGCAAATCGCCATGATGATCTACAGTGGTTCGCAGGCCGGTCAAATCCGCCCCCTGAAAAACTATAAAACCGATGAACCCAAGGAGAGTCTCAATGCCCTATGTTCCCGTTGCAGAGCTCAAAGATTATGTCGGCAAGGAACTTGGACGTTCCGAATGGCTCACCATCGATCAGGAGCGCATCAACCTGTTCGCCGAAGCCACCGGTGATTTTCAGTTCATTCACGTCGATCCGGTCAAGGCTGCGCAAACGCCGTTTGGCAGCACGATTGCCCATGGTTTCCTGTCGCTGTCGCTGATGCCGAAACTGATGGAAGACATCCTCGTGCTGCCCGAAGGCGTGAAGATGGTCGTCAACTATGGCCTGGACAGCGTGCGTTTCATCCAGCCGGTCAAGGTCAACTCGAAAGTCCGACTGAAGGTCGACATGGTCGAAGTCACCGAGAAAAAACCCGGCCAGTGGTTGCTCAAGGCTACCGCGACACTGGAGATAGAAGGCTCGGACAAACCGGCCTACATCGCCGAGCCGCTGTCACTCTGCTTCGTCTGATCATCCCGGATGCGAAGCAGCGCACGCTGTTTCGCGTCACGTCTGTATATATGCGACGCATAGCTGCGGCATACTCGGTCGCCTAATTGCCCGGATCCCGCTATGCGCTCAATCGCTCGACTTGCACCCCTTGCCCTGACCCTGATGCTCACCGCTTGCGGCGACGGCGAATCGCTGTTGCCGCCGGATGCGCGCCTGCCCGATGGCGGTCGCTATCGCGGTGAACTGGTCGACGGCTTGCTGCAAGGTCAGGGCCGCGTCGACTATCCCAACGGCAGTTGGTACGCCGGAGAGTTCGACAAGGGTCAGTGGCACGGGCAGGGCGAATGGCATGGCAGCAACGGCGAGGTCTATCGCGGCCAGTTCCAGCAAGGGCTGTTTGATGGTCAGGGCAGCCTGAGCACCAATGCCAGCAGTTACACCGGTGGCTTCAAGCAGGGCCGGCGCGATGGCGAAGGCACGCTGAAAGAAAACGGCATGACCTATCGCGGCGAGTTCAAGGCTGACCAGTATTCCGGCCTCGGCCGTCTGGAAATGGACGACGGCAGCTCCTATCAAGGCCAGTTCGCCCACGGCAAACCCAACGGCGAAGGCCAGCGCGGCGATGCCAGCGGCAATTCGTTCAGCGGGCATTTCGTCAACGGCCAACTGGAAGGCAACGGCACCTACAACAGCGCCGACGGCGATATCTACGTCGGCGGTTTCAAGAACAATCAACTGCACGGCAAGGGCCGCTACGAGAACGCCGACGGCGACGTCTGGCTCGGCCAGTTCAAGGAAGGCGCGCTGACCGGCAAGGGCGAATTGATCGGCGCGGATGGCAGCCATTACATCGGTGTGTTCAATGACTGGCGTTTTACCGGCCAGGGCCGTTTGAACCTGGCCGATGGCAGCTTCTACATCGGCGGCTTCGACAACGACAGCTATTCAGGACGCGGCACGCTGGTGCTGACCGATGGCAGCGTGCTCAGCGGCACCTGGATCAACGGCCAACGCGTGCGCGACGCCGACGGCAAGTTGCTGCCCGACACTCTCGAACTCGGTTTGCTCGCCCAGGGTCGTCTGCTCGACGAGGCACTGGCGGCGATCCCCGCTTCGACTCCGGCAGTCGAGTTGTACACACTGACCCTCGGCGGCGACGGCAAGCAAAGCGTGTTCCTGCGTGAATCCGACTACGTCGCCAACATGCTCAACACGCGCTTCGGCGCTTTCGGCCAGATTCGTCTGGTCAATCATCGCGATCATCTCGGCGACCGGCCGATGGCCACCCGGGAAAACCTGCGCCGCGCCGCGCAAACCCTCGCCGAACGCAGCGGGCCGGAAGATCTGCTGTTCATTTATCTGACCAGCCATGGCACCGCCGAGCATGAACTGGTGCTCGATCAGCCGCGCATGGAACTGGCCGACCTGCCCGCCGATGAGCTCGCCGCCGTGCTCGCGCCGCTGAAGCATCGCGACAAGGTCATCGTGATTTCTTCGTGCTATTCCGGCGGCTTCATCCCGGCGCTGAAAGACGAACGCACGCTGATCATGACTGCCTCGCGCGCCGATCGGGTGTCGTTCGGTTGCTCGGAAGAAGCCAACTTCACTTATTTCGGCGATGCGCTGTTTGCCCAGGCACTGAACCAGACCGACGACCTTGAGCAGGCATTCAAACTGGCCAAGGCCACCGTCGCCGAACGTGAGCTGGCCGACGGCTTCGAAGCCTCGGAGCCGCAGATCTGGGCGCCGAAAACCGTGCTGTCGCACTGGCAACTGCTACGAAAACAGCAAGCACGCAAAGCTTTGCACAGCAGCGCATTGAACGACGCAGCGAAAAAAGGCAACTAAGCTGAACAGTATCAAGGGAGAGACACTATGTACTTGACGCCTCAGCACGTATTGCTTGCCGGAGCCACCGGACTGACCGGTGAACATCTGCTCGACCGTTTGCTCAACGAGCCAACGATTACCCGTGTCCTCGCCCCTTCACGCCGGCCGCTGGCCGAGCATCCGCATCTGGAAAACCCGGTCGGTGACCCGCAGGCGTTTCTGCCGCAGCTCAGTGGCCGGGTCGATATCGCCTACTGCTGCCTCGGTACCACGATCAAACAGGCCGGCTCCGAAGAAGCCTTTCGCGCAGTGGATCTGGACATGGTCGTGGCGTTTGCCAAGCGCGCGCGGGAGATGGGCGCGCGGCACCTGATCGTGATCAGTGCGATTGGCGCCGATCCGAATTCCTCGGTGTTCTACAACCGGGTCAAGGGTGAAATGGAACAGGCGCTGCGCGCGCAGAACTGGCCGCAGCTGACCATTTGCCGACCTTCGCTGTTGCTTGGCGAACGCACCGAACCGCGTCTGGTCGAGCAACTGGCCGGGCCGTTGTCGAAGCTGATTCCGGGCAAATACCACGGCATCGAAGCGTGCCAGTTGGCGCGAGCGATGTGGCGCCTGGCGCTGGAAGAACAGGATGGGGTGCGGGTGATCGAGTCGGATGAACTGCGCAAGCTCGGCAAATAATCCATCCGCCCATGATGATCGTTCCCACGCTCTGCGTGGGAATGCAGCCATGGACGCTCTGCGTCCTAAAAAGCGTGACGCGGAGCGTCACAGGATGCGTTACCACGCAGAGCGTGGGAACGATCAGTCGCTACAATCCACCAGTCGCTTGAAAGCCCACGCCAATCACGGTGAGCAACGACAACGGCAACAACAGCGTATCGAGCAGCGCACTGGCCGGCAGGTCCACTCCCGGATAGCTCGGCGCCTCGGCACCGAACCGGTCCATCGCGCAGCAGCCGCCATTCAACGCATACAAATCCAGGCGCGTCCCGGCGTACACCACCGGTGCGCCGGGTTTGGCCGCATCCAGCGTGCGCACGGTAGCGCATCCAGCCAATTGCAGCGTCAGCACGAGCACCAGCAGCTTATTCATCGCTGCTCAGGTGATGCTCGCCCCAACGCGGCAGCATGTCCTGCGGGATGCCGAGCAAGTTGAGAATCCGCGCCACAACGAAGTCGATCAGGTCATCGATGGTCTGCGGCTGGTGATAGAAGCCCGGCGAGGCCGGCAGAATCGTCACGCCCAGATTCGACAGCTTGAGCATGTGCTCCAGATGAATGCTCGAGTACGGCGCCTCACGCGGCACCAGAATCAACTGACGGCGCTCTTTCAGGGTGACGTCCGCCGCGCGTTCGATCAGGTTGTTGCAGGCGCCGGTGGCAATTGCCGACAGCGTGCCGGTCGAGCACGGCACCACCACCATGGCTGCCGGCGCGCCGGAACCCGAAGCCACCGGCGACATCCAGTCTTCCTTGCCATACACGCGAATCTGCCCGGCAGCGGCGCCGGTATATTCGGTCAGAAAGGCCTGCATCATCTGCGGTTTGTTCGGCAGCGACACGTCGGTCTCGGTGGCCATTACCAGTTGCGCGGCCTTGGAGATCAGGAAGTGCACTTCGCGATCCTCGCGCACCAGGCAATCGAGCAGGCGCAAACCGTACTGCGCGCCCGAGGCGCCGGTCATCGCCAGGGTGATGCGTTCCGGGCCGCCGGCCTGGGAAAAACTGTTCATTGCAGTGCCTCGGCGAGCTTGCCGTGCAGGCCGCCGAAGCCGCCGTTACTCATGATCACCACGTGAGTACCGGGCTGCGCCTGGCTCTTCACGCGTTCGATGATGCCTTCCAGGGAATCGCTGACGATCGACGGCACGGTGCATAACGCTGCGGTGGCGCCGAGGTCCCAGCCGAGGTTGGCCGGGGCGTACCAGATCACCTGATCGGCATCGACCACGCTGTCCGGCAGACCGTCACGGTGGGCGCCGAGCTTCATCGAATTGGAGCGCGGCTCGATGATCGCAATCAGTGGCGCGTCGCCGATGCGTTTGCGCAGGCCATCAAGCGTGGTGGCGATGGCGGTCGGGTGGTGAGCGAAGTCGTCGTAAATGGTGATGCCGCGCACCTCGGCGACTTTCTCCATGCGTCGTTTGACGTTCTTGAACGCGCTCAACCCGGCGATGCCCATCGACGGCACCACGCCAACGTGACGCGCTGCGGCCAGAGCAGCCAAGGCGTTGGCGACGTTGTGTTGACCGGTCAATTCCCACTCGACGGTGCCCTGGGACACGCCTTCGAACATCACTTCGAACGCCGAGCCGTCCTCGCTGAGCAGCTTGACCTGCCACTGACCGCCGGCGCCGGTGGTTTGCACCGGGGTCCAGCAACCCATCTCGATCACGCGCTGCAACGCTGGCTCGGTGGTCGGGTGGATGACCAGACCTTCGCTCGGAATGGTGCGCACCAAGTGGTGGAACTGACGTTCGATCGCTGGCAGATCGGGGAAGATGTCGGCGTGATCGAATTCAAGGTTGTTAAGGATGGCTGTGCGTGGACGGTAGTGGACGAATTTCGAGCGCTTGTCGAAGAAGGCGCTGTCGTATTCGTCAGCCTCGATCACAAAAAACGGCGTGCCGCCCAGACGCGCCGACACCGAGAAATTCTGCGGCACGCCGCCGATGAGGAAACCCGGGCTCATGCCGGCATGCTCCAGCACCCAGGCGAGCATGCTGCTTGTGGTGGTCTTGCCGTGCGTACCGGCCACGGCCAGCACCCAGCGCCCTTGCAGCACGTGATCGGCCAGCCACTGCGGGCCGGAGACGTACGGCAGGCCTTTGTTCAGCACATATTCCACCGCCGGGTTGCCACGGGACATGGCATTACCGATCACCACTAGATCCGGCGCCGGATCGAGCTGTGCCGGGTCATAACCCTGCGTCAGCTGAATGCCCTGGGCCTCGAGCTGCGTGCTCATCGGCGGATAGACGTTGGCGTCGGAGCCGGTGACGTGATGGCCCAGCTCTTTGGCCAACACCGCCATCGAGCCCATGAAAGTCCCGCAGATACCCAGAATATGAATGTGCATAGTCGACCTCGTAAAACATGGCCGCAGGTTAGCGTAGGGAGGGGGAAATGGCACTCTTTAGCTGAGGGGCGGGCCTGTTCGACCTGATCGTTCCCACGCTCTGCGTGGGAATGCAGCACGGGACGCTCTGCGTCCCAAAGCGGACGCGGAGCGTCCGGGGAGGCGTTACCACGCGGAGCGTGGGAACGATCAGGTCGGTCAGGCAGAGCGGGCGATGCCGTGCTTGCGAAGCTTTCTGTACAGCGTATTGCGGCTGACGCCCAACTGTTCAGCGGTATGGGTCATATGCCAGCGCGTCTGCTCAAGCGCATTGAGCAATGCGACACGCTCGGCGTCGTCCAATGGCTGCGCGACAATCTGCGCCGCCACCACCGCCGGCCGCGCCTGCCGAATCATCACCGGCAAATCCTCAACGCCGACCCGCCCGCCATCACACAACGCCGCCAGCGTGCGCAGGACATTGCGCAACTGCCGCACATTGCCCGGCCAGTTGAATGCCAACAACGCTTGCCGCGCCGCTTCGTCGATCAGAATCGTTTCGCCTCCCGCCTCCTCCGCCAGGAGAAAATCCAGCAACTGCGATTTATCACTTCGCTCGCGCAACGCCGGCAACGCCACTTCCAGCCCGTTCAAGCGGTAATACAGGTCTTCACGGAAACTGCCGTCCTCGACTCGTTCGAGCAAATTGCGGTGCGTCGCACTGATGATGCGCACGTCTACCGCTTGCGGCTCGCCGCCAATCGGCACCACTTGCCGATCTTCCAGCACACGCAGCAAGCGCGTCTGCAACGCCAGTGGCATGTCGCCGATTTCGTCGAGGAACAAGGTGCCGCCATCGGCCTGTTGCAGCTTGCCGCGCATGCCGTCCTTGCGCGCGCCGGTGAAGCTGCCGCCGCGATAGCCGAACAGTTCGCTCTCGATCAGGCTTTCCGGAATGGCCGCGCAATTGAGTGCGACGAAGGCATTGCCGCAGCGCTGGCTGGCCTGGTGCACAGCCTTGGCGAACGCCTCCTTGCCCGAGCCGGTTTCGCCGTTGATCAACAGCGGCACGTCGCGCTCGAACACGCGCAGGGCTTTGCGAAATTCCGCCTGCAACGCTTCATCGCCGAGGCAGATGCCGGACAGGCGTGGCGCTGGAGCAGTGATTGGCGCTGGAACAATGGCTGTCGGCTTGCGCGATTCGCCGCGCAACACCGCGAACAGATGCCGGCCATCACGGGTGCGCAGCGGCCAACTGGCGCTGGCGTTGGCACTCGCGCGACCAAGCAGGTCATCCAGCGAACAATCGAAAAACGCTTCCACCGGTTTACCGAGCAAACCACCGCGAATATGCCCGAGCAGGTTCAGCGCACTCTGGTTGACTGCGCTGATCCGCCCTTCGCCGTCAAACGCCAGCAGCCCTTCGCTGAACAGGCCGACGGACTCGGCCTGCAGATGGAAACGCAGCAACCACTGATTGTCGAAACAGCGCAGGAAGTAGCAGCTCTCGATCATCTTCGCCGACAGGTTGACCAGCGCCATGGTGTGGAACTGGCTCTGCCGCGAGACGTCCGGCCGCGCCGAAGACACATCGAGCACCGCCAGCAACTCACCATGGGGATCGAACACCGGGCTCGCCGAACAGGTCAGCCCGGTGTGGCGGCCGCGGAAGTGTTCGTCCTGGTGAATGGTCAGCGCCTGACGCTCGACCAGGCAGGTACCGATGCCGTTGGTGCCTTCGCAGGCTTCGCTCCAGTCAGCGCCGAGCCAGAGCCCGGCGCGCTCGAAAATCTTCCGTTCGGCCGGCGCGGTGACGCAATTGAGGATCACACCGCGCGCGTCAGTCAGCAGCACCGCATGGCCGGCGCCGGAGAGTTGCTGATGCAGGCTGCTCATCTCGGTGCCGGCAATTTGCAGCACTTGTTGCAGACGTTCGCGACTTTCCAGCACCCGGCCATGCTCAAGCACGGTCGGCGCCATGGTCACAGAAGGATCGAGGTGATAGTCCTCAAGGCAACGCAGCCACGAACGGGCGATCGATGGATCGGCGCCGGGGCCGTGCAGGCGCGGTTTGCCCTGGGTGACGGTGAGAACCTGGCGGGCATGGCGACTCAAATGGTTGTCGTGCATTTCTTATTGTTCTCCCCGGGGCGCGATGGCCCAAAGCATGAGGTGACGCCCAGCATCCTCCAGCGGCTCCGGCAATGCAATGCTGGCAAGACCGCCCGGTCACGGGCTGTGCCGCAAGCGGTACAAACTGTCACCCGTGCTGTACCGAAACCGTCACAGCGCCACTCCATTCGTCCGAGACAAACTGGCCAAGCCCTTGATTTGCCTGACCTGCACGGCAGTGGCCCGAGCCTTGCTCTACGCTTATAGCAAGCGCACTTGCGCGTTTCTCTAATAAGTACAAAGCCAAGGAGAACATCATCATGCGTTACGCCCACCCCGGTACTGACGGCGCCAAAGTCTCGTTCAAGAGCAAGTACGGCAACTACATCGGCGGCGAGTTCGTCGCGCCGGTCAAAGGTCAGTACTTCACCAATACCTCGCCAGTCAATGGCCAGCCAATTGCCGAATTCCCCCGCTCCACCGCCGAAGACATCGACAAGGCGCTGGACGCTGCCCACGCCGCCGCCGATGCGTGGGGTGCCACTTCGGTGCAGGCGCGCTCGCTGATCCTGCTGAAAATCGCCGACCGCATCGAAGAAAACCTCGAACTGCTGGCGATCACCGAAACCTGGGACAACGGCAAAGCCATCCGCGAAACCCTCAACGCCGACATCCCCCTGGCCGCTGACCATTTCCGTTATTTCGCCGGTTGCCTGCGCGCTCAGGAAGGCAGCGCTGCGGAAATCGACGGCAACACCGTGGCCTACCACATTCATGAACCGCTGGGCGTGGTCGGCCAGATCATTCCGTGGAACTTCCCGCTGCTGATGGCCGCGTGGAAACTCGCGCCAGCGCTGGCCGCCGGTAACTGCGTGGTACTCAAACCTGCCGAGCAAACCCCGCTGGGCATCTGCGTGCTGATGGAACTGATCGGCGACCTGCTGCCGCCGGGCGTGCTCAACGTCGTGCAAGGCTTCGGCAAAGAAGCCGGCGAAGCGCTGGCGACCAGCAAGCGCATCGCCAAAATTGCCTTCACCGGCTCGACCCCGGTCGGCTCGCACATCATGAAATGCGCGGCGGAAAACATCATCCCATCCACCGTGGAACTGGGCGGCAAGTCGCCGAACATCTTCTTCGAAGACATCATGCAGGCCGAGCCGAGCTTCATCGAAAAAGCCGCCGAAGGCCTGGTACTGGCGTTCTTCAACCAGGGCGAAGTGTGCACCTGCCCTTCCCGCGCACTGGTACAGGAGTCGATCTACGACGAATTCATGCAGGCCGTGATGAAGAAAGTCAGCCAGATCAAACGTGGCGACCCGCTGGACACCGATACCATGGTCGGCGCTCAGGCGTCGGAGCAGCAATTCGACAAGATCCTCTCGTACCTGGAAATCGCCAAGGGCGAAGGCGCGGAACTGCTCACCGGCGGCAAGGTGGAAAAACTCGAGGGCAGCCTGGCCACCGGTTATTACATCCAGCCGACCCTGCTCAAGGGCACCAACAAGATGCGCGTGTTCCAGGAAGAAATCTTCGGCCCGGTGGTGAGCATCACCACTTTCAAGGACGAAGCCGAAGCCCTGGCGATTGCCAACGACACCGAGTTCGGTCTCGGCGCCGGCCTGTGGACCCGCGACATCAACCGCGCCTACCGCATGGGCCGGGCGATCAAGGCCGGTCGCGTATGGACCAACTGCTACCACCTCTATCCGGCGCATGCCGCGTTCGGCGGTTACAAGAAGTCCGGCGTCGGGCGTGAAACCCACAAAATGATGCTCGACCATTACCAGCAGACCAAGAACCTGCTGGTGAGCTACGACATCAATCCGTTGGGATTCTTCTGATCCAGACGGGGTGAGGCAGGTGTTTCCTGCTTCGCCCTCTGGAGTGTCTTCGCGAGCAGGCTCGCTCCCACAGGTGATTCATGGTCGTACGCAACCCCCTGTGGGAGCGAGCCTGCTCGCGAAAGCGTTGTGCCATTCAACCCAATGGCCTGGCTGTAGCCGGGCCAATAAAACAATAAAAATGGTGAACCCTATGCCAAGCGAATCCCCGGCCGGCGCTCCGGCGACCGGCTCCTCCGTCGACTTCGAAAAAGTCGGCACCGATTATTTCCAACAACGCGAACTGAAAAAAGGCGCCGCCGGCTGGGTGCTGCTGGTGGGCCTCGGCGTCGCTTATGTGATTTCCGGCGACTACGCCGGCTGGAATTTCGGCCTCGCCCAGGGTGGCTGGGGCGGTATGTTTCTGGCCACGCTGCTGATGGCGACCATGTACCTGTGCATGTGCTTTTCCCTGGCCGAATTGTCCTCGATGATTCCCACCGCTGGCGGCGGCTACGGATTCGCCCGCAGTGCTTTCGGACCGTGGGGCGGGTTTCTCACCGGCACCGCGATCCTCATCGAGTACGCCATCGCCCCCGCTGCCATCGCGGTGTTCATCGGTGCGTATTGCGAGTCGCTGTTCGGTATTGGCAGCTGGATGATTTATCTGGCGTTCTACATCATCTTCATCGCCATCCATATTTTCGGGGTCGGCGAAGCGCTCAAGCTGATGTTCATCATCACCGCCGTCGCCGCGCTGGCGCTGGGGGTGTTTCTGGTGGTGATGGTGCCGCACTTCGACGTCGCCAACCTGCTCGACATCCCGGTGACCACTGCGGTCGGCGCCAGTGCGTTTCTGCCGTTCGGCTATGTCGGCGTATGGGCGGCAATTCCCTATGCGATCTGGTTTTTCCTTGCCGTTGAAGGCGTGCCATTGGCCGCCGAAGAAACCAAAAACCCCAAGCGCGACCTGCCGCGTGGCCTGATCGGGGCGATGCTGGTGCTGCTGATGTTTGCCCTGCTGATTCTGATCGTCGGTCCCGGCGGCGCCGGTGCGAATTCGCTGCTGACGTCGGGTAACCCGCTGGTCGAAGCACTGAGCAAGGCCTACGGTGGCTCGACGTGGATGGGCAGCTTCGTCAATCTCGTCGGCTTGGCGGGACTGATCGCCAGTTTCTTCTCGATCATCTACGCCTACTCGCGGCAGATCTTCGCGCTGTCGCGGGCCGGTTACCTGCCGCGCAAACTGTCGCAGACCAACAAAAGCAAGGCGCCGGTGCTGGCCCTGGTGATTCCCGGCATCATCGGCTTTGGTCTGTCGCTGACCGGCCAGGGCGACCTGCTGATTCTGGTCGCGGTGTTCGGCGCTACCATTTCCTATGTGCTGATGATGGCCGCGCACATCACCCTGCGCATCCGTCGCCCCAAAATGGACCGGCCGTACCGCACGCCGGGTGGCATTTTCACCTCGGGTGTGGCGCTGGTATTGGCGTGCATCGCCGTGGTGGCGGGCTTCCTCGTCGATCCACGGGTGGTGATCGGCGCGGCGATCATCTATGGAGTGTTAATTGCTTACTTTGCTTTCTACAGTCGGCATCACTTGGTAGCGGGCACGCCGGAAGAAGAATTCGCGGCGATTCAAAAAGCTGAACAAGCCTTGCACTGATTGTCGAAAACCACGGCGCAGAGGCATTCTGCGCCGTCACGGAGAACGCTGAATGGCCAGTTTTGCTCACACGGTCGGCGCGCAGACTTACCGCTTCGACAGCCTCAAAGACGTCATGGCCAAGGCCAGCCCCGCCCGCTCGGGGGATTTTCTCGCCGAGATCGCCGCGCTCAACGACGGCGAACGGGTGGCCGCGCAAATGGCCCTGGCGGACATCCCGCTCACCCAATTCCTGCAAGAAGCGCTGATTCCCTACGAAGCCGATGAAGTCACTCGGCTGATCATCGACACCCACGACAAGCAAGCCTTCGCCGTGGTCAGCCACCTCACCGTTGGCGGCTTTCGCGACTGGCTGCTCAGTGATGCGGCGGACGAAACCAGCCTGCGCGCCCTCGCTCCCGGCCTGACCCCGGAAATGGTCGCCGCCGTGTCGAAAATCATGCGCGTGCAGGATCTGGTGCTGGTCGCGCAGAAAATCCGCGTGGTCACCCAATTTCGCGGCACCCTCGGTTTACCCGGGCGCCTGTCGACCCGCCTGCAACCTAACCACCCGACCGACGAGCCGTCCGGCATCGCCGCGAGCATTCTCGACGGCCTGCTCTACGGCAACGGTGACGCAATGATCGGGGTCAACCCGGCCACCGACAGCATCGCTTCGATCTGCGCAATGCTGGAAATGCTCGACGCGATCATCCAGCGCTACGACATCCCGACCCAGGCCTGCGTGCTGACCCACGTCACCACTTCGATCGAGGCGATCAACCGTGGCGTGCCGCTGGATCTGGTGTTCCAGTCGATTGCCGGCACTGAGGCGGCCAACGCCAGTTTCGGTATCAACCTCAATGTATTGCAGGAAGGCTACGACGCCGGGCTCAGCCTCAAGCGCGGCACCCTCGGGCAGAACCTGATGTATTTCGAAACCGGTCAGGGCAGCGCGCTGTCGGCCAACGCCCACCACGGCATCGATCAACAGACTTGCGAGACAAGGGCCTACGCCGTGGCGCGACATTTCAAGCCGTTCCTGGTGAACACCGTCGTAGGATTTATCGGCCCGGAATACCTCTACAACGGCAAGCAGATCATCCGCGCCGGCCTCGAAGACCACTTCTGCGGCAAGTTGCTCGGCGTGCCGATGGGCTGCGACATCTGCTACACCAACCACGCCGAAGCCGATCAGGACGACATGGACACCCTGCTGACGTTGCTCGGCGTCGCCGGGATCAACTTCATCATGGGCATCCCCGGCTCCGACGACATCATGCTCAATTACCAGACCACTTCGTTTCACGACGCTTTGTACGCCCGCCAGACCCTGGGCCTGAAACCGGCGCCAGAGTTCGAGCAATGGCTGGCCAACATGGGCATCTTCACCCAGGCGGACGGCAAGGTTCGCTTCGGCAACAACCTGCCGCCGGCCTTCCGCCAGGCCTTGGCGCACTTGGGATGAGTCTTATGGAAAAACCTCCGGTCGATCCGCAAAACCCGTGGCTGGAACTGCGCCGCCTGACCCCGGCACGCATTGCCTTGGGCCGCACCGGCACCAGTCTGCCGACGCGGGCGCAGCTGGATTTTCAGTTTGCCCACGCCCAGGCCCGCGATGCTGTGCACCTGGCCTTCGATCACAGCGAAATCAGCGCACAACTGAGCGAGCGCGGGCGGGAAACCCTGGCGCTGCAAAGCGCCGCGCCGGACCGACACACCTATCTGCAACGCCCGGACCTGGGGCGCAAGCTCAGCGATGAAGCGGCGCAGACCTTGCGCGACGACGCCAGCCAACACCCGGGCGGCGTCGATCTGGTGCTTGTCGTCGCGGATGGCCTGTCGGCGCTGGCGGTGCACCGCCACACCCTACCGTTCCTGACGCGCCTGGAAGAACAGATGAGCGGCGACGGCTGGTCCGTGGCGCCGGTGGTGCTGGTGGAACAGGGCCGCGTCGCCATCGGTGACGAGATCGGCCAGCTGCTCGGGGCGAAAATGGTGGTGATGCTGATCGGCGAGCGCCCGGGTTTGAGTTCGCCGGACAGCCTCGGGCTGTATTTCACCTACGCGCCAAAGGTCGGCCTGACCGACGCCTATCGCAACTGCATTTCCAATGTTCGGCTTGAAGGTTTGAGCTACGGCATGGCGGCGCATCGCTTGCTGTATCTGATGCGCGAGGCGTGTCGGCGCCAGCTGTCGGGGGTCAACCTGAAGGATGAAGCTCAGTTGCACACATTGGAGGCGGACGACGCTGTCGACATGAAAGGCAACTTCCTGCTCGATCCACCGCCAGCCTGAACCGTTTCCGCATTGCCTTTCTGCGCTGCTTTCAGGCAGGATCGACGCACGGCCGCCCGGGTTTCCCATCGCCGTCAGAGCAGTTGAAGACAGCCACTTGAAGACGAGACCTATCATGCGGATTATTCAAGCGACCCTCGAACATCTGGATTTGCTGACTCCTTTGTTCGTCAAATATCGCGAGTTCTACGGCTCCCTGCCTTACCCGGATTCCTCCCGCGCGTTCCTCGAGAAGCGCCTGCGCCGCAAAGAGTCGGTGATCTATCTGGCCCTGGCCGACGATGACGACAAGAAACTCATGGGCTTCTGCCAGCTCTATCCGAGCTTTTCGTCGCTGTCGCTCAAACGCGTGTGGATTCTCAACGATATCTACGTTGCCGAAGATGCGCGCCGGCAACTGGTCGCCGACAACCTGATCCGCACTGCGAAGAAAATGGCCAAGGAAACCCAGGCCGTGCGCATGCGCGTATCGACCAGCGCAAACAACGAAGTGGCGCAGAAAACCTACGAATCAATCGGCTTCAAGGAAGACACCGAGTTCAAGAACTACGTACTGCCAATCAGCGACGAGCTCTGACTCCAACGGCTTCGGTGATGAGGGAGTTCGCTCCCTCGCCACGGCCACCCCTTCCCTGACAATTGCTCACTTCGCGACACTCCCCGCTACAAAACCGACGCGCTTTTCATCGCTCAGACCGTATAATCCCGATCTTTCCGGCTTGTAAGAAAAACTACACCCCGCTGTAGGCTTACACGAAGTCATCCGCACAGGCCTGCCGAGTCGGGCCGTCATACAGGTGCCCCCATGGATTTCAACCCGCTCGACCTTATCCTGCATCTCGATGTGTATCTCGATTTGCTGGTGAACAACTATGGGCCATGGATCTACGCCATCCTGTTTCTGGTGATCTTCTGTGAAACCGGTCTGGTGGTGATGCCGTTCCTGCCGGGTGACTCGCTGCTGTTCATCGCAGGCGCAGTGGCGGCCGGCGGCGGCATGGATCCGGTGCTGCTCGGTGGCCTGCTGATGCTGGCGGCGATCATGGGCGACAGTACCAACTACGTGATCGGACGCACGGCCGGGGAGAAGCTGTTCAGCAACCCGAACTCGAAAATCTTCCGTCGCGACTACCTGCAAAAAACCCACGACTTCTACGACAAGCACGGCGGCAAGACCGTGACCATGGCGCGTTTCCTGCCGATCATCCGCACCTTCGCGCCGTTCGTCGCGGGCGTGGCGCGGATGCCGTACCCGCGTTTCTTCGGCTTCAGCGTGCTCGGCACCATCCTCTGGGTTGGCGGTCTGGTCACCTTGGGTTACTTCTTCGGCAACGTGCCGTTCATCAAGAAAAACCTCTCTCTGCTGGTGGTGGCAATCATCCTGCTGTCGCTGGTGCCGATGATCATCGGCGTGGTGCGCAGCCGGTTCGGCGGCACCAAAGTGCAATCGCACTGATCCGATGTGGTCACTGAGCGCCTGGCGACGCCGGCGCCTCCTGGCCAGGCACCCGATTGCCGACGACCTGTGGCAACGGGTGCGCCATCAACTCTCCTTCCTCGATGGCATCAGCGCTGCTGAAGACCAGTGGTTGCGTGAAGCGTGTGTGCTGTTTCTCGACGACAAACACCTGACCGCCCTGCCCGGCGTCGAACTGCATCAGGAACAACGCCTGCTGCTCGCCGCCCAAGCGCAGTTGCCGTTGCTGCATCTCGGTGATCTGAACTGGTATCAGGGTTTCCACGAGATCGTGCTGTACCCGGATGACTTCCTCAGCCCGCAACGTCATCGCGATGCCAGCGGCGTCGAGCATGAGTGGGACGGCGAACACAGCGGTGAGGCCTGGCAGCAGGGGCCGGTGATTCTCGCCTGGCCCGGCGTACAGGCCAGCGGTGGCTGGGAAGGCTACAACCTGGTGATCCACGAACTGGCGCACAAGCTCGATATGCTCAACGGCGACGCCAACGGCCTGCCGCCACTGCACACCGACATGCGCGTCAGCGACTGGGCCGAAGTGATGCAGGCCGCCTACGACGACCTCAACCGCCAGCTCGACCACGATCCCGACGCCGAAACCGCCATTGATCCCTACGCCGCCGAGAACCCGGCGGAGTTCTTCGCAGTCACCAGCGAATACTTCTTCAGCGCCCCGGATCTGCTCCACGAGGCTTATCCACAGGTCTACTTGCAACTGCAGCTTTTCTACCGGCAGGATCCGTTGGGCAGACTGCGGCAACTTCAGGCCACAGACCCGGTCTATCAGGCGCACGACTAAGCTCTGCACGACTTCTGGTACGTGGCGTCGGCGTAGGAATGTGCCTATAATCGCCGCCACTTTTTGGTCAATCCGGCCAAGTGTTTTTGGTCAACTACGGGGGCAACGCCCAATGAGCTACAGCAAGATTCCGGCTGGCAAAGACCTGCCGAACGACATCTACGTCGCGATCGAGATCCCGGCCAACCACGCGCCGATCAAATACGAAATCGACAAAGACAGCGATTGCCTGTTCGTTGACCGTTTCATGGCCACCCCAATGTTCTACCCGGCCAACTACGGTTACATCCCGAACACCCTGGCTGACGACGGTGATCCCCTCGACGTACTGGTCGTGACCCCTTACCCGGTAGCGCCAGGCTCGGTGATCCGCGCGCGCCCAGTCGGCATCCTGAACATGACCGACGACGGCGGCGGCGATGCCAAAGTCATCGCCGTGCCACACGACAAGCTGTCGCAGCTGTACGTCGACGTGAAGGAATACACCGACCTGCCACCCCTGCTGATCCAGCAGATCGAGCACTTCTTCGCGAACTACAAGGATCTCGAGAAGGGCAAGTGGGTCAAGATCGAAGGCTGGGCCGGCGCAGACGCCGCCCGCGAAGCGATCACCAAGTCGGTTGCCGCCTACAAGGGCTAAGCCATTGCGCCTTGCGTGACGCTTGAAAAAAACCCCGGATTTCCGGGGTTTTTTGTTATTGGCGTCTGCATAATCGACTCGGTTGTTCTGGTCGATGTAACTCGAAATACACCTTGGTTGGCCCCCTCTCCCTCCGGGAGAGGGTTGGGTGAGGGGCTCTTGAAAAAGCCCGACTAAACAAACCGTTTAAATTCCTACATGCAGTTTTAATCTGTTTAATTTCCCACAAGTACGTCTTACATCCCGTCGCAAAATACAGGCTTTTTTTGAACGCCCGGTTTATTCAAACCGCTCTAGTCCGGCCGTAGACTCCGTGTTTATGAGAAAGAACACTAGCGGTCCACGATTCAAGGCACTCCTGGAAGCAGCGAACATCAGCACCACGGATTTCGCAAGGTTCTGGGGCACGGAAGCCCAAAACGTTCATAACTGGTACACCCGGGGCGTCCCGGCGTATCGCATGGAAGAAGTCTCACGCCTGTTGTCGGTCAATAGTGAATGGCTGAAAACCGGGGAAGGCGTCAAGGAGGTCGCGCGCCTGCACCCACCCGCCAGCAACGGCGACACGTTCGATGCCCAGTCCATCTGCGGCGTCTACACCGTCATCAACCCCAGCGACATCGACCTGGCATTTTTCAAGGAAACCCCGATCGCCAACGGCGATGGCAAAACCCACGTCATCCTCGACCCCGACCAGTCCCTGCGCCTGCCCCGCGCCCACCTCGATCAACTCGACATCCAGCACGCCAACGCCATCTGCGCGCACATGATCGGCAACAGCATGGCCGATCGCATCGAAGACGGCTCCATCGTCGCCATAGACCGCGGTCTGACCCAGGTCGTCGACGGCGAAATCTACGCCGTAGAGCACGACGGCATGCTGCGCATCAAATACCTGCACCGCATGCCCGGCAACGGCCTGCGCATGCGCAGCCACAACAGCGCCGAATACCCCGACGAGGTCTTCCGGCCGGCCCAGATCGAAGAGCAGCGGATTCACATTCTTGGCTGGGTGTTCTGGTGGTCGACACTGGGCAAGCGCCGGCCGGTGGTGCCGTTTCTATGACTGTTTGCCAGAACCTGTGGGAGCGGGCTCGCCCGCGAAGAGGCCCTGACAACCGGTACAAATCCCGAGTTTGTACCGCTTCAGTCGCTCTAAACCGCACTTGAGGCTGGGAATCCAAAGCAAAACTCAGTATCCTGCGCCCCACATTCGCGCATCGACCCGTCCAGCGGCTCGGATGACGCCCGACGCGGCAGACCAACGTCTGACCAAGTCCCACAGCCGGACGCAGATCCGGATGTACGTTTTGAAGGCTGGCGCGGTTTACCAAAAATAAACCAAGCCAGTCCCCGAGAAGCCGGCCACAAGCCGGCTTTTTAATGCCTGCAAAAAGGCTACGCCTCTCGCTTGGAAGGAATCGAACAAGCTGGGCACCACTGTTCCGAAACGCTTCACAAGGAAGTTAAAACGTGCGATTCGCCCCTCGTTTCACACTGCTTGGACCGGTCATCCTGATCGCTGCGATGAGTTTTTATCTCTCAGGCTGCGTCGGTGCCATCGTGGCTTTGCCTGAGAAAACCACACTCAGAACTGACGAGTACAAAGCTCTAAGTGCTCGTTCGCTCACGCCAGCGATTACCCGAACCGCGCAATCAGCGCCTACCCGTGAATGGTGTGGCATCACGGTTTGGGCGTTGATCATTCCTGTTCCGCTGAAATTGCCCGTGTGTACGTCGTATTCCGAGCAGTCCTTTGGCAGTGACGAGTCCGGCAATGAAATTGTTTTGCTCTATTCAAAACAAACGGTGCCGTCGCCGTTCTACGCCTGCGGGCCGTTCATGATGCTGGGCCCGATTGTGCATGGTTATCAGGGCAACGCGCTTTGCGGCGTTTTTCCTGATTAGCCGGATTCACGGATAACTGAACGACTTCACCAACGTCAGTTCCCCCGCCGTCCGCATCGGCACTACAAACGTCTCCATCTTCTCGCTCGGCGTGCCTTCTTCAGTAATCACCGTCACCTGCGCCGTGGTCAGCGCCTGAACCGCTTCATCCCCACCTTCGTCATCTCCGCGATACCCGCCGCCGTAATAATTCACATACACCAGATACTGCCCCTTGATCGGCGCGGGCATGGCGGCGATTTCCGGGCCGTAGCCGGTGGTGACGTCGACGTCGAGGGCGGCGCCGTTGGCGGCGCTGCGGTTGCCGTACCAGATGTGGGCGCCGTCGGGGGTGACGAGGTGCAGGTCGAGGTCGGTGCCGTCGCTGTCCCAGGCCAGCAGGACGCGCAGTTTGGCCGGGGTGGCGCCGCCGCGGGCGTTGAGGAATTGCGTGCGGTGGCGTTGCTGGCCGTCGGCGCTGCGCACTTCGACGCTGTTGCTGCCGTTGGGGAAGGAGAACGGGCGATCGAAGCCGCCGGCGGGGTCGATTTTCAGCGGCATGCTGACGCCGTTGACGATCAGGCGGCCGGGTTCGTTGTTCTTCGGCACGGCTTTGATCTGGCCGCTGATTCTGGCGGTATTGGCCTGGCCAAGCGGTGTGTTGACCGACGAGGCCGGGTAGTTGACGGTCTGGCGAAAGCTCTCGCCCTCGCCTTGCGGTGCGCCGCTGCGCCAGCCGCCGACTGGGGTGTCGAGTTTGACGCCATCGGCGGCGAACGCTTGCGGCAGTACGTTGAGGGCACAGAGCAGCAGCAAGACCTGTGGATAACGGAGTGTCATGGTCTATTCCAGCAAAAGGTGACGGGCGAGCCCTTCGATGTAGGTTTCATCCTGGCCGTTGGGGTGTGCTTCGAAGGCCAGGTGCAGATATTCGTGGGTCAGGTCGAGGCGATCCTGCAGGGTCAGCACGCCGCGCACATAAATGCGCTGACGCTCACGGTCGACGAAGGGCCGGCCGAAGGCGAGTTTGCATACGGCGAAAGTGCTGACTTCGTTGTAGCCGGTTTCGCTTTCAAGCCTCGGACGCCAGCCGCGCCGCTGCTTCTGCAGCCAGTCTTGCGCGGCGGGCAATGCTTCGCAGGAGGCGACCGGGTTGTCCCAACGGCTGAGGCTGGCGCGTGGATAGGCGTGCAGCAGAATCGCGTCGTAGCGCTGCCCAGCGTTCGCTTGCTCGACGGCTTGCTGCCAGGCGAGTTTGTCCGGGCCGGGCTGGTCGGAGTGATAGGTGACGGTGCTGCCGGCCAGTACCAGGTCCGCCGTCCACGCCGCGATGTTGCGTGACTCGGCCGAGGCTGGACGCGGGGCGACGCGCTGGCGATTGCTGCTGTCGTCGATGCTCAGACAATCGCCGTTGCGTGTGGCGTTTTGCAGCAGATAAGTGCGGATCGCTACGGCCAGCGCCTTGGCGGCTTCGGCGGGTTGCGGTTTGGCTTCGCGTTCGAGAACGCGAGCGACATATTCTTCGCGATCAAGTCTTGCGACGAGTTTGTCGTTGAGCAGAAAAAGCTCGCCATCGCTGTGGATGTCCAGCGCATTGCCGTTGGCGAATTCGACGCGGTAGTCGCCGCGCAATGGCCCGGACGTGGCGACACGGTCACCTGACAAAACCTTGGAAACCGGATATTTCGAAAACAGCCTGACTTCCACGCAACGCCCCGTGTCCGCTGGCCACGCCGTCGGCAACACGCTGGCCAGCGCCTGACCGTAGTGACGCAGAACCATTTGACTGGTACCGCGCCCACCCGCCCAGATCGGTGCGCCGTCGGCGCTCCAGCCGGCGAATCCACCTTGCCGCGATTGTGCATCCTGGTCGCCGAGCCAGCTCCAGGTCTTCACCCGCAGGCGTCCGCCCAACTCGCCGACAACATTGCCGTCCGCCGCGTTCAGCACGACATCGAGCAGCACGCGGCGCATCTGTTCCTGCGCTGGCAGCAACGCCAGAACGCTCAATAACTCGGCAACCGAAACCCTTGTTGCCGGTTGCACGGCTGGCAAATCCAGCAACCACGTCGGCGCTTGCCGCGCCTGCCAATACGCTCGCCAATCCGTAGCTGCAATGCCCAACCGCGCCGGTTCGAAATACAGACCGCAGGACTTCACCAGTGCCTGATCCCGCTCGATCTTGCCGCCCGCAGAGCAGCAATAAACTTCTTCTTTGGACTGCCCGCGACATTCATAAGCCGGTTCCCGTGCACCGGTATCCACCAGCCACGCGTAGACGAACAACTTCCACAGACTGCCCAGCGGCGCATCCAGCGACGCTGGCAACGGTTCGCGCTTGATCAGTTGTGTCTGACTCAACGACAACAACTCGCCCTGATAGGCCACGCGCAACGGCTCGTCCTGCGCTGTCGCCAGCGCAGGCATCACGCACATCAGCAGCCACAACAGCGGCCGGCGCATGTCAGTTGACCGTGACCTGACCGAGGGCGGCTTTCGCCTCCTGGGCCTGAAGCTGCGGCGCATACACCTGCTTGAAGCGTACCGGTGGCAGGTTGAACTGGCCCTTCTGCGAGAAGCGCACCAGATGACGCAGGCGCAACTCACCGCTCAATGCATCGACCGGCACCGCGTAAGCCAACTGACCCGGTTCGAAACGCGCCTTCTCCAGCGCGGTCGGTTCGGTGCCGTCCTTGCCCTGCAACTTGATGCCCCACGTCGTGCGCTCGACATCCGCGCCCGGTGGCAGCGGCACTTCAAGCATGCCGTAGCGCAGCGGTTTCGCTGCCTTGCTGGTGAGGATCACCTCGTCCAGGTACAGGCTGTCGCTGGACAACGGTTTAGTGCCGACCGGCTCGAGTTTGAAGGTGAACGCTTCGTCGCCCGGCACCAGCCGCGACAGGCGCCGGGTGATGGTCACGGCCATCGGATCGCCCTGCGGCTGTTGAGTCTGGAAGCTCAGCGCCGCACGCAGCGGCCGCTCTTGCGTGCCGGACACGCTCAGCACGCTCGGCAGCGGCGTCGCACCTTGCCATGTCCAGTACATCTCGCCGCTGGCGCCGTAGTTTTTCTTCCAGCCCTCACCCGGCATCAGCGCGATGGTCGGCGAAGCCTGAGCGATGCTGCGTTGCAGCCAGGTCAGCGCCAGTGCACGTTCCAGCGTCGATTGCTGCGGCAACAGGCGTTGCAACAACGCCGTCGCACGGGCCTGATCAAACGGTTGCAGCGACAGGTTCAGTGCTTCGACGAAGGGCTGCGAGCTGACCGCCAGACGTTGTTGCGCTGCGCCCAGTTGACGATTGAATGCCTCCGGCAAAGCAACTTTCACCTGCGAGGCCAACGATGCAGTGAGTACCCGTGCCGTCGCCAGACCAAGTGCCGAATCCGGGTCGTTCATCACCAGACTGTCCTGGCCGTCGTCGAGCAAGGTTTCGGCAGCGCCTTCACCGGCCTTGGCCAGATCGTCGATCAAACCGCTGAGCAGCGTGTTCACTGGCAGCTGCATCTGTTTGGCGAACGACAGAATCAGCGCCCGTTGCAGCAATGGCGTATTCGGCGCTTGCTTGGCATAAACCTCCAGCACCCGCTGCCAGTGCTCCGGCGGCAGGGTCAGGTCGAGTACGCGGCTGGCATTCCAGTCGGCGAAATAGGCATAGGCGGTGAGAAAGGCATCGGGCTCGCCGTCGTAGCCCCACCAAGTAAAGCTCGCCGACGGCCCGGCCATTTGCACCAGGCGCAGACGACTGTTCTGCATGATCAGGCGCAAGCGATCGCGAATCTGCGGGTTCGAAGCCAGCGATGGATAGGCGATGCTTAGCGGCAGCAAGCGACTGGCCGTCTGCTCGACGCCGCCGCACGGGTAGCTCAGCAGATCATCGAGGGCGGAACGGAACAGCGCTTGCGGACTGTCATCCAGACGCAGGCGGATATCCGTGGCATCCGCCGGCAAACTCAACGGCGTATCGCCGCTGACCACGTCGAGGCTTTGGGTCTGGGTGACCTGCCAGCCTTCACCGGTGGCACTCAAGCGCACAGCCAGGGCATCGGCGACTTTGCCATCCTGCACCAGCTCCGCCGTCCACTCGCCAGAGGCCAAAGCGAACGCCGGCAGTGGCAGGTAATTGATGCCGCTGTTCAAAGTCACCGGCAGACGTTGTTCGGTACCGGCATAGTGAGTCACCAGTTCCGCCTTGACCGGTTTCTCCGCCTGACTGAACGCAAACACGCCCAGTTGCGGCTGATCGCCCTTGCGGAATCTGCTCGGCCCGCTCCACTTCAGGTACAGCGGTTTTTCCGAACGGACAAACTGCTTCTTCTGCCCGACCTGACCGTCATCGGCAATCGCCCGCGCGGTGATGCGCCAGCGGGTCAGCGAGTCCGGCATCTTGAAGGTGAAGCGGGTTTTGCCGTCGGCGCCAGTCAACAACTCCGGCTGCCATGCAGCGGTGTCGACGTCTTCACGGCGCGGACGCTCAAGCACTTTCACGCCGCGCTCGCTGCGATTGGCCTTGCCCGGTGCGCCGGGGCTGCCCGGCAAGGCCACGTCGTAGCTGATGAACGACAGGCTGGCACTGGTGCGCACGTTGTTGCGCCGTGGGTGATAGAAGAACTGGTCGATGGTCGGCGCGACTTCCGGTTGCAGCGCGTAGACCATTTCGTCGACCACGCTGACCGTCAGATGCGCCGGAACCGCTTTGCCGGCGAACTGAGTGGTCAGGTCGACCGTGACCGTATCGCCCGGCAGATACACCGCTTTGTCGGTGCTGATTGCCACGTCGATTTGCGGCGCGACCACTTTGATCCCGGCGTTCTGGAAGCTGTACTGACCGCCCTTGGTGTAGAGCACGGAGAAGGTCAGGTTCGGCGCGAAGTTGTCTTTCACCGCAATGCGCGCGCGGTACTGAGTGTCGCTGAGTTTTTCCAGCGTCAACCAGTCAGCGCCCTTGGCCAGCAGCGCAGTGGCCTCGACCTTGTCGCGCTCCAGCGACAGCAATGCATCGCTGACCGGCTCAGGGAAGGTGATCAGCGCCAGCGCTTCTTCGCCCGCCTTGTACTCGGGCTTGTCGAGGACGATTTCCACGGTACCCGGCACCGCTTTCACACCGTCGCCGGTGACCGAATGGCCGGTGGCGCCGAGGACGCGACCGTGTTGATCCTTCAGCGTCAGGTTGTAGGTGCCCGGACGTTCGAAGGCGAGGCTGAAGCCTTTGTCCGTTGCGGCGAGTTTGCCTTCGCCGGTGCTCTGATCTTCCAGGCGCACCCAGGCGTAGCTGCTCGGCGTTACGGCTTTGCTCTGTTCGGTGCCACCCTCATTCGCGAAGCTGAAGACAACCTTGTCGCCGACCGCGCTGAACCGCTGCGGCGCGCTCAAGCGGAAGCTCGCCGCGCCACGGTCGATGAGGATTTCCTTGGTGGTCTTGACCCGATACGCCGCGCCGTCGCTGGCGAACACGGTGAGCATGTAGCGGCTCGGTTTTTCCGCCGCTGGCAGATCCAGTGTCGCGTTGCCTTTACTGTCGGTAGTCAGTTCGGTGCTGGTCAGTTCCACCGGAAATTGCCCGAGGTATTGCAGCTCGTTGTCGACCATGGACAGTTGCTGGGCACGCAGGCTCAGGCTCAATTTGGCATTGGCCACCGGTTTGCCGTCGGGGTAGAGCAGCACCAGGCTGCCTTTCACCGGCTCACCGGTGCGGTAATCCTGCTTGGCCAGATTCAGCGAGATCTCGAAGTGCGGCTTGATGTATTCGGCAACGCGGAAAGCACTGCTGTAGGCCTGATCCTTGTAGTTGAAACGGATCTCGTAACCACCGGCCACGGCGTTATCCGGCAACTGGAAACGGCCCTGGGTACCGGCCTTGGAATCCAGTTTCAGATCGAGGGTTTGCAGTTCGGTCCCCGTGGCATCAAGCACGCTGACACTGACATCCGCCGCGCCCGGCAGCACCGAATCACGGGCATTCTTGAACTCGCGACCGACGATTTTCAACGACACCCAATCGCCCGGACGATACAGCGGCCGGTCGGTGAAGGCGTAAAGTTTGGTGTCGTAGATTTCGCTGTCGTAGTAGAAGTTTTCCGAGACGAACACGCCGCCCTCTTCGTCCTCGCCGATGACGAACGAGCGCTCCGGACTGACGTGTTTCAGGCGCAGCAAACCGTCGGCATCGGTAGCGCCGCTGCTCATCACGCCGAGGCCATCGGTCCACAGCACATTGACCTTCGGCACCGAGCTGCCTTCGTGCTTGCGCGCGGCCCAGACCAGCAGTTCATCACCGGCAATTTTGCTCACCGCGACGGTGTTGGAGACGAAAACCATGGTGGTCGCGCGGTACTTGCCGATCAGCGCTTCAACCAGATACAGCCCCGGCTTCAGGTTACCCAGCGGGATGTAGACGTTGCCCGGCGCGACGCTGACGAAGTCGCTGGACGAGCCGGCTAGATTGACCCCGGCCGGCGGCTGGATAGGCTTGGCCTGCCACAGCGGATAACGGAACTGGCTGACCACCGGCAAACCCGGGATCAGCGCGAATTGCGGCTGCGCGTCGTATGGCGTCGGCGCGGCCATGGCCTCGCCCATTTTCAGCTCCGGCACTTCTTCGGTGACCTGCTTGCGCGACTCGTAGGAGAACGCACGCTGCATCACCCGCCGGGATTTGCGATACCAGTTGTCCCACAGATAGGCGAGGGTGTTGGACAGACCTTCGCCCTTGAACTGGCCGTCGCTGACGACGCGATGCAGGTTCTTCTGGCGCTTGAGGAAATCCAGCGGCTTGTCGATGCGATACACGCGAATGTCGGCGCCGCCGTACGGTTCCATGCGAAAGCGCCGGTAGTCACGACCCGGGGCTTCGAGGCGGACCATCGCCGGCTCGTCGCTGGCAAAACTGCTATCGGCGAGCAAGAAAAAACTCTCACCGGCCACCGGCGTGTAATTGCTCGGCTCCACCGAGTCTTCGGCGTTGACGCAGGAAAACGGCAGCAACAACGCCAACAGCAAAGAAATTCGCGAACAGATACGCAACATGCGGGCACCGGTCATTGGGAGAGAAAGTTCAGTCGATAGACGCCGATGAAGTTGGGGTTGGCTGCGTCGGGTATCCATCGGGTGTCCTTCCATGTCATGAGTTGCTGCAGGCTTGCCGAACGCATGCCGTTGTCAGTGGGGGTGGTGGTGCCGGTGTGATAGGCGATGTAGCGGCCCATCCAGATCATCAGGTGCTGGTCGTCGCCCTGATCGAAAAACATCAGGTCACCGGGCCGCGCCTGCGACACATCGCGGCCGACCAGATGGCTGTTGAACTGAATCAGTTTTATCGCGTTGACGTACGGCCCGACCTTGCCGCCGCCCTGCTGCCACTGTTGCGCGAGCTTGCGTTGCGCGTCGCTCAGCGCCAGTTCCGGCGGCAGATAGCGATTGGACAGACCATTGCTGCGCAGCCATTTGTCGTCATGGACTTTCAGCGCTTCGTTGGCGGCAAAGCGCACCAGCCCGGCGCAGTCCTGCTGATACCAGCGCGGGCTCGGGCCTTGGCTCAATTGCTCTTGAGCAATACGCACAAACCAGGCGCGGAATACCTGGGATTGCGCCGGATCGAGCGCTGGCGCTTCAACTGCTCGGGCGCCTGCGCTCAGCAACAACGCGAGCAAGCCGAGGCTGCGGATCAGTGCGCTCACAGCGCTTTCCATTCCAGCGGCAGCCATTGCCAGTGGCCGTCAGGCTCGCTGCCTTCAGGCAGGGTCAGGGCATATTTGCCGTAGCCGCCAAGGGTGCGCAGTTTCGGCATCAGGTAGGTTTGCGCAGCGTTATAAAACACCGGTTCCATGTCCTGCGGCAGGCTGTCGAGGGTTTCGCGCTGCATCAGTTGCGCCATCGCATCCGGGCCGAAGTAGATCGGCATCAGTACATCTTTTGGCAAAACGTCGGCCATCGGCGGGAAGCGCTTGTCGAGGGTGCCGAGGGCTTTGTCGACGAGTTTGTCGTCGAGGGAGAACAGCAGCGTCGAGCCGTGACGGGCGAGGCTGACTTTCATGAACGCCTTGCCGGAAATCGCCTCCGGGTTTTCAGCGGTCTTCGCCGCGTACGGACCGAAACTGGAACTGACCTGACGCTGCCAGACGTGGCTCTGGCTTTCCTGCTTGTCGATCACCGGGAATACGCTTTCGGCGACATTGGCTTCGAACGCGCCGACCATCGAGCCGAACAGTTTGCCCAGATCACCGTCAAGCTTGCTGCTGTCCTCGTCTTTGAGGCTGGCGACCAGCAGCGGTGTGTACAACCGCGAATCGGCGTACCAGCACAAGCCGGCCGCGCCAGCGACGTGTTCGGTCAGCGTTTGCGCAACAGCTTCATCGGCACCGAGTTTGATCAATATCGGTTTCTGCGGCTCGGCCGCCACCGGCAGGGTCACGCAAGCGCTCGCCCCCAACGGCATCGCCTGCCAGACCGGTTTGAAATCGAAGTCCGGCTGGTTTTCCAGTTCATCCATGGCCAGATAGCTGTGCCAGCCCTTGTCGTCCATGTCGAAACGCAGGCCGGCGAAATTCGGGATGAAGCGCTGATAGCCCATGGCGAGCACGCTGGAATTGACCGACAGACGCTGCTTGGTTTCCGGACTTTTCGCTGGCAAGCCGAACGCTTCGGGGAAGAGTTTTTCACCGTTGAGCAACGCCGCCAGCGCTTGCGCGGAAACGCGGCCCGACTCTTCCGAGACGCCGCTCTCGGGGTCGTAGTACTTGGCTGGATTGGACAACACCACCAGTTTGTCGCCGCGCGACGCGAACAGCAGTGATTTGCTGGCGTTGTAGCTGAGTTGATACAGCGGCACGTCATCGCCGCCGACTTTGAGGGTGCCGAAGATGCTGAGCTGAGTGTCATCCAGCGCCACTTTCGCCAACGGCTCGAGCAGCTTGGCCAAGCCGCCGCGATCCATCACCAAGAGAAAATCCTTCAAACGACCATCGGCGCCACGCCACAGCGCGACATCGGCCGGTTGATCAAAAAGCTGCTCGATCAGGCTGTCCTGCAATTTGAGGTCATGCTCGTAGATGATCCGCCGCAGGCTGCCGATCAGGCCGAGGCGGTCGGCGTGAGTTTCGTAATAGAAGACGAAATCCTCGGTGAGCGTGGCCTTGAGAAACGGCACCGTCAGCAGGTCCTTGGGCAACTGGCTCAGTGAACGGGTTTCGAGCAAGGCATCCGGACGGCCGAGGCCGAGCTTGTCACTGGCAAGTGTCGCCGGCGGCGCTTTGGGCTTGAGCAGCAGCCAGCCGAAACCGCCCGCCACACCGGCCACCAGGCACAGGCCGAGCAATACCAGCGGCCAGCGCCGCGAAGGTTTGGCCGCCGGTGTCGCGGCAGCTGGAGTCACAGTGTTATCGCTCATGTTCACAACATCCGAGTTCATCCGTGGCGGGATGCTTAATAGTTGAAAGTCTTGACCAGCAACAAATCACCGATCGCCCGCAGGGGCACGATGAAGGTTTCGCGTTTTTCGTCGACGGTGTTTTCGTTGAGCACCAGGGTGATCTGCGAGGTGATCACCTCGTTCTGATTACTGGTTTCCTCGAAGTTATAGCCACCATCGCCGTAGTTGCCCCAATAGTTGACGTAGACCAGATACGTGCCGTGCAGCGGCGCGGTCATGGTGAACATTTCCGGGCCGGGGCCGTCGACACCATCCGGGTCGAGGCCGCCGCCATTGCTCAGCGCCGGCCGTGCCCAAAAGGCATGCTGACCGTCGGGGGTGACAATATGCAGATCCAGCTCGGCTTTCGGGTCGTCCCATCCCAAGACAAGACGAATCTTCGCCGGCGTGCGCAGATTATTTGCTTCATAAAATTGCACGCGCTTGAGCGACTGGCCCTCGGCGCTGATCACTTCGACGCTGTTGGAACCGGCGCCAAATGCGTAGGGCCGGGCAAAACGTCCCTGATCATCGGTGTACAGATTCAATGGATTGCCGTTGACGGCGAGGCTGTGCGGCGGACGCATGTGGCCGAGGGCTTTGAGCTGGCCCTGGATCATCGTGCGATTGCGCTGAATGCCGCGATCGATCGGCGGTGTCGGGTAGGCGACCTGCGGATTTTCCGAACGATCGAGCAGGCCGTGATAACGCCAGCCGCCGACCGGCTCGGACAACTGCGCAGTCGGCGCGGCCCACAGCGCAGGCGCGCAGGCGAGGCCGATCAGCAGCAAAAGAAATGAACGCATGTGACGCCTCCTGCCATGCCTTGAACGAAACCTTGCACCCGATCCTCGGTACTTCACAGCGGTGAACTGCGTTTCGTCTGAATGCCCCGCAACTGTCGGGGCCGTAGAAGCGGCGAAGAGTAGCGATTCGGCAGTTTTTTAACAATCGGATACATGTGTGATTGCTGTAGGAATCGCGCCATCCGGGTAGACGATGAGCCGAATAGCCGGCATATTCGGCTCACCAAATGAGCCGAATAGCGTTTTTATTCGGCTCACGCTTCTATGACAGGTGATCAATGACCGCGCACTGGATCTGGCAACAACCCGATTGGCCCGACTTCAACTGGCAAGCCGAGCGCCTCGCCCCGCTGCTGCGCGAGTGCGTGCAGACGCAGGGCCGACTCTTGGGAATGGCCGGCTCAGTGGGCGATTCGATGAGCGCACAGAGCGAGCTTGATGCGTTGCTTCAGAACATCGTCACCTCCTCCGCCATCGAAGGTGAGCAACTGAATGTCGGCTCCGTGCGCTCTTCTCTGGCCCGGCGCCTGGGTCTGGAATGGGTTGATCGCGATAGCGTCAGCCAGCGTAGCGAGGGCTTGGCGCAATTGATGCTCGATGCCACCCATGGCTTCGACGAGCCGCTGACCCTGGCCCGATTGCTGGAATGGCACACCTGGCTTTTCCCCGCCGAGGAAGCGATGTTCAGCGCGCGGCCAATACTCGTCGGTACCTTGCGCGGCGACGAACCGATGCAGGTGGTGTCCGGACGACTCGACCGACCAACGGTTCACTCTGAGGCGCCACCGCGCCTAGGGCTGGAACAGCAAATTGAGCGTTTCTTGAGCTGGTTCGAAGCCAGCCGCGATCAGGTTTCGCTGGATCCGCTGTTACGCGCTGGCATCGCGCATTTCTGGTTTGTCACTCTGCACCCTTTCGACGATGGCAACGGTCGTCTGACCCGCACCATCACCGATCTGGCGCTGGCTCAAGGCGAAGCGCAGGCGATCCGCTTCTACGCGATGTCCGCAAGCATTCTCGAGCATCGCGCCGGTTATTACCGGATTCTGGAGTCGAGCCAAAAGGCCACGCTCGATATCACCGAATGGCTGACCTGGTTTTTGCAGACACTGCTGCGCAGCCTGCAGCAAGCCATCACCCGGATAGATTCGGTGTTGGGCAAGACTCGCTTCTGGCAGGCGCACCGCGAATCCGACCTTTCAGCGGAGCAGATCAAAGTGCTCAATCGCTTGCTCGATGGCGGTGAGCGCGGTTTCGAACAGGGCCTCAGCGCAGGGCAATATCAAGCGGTTGCGAAAGTTTCCAAAGCCACCGCGACGCGGCATCTGGCGGAGTTGCTGGACAAGGGCTGCCTGCAACGCCTGCCGGGCGGCGGACGCAGTACGCGTTACAAAATCAACTATCCGGATTGAATCGCCGACCGTTATGGAGAGGCTTGGCGACGGCCCGCTCATTTGCCCATACCCCCCCTATCTGCTAGTGTCGCGCCGGTTTAACGTCTACCGGAATTTGCCGCCATGGCCCGCAAAAAAGCTGCACTGGATTTCGAACAATCCCTCGCCGACCTGCAAACACTGGTCGAGCGTCTGGAGAACGGTGAATTGTCGCTGGAAGACTCGCTGACCGCTTTCGAGCAGGGCATCGGTCTGACCCGTGACTGCCAGGCAGCGCTGGCCCAGGCCGAGCAGAAAGTGCAGGTGCTGCTGGAGCGCGATGGCGAGCTCGCCGAGGAACCCTTCGACGCGGATGAGCCAGAATGATCGCGGCGTATTCGGCGAGCAGTCAGGCCCGGGTCAACGCGGCGCTGGAAACGCTGTTCAACGCGCCGCTGCCGGAACTGGCGCGGCTCTACGAAGCGATGCGCTACAGCGTGATGAACGGCGGCAAGCGCGTGCGCCCGTTGCTGGCTTACGCGGCGTGCGAAGCCCTCGGCGCAAAGGCTGAACAGGCCAGCGGCGCGGCGTGTGCGGTCGAGTTGATCCACGCCTACTCGCTGGTGCACGACGATTTGCCGGCGATGGACGATGACGATCTGCGTCGCGGCCAGCCGACGACCCACAAGAAATTCGACGAAGCCTGCGCGATCCTCGCCGGTGACGGCTTGCAGAGCCTGGCCTTCAGCGCCCTGCTCGATCCGCGCCTGAGCGATTGCAGCAGCGACATCCGTCTGCAGATGGTCACGGCGCTGGCCCATGCAGCCGGTCCGGCGGGCATGGTCGGCGGCCAAGCCATCGATCTCGGTTCGGTCGGTCTCAAGCTCGATCAAACGGCCCTCGAGCAGATGCACCGGCACAAGACCGGCGCGCTGATTGAGGTCAGCGTCAAGCTTGGTGCCCTGGCCAGCGGCCGCGCCCAGCCTGATCAGCTTCAGGCGTTGCAGACTTATGCACAGGCCATCGGCCTGGCCTTTCAGGTGCAGGACGACATCCTCGACGTGGAAAGCGATACCGCGACCCTCGGCAAACGGCAGGGCGCCGACATTGCCCGCGACAAGCCAACCTACCCGGCGCTGCTCGGCCTCGACGCCGCCAAGGCCTACGCTCTGGAACTGCGCGATCAGGCTCTGCAGGCGCTGCGACCGTTTGACGCGGCCGCCGAGCCGTTGCGCGAGCTGGCGCGGTATATCGTCGAGCGACGCAACTGACGGCGTATCGGCCAAAAAAGACCAACGCGTGGGCAGGGGGCGATGCATCAGGTAAACTGCCGCATCTTTTATACCTATAACGATTCGCCTGATGCCCACGACGTTTCATGAGATTCCCCGCAAGCGCCCGACCACGCCCCTGCTAGACCGCGCGAACACGCCGGACGGCCTGCGCCGGTTAGGTGAAGCCGAGCTGGAAACCCTGGCCGATGAGTTGCGCCTGGAATTGCTCTACACGGTCGGCCAGACCGGTGGGCATTTCGGTGCCGGCCTGGGCGTGATCGAGCTGACCATCGCGCTGCATTACGTCTTCGACACCCCGGACGACCGTCTGCTGTGGGACGTCGGGCATCAGGCGTATCCGCACAAGATCCTCACCGGTCGCCGCGAGCGCATGGCCAGCCTGCGTCAGAAGGACGGCATTGCCGCGTTCCCGCGCCGCTCCGAGAGCGAGTACGACACCTTCGGCGTCGGCCACTCCAGCACCTCGATCAGCGCTGCGCTGGGCATGGCCATTGCCGCCCGTCTGCAGGACAGCGATCGCAAGGCCATCGCCGTGATCGGCGACGGTGCGCTGACGGCCGGCATGGCTTTCGAGGCGCTGAACCATGCGCCGGAAGTCAACGCCAACATGCTGGTGATCCTCAACGACAACGATATGTCGATCTCGCGCAACGTCGGCGGGTTGTCGAATTATCTGGCGAAGATCCTGTCCAGCCGCACCTACGCGAGCATGCGCGAGGGCAGCAAGAAAGTCCTTTCGCGCCTGCCCGGCGCCTGGGAAATCGCCCGTCGCACCGAAGAATATGCCAAGGGCATGCTGGTCCCCGGCACCCTGTTCGAAGAGCTGGGCTGGAACTACATCGGCCCGATCGACGGCCACGATCTGCCCACCTTGATCGCCACGCTGCGCAACATGCGCGATCTCAAAGGCCCGCAGTTCCTGCACATCGTCACAAAGAAAGGCAAAGGCTTCGCCCCGGCGGAAGTCGACCCGATCGGTTACCACGCCATCACCAAACTCGAACCACTGGACGCCCCCGCTGCTGCGCCGAAAGCCGCCAGCGGGCCGAAGTATTCGGCGGTGTTTGGCGAGTGGCTGTGTGACATGGCTGCGGCTGACGCTCGTCTGGTCGGAATTACCCCGGCAATGAAGGAAGGCTCGGATCTGGTGGCGTTCAGCGAGCGCTTCCCCGAGCGTTATTTCGACGTGGCGATTGCCGAGCAGCATGCGGTCACTTTCGCTGCCGGCATGGCCTGCGAAGGCGCGAAACCGGTGGTGGCGATCTATTCGACATTCCTGCAACGCGGTTACGACCAACTGGTACACGATGTCGCGGTGCAGAACCTCGACGTGCTGTTCGCCATCGACCGTGCCGGCCTGGTCGGCGAAGACGGCCCGACCCACGCTGGCAGCTACGACCTGTCGTACCTGCGCTGCATCCCGGGCATGGTCATCATGACCCCGAGCGATGAAAACGAACTGCGCAAGATGCTCACCACCGGCCACCTCTACAACGGCCCGGCGGCGGTGCGTTACCCACGCGGCAGCGGGCCGAATGCAATCATCGAAAAAGATCTCGAACCGATCGAAATCGGCAAGGGCATCGTCCGTCGTCAGGGCAGCAAGGTCGCCATGCTGGTGTTCGGCGTGCAACTGAGCGAAGCCTTGAAAGTCGCCGAGAAACTCGATGCCACCGTGGTCGACATGCGTTTCGTCAAACCGCTGGATGAAGCGCTGGTACGCGAGATCGCCGCTAGGCACGAGTTGCTGGTGACCATCGAAGAGAACGCAATCATGGGCGGCGCCGGTGGCGCGGTCAGCGAATTCCTCGCCCGCGAGAACATCCTCAAGTCGATGCTGCATCTGGGCTTGCCGGACATTTACGTCGAGCATGCGAAACCGGCGCAGATGCTTGCCGAGTGCGGGCTGGATGAGGCCGGGATCGAAGCGTCGATTCGCCAGCGCCTGGCATTGCTCGCCCAATAAACGCAATACCCTTGTGGGAGCGAGCCTGCTCGCGAAAGCGGACTGTCAGTCAAAGACGAACTGACTGATACACCGCCTTCGCGAGCAGGCTCGCTCCCACATTTGATTTGTGTACACCTGAAACTCCCGTTGGACTGTCCATGAACCTCTCGCGCCTCGCCCTGCCCTTCCTCCTGCTGCCAACCGCCAGCGCCCTTGGCGATACATTCGAACGCGATCAGGCGCTGAAGCTGCCGGACACGCTGATCAGCGCCAATCGTCAGGTCGAGGCGCGCAACAACAGCAGCGCCGCCAACACCGTGTTCACCCGCGAAGACATCGATCGCCTGCAACCAAGCGACGTGCCCGATCTGCTGCGGCGCGTGCCCGGCGTGCAAGTGGCGCAGACCGGCGGGCGCGGAAGTCTGCCGGGGATCTACATTCGCGGCACGCAATCGGCGCAGAGCCTGGTGCTGGTCGATGGCCAGCGCATCGGCAACTCGACTTCCGGCGACAGCAACCTGCAGCATCTGAACATCGAGCAGATCGAGCGCGTTGAAGTGCTGCGCGGTTCGCGTTCGGTGATCTACGGCAGCGACGCGATTGGCGGGGTGATCCAGATCTTCACCCGGCGCGGCACCGAGCAAGGCTTGCAACCACGCCTGCATCTGGGCTTTGGCAGTCAGCAGACATGGGAACGCAGCCTCGGCTTGTCCGGCGGCGACGAGAAAACCCGCTTCAACCTCGGCGCCAGCCTCGACGAAACGGCCGGGCTCGACCGTACCCACGAGTCGTATCCAAGCGACAGCGACCATGACGCCTATCGCAACAAATCCCTGAGCCTGAGCCTCAGCCACGCGCTGACCGATGACGTCGAAGTCGGCGCCAATCTGCTGGATAACCGTGGCAGGAGCGAATTCGACAACCCGTTCGGCCGCTTCGACATGGACACTTTCGAGTCGGTGCAACAGCAGCCATACAGTGATTTCAATGTCAGCAGCCTCAGCAGTTATGTCGATGCGCGGGTCAACGAAACCTGGAAAACCCGCATTGAATTCGGCCACAGCGAAAACCGCGAAAAGACCTTCGACAAGCTCAGCGACGAGCGAACGGTGTTCAACACCTATCGCGACTCGGTGAACTGGCAGAACGACCTGACGCTGGACGCGCGCAACAGCCTTATCCTCGGTGGTGACTGGTACGAAGACCGGGTCAACAGCAGCACTGCGTTTGACGAGGACAGCCGCTGGAATCGCGCCGCGTTCATCCAGCATCGCTACCAGGCCGACAGCTTCTCTACCGAGATCGGCCTGCGCCACGACGACAACCAGCAGTTCGGCAGCCAGAACACCTGGAGCGGCACTTTCACCCTACCGCTGAACCCGGACAACGACGTGCTGCTGAGCTACAGCGAAGGGTTCCGCGCGCCGACCTTCAACGACCTGTACTACCCGGATTTCAGCAATCCCGACCTGAAACCGGAAACTTCGAAAAGCTACGAACTGCAATGGCGCAGCCAGTTGAGCGACAGTGCGCGGCTGGAAGCCTCGATTTACCGTACCGACCTGGAAGACGCGATCATCTTCGGCAGCAACTCCCGCCCGCAGAACGTTGCGTCAGCGCGCATCAACGGTTTTGAAGCAGCGTTGAAGCAGGAGCTGTTTGGCTGGCAGAGCAATCTTGGCGTGGCAATCATTGATCCGCGAGATCGCGATACCGGGCATACGCTGGCGCGACGGGCGCGGCGCACGGCCAGTTGGGATGTGGATCGGCAGTTTGATCGCTTGGGACTCGGCGCCAGTTGGCAATTGGTCAGCGGCAGTTACGACGACTTGAACAACACCCAGTCGCTGGGTGGCTACGGCACGCTCGGGCTGCGCAGCAGTTGGGCGCTGAACCGTGAGATCAAGCTGGATCTGAAGGTGGATAACTTGCTGGACAAGGGCTACAGCCGGGCGAACTACAGCTATGACGGCGCGCAGTATGGCTATCGCGAGGAAGGTCGGGCGTGGATATTTGGGGTCACCTGGACTCCTGAACTCTGAACTGAGATTTGTGTTGGTTGGCAGGCCTCTTCGCGAGCAGGCTCGCTCCCACAGTAGACTGAGTGCGGCCACACAGTTTGTTTTCAACGCAAATCCAGTGTGGGAGCGAGCCTGCTCGCGAATACAGGCGATGCGGTCTACCGATCCGGCGCGATCAATTGGCAGAGTTTGGCGGTCGCACTGATCATCTGACCACTGGGCCTTTCCAGACCTTTGTCAGTGACCAATAACAGTCTCCCCTGCCTGACTGCTGCCACCTGCGGCCAGGCCTTCCACGCGCCAAGTTGCGCCTGATCACCGGCGACAATCACTTCCGGATCACGCTGCAATACCGCCTCGATACTCACCTGCGGTGCCGGCAGATTCAGCTCGGCGAAGACATTGCGCGCGCCGCACACCTCAAGCGCATCGCTGATGATCTGCCCGCCCCCCACGGTGTAAAGCGGCTTGTCCCATACTTGATAAAACACCCGCAGCGGCACATCACGACGATAACGCTGACGAAGGTCATCCAGTTGTTTACGCAATTCGGCCGCTCGTTGCGCCCCGCGTTCAGGACGCCCGAGCTGTTCGGCAATGGCTTCGATCTGCGCCGCGAGTTGCATCAACGTATGCGGCTCGGCGACGAAGGTTGGAATGTTCAGGCGCTTGAGCTGATCACGCTGCCCCGCGCCGACGCTGCCGGGCCAGAGCAGCAGCAAATCCGGTTTCAGGCTGAGCAAGCGCTCCATGTCGAGCTGGCCGTAGCGGCCCACTGATGGAACATCCGCTATCACCGCCGGCCGCTCGCCCGCATCCAGTACGCCGACCAGCAGGTCAGCGGAATCCAGTTCAACGACGATTTCAGACAGCGAGGGGGCGAGGCTGACCACACGCAGTGCGGCCAGCGCCGGGCTGCTCAGGGCGAGCAGCAGAACCGCCAGCCACAGGCGATGCATCAGCCGAGTTGACGCGGAATACGATAGAGATAGAACAGCACGGCGGTGGACAGCGCCAGCAACATCAACGGCACGGCTTCGAGGCCGACGAATACCGCCAGTGCGCCGATCCAGGCCGGCAAAGACGCCACCAGCAACGCCGCACGCCGACGCGCCGCAAGGGCAATCCAGGCGGCGGGTTCATCGGCGGTATCGAGGGCTTTTTGCGTGGCGATCAACGCGTGTTTGTAGCGGGCGAAATACTTGAGGCTGACAAACATCGAGGCGACGCCGGCGATGAACAAAGGCATTGCCAGCACTGGCAACAGGCCCTGCCCTTCACCGAACAGCGCGTTGAGCACGAACAGCGGCAACAGGGCCAGCGCCAGGTATTGCCACCAGGCCACCGCCAACCGCCGCCGCACCTGGCCGCGGGTCACGCGCGGTCGACCTCGCCCTGATGCTCGTTGCCCATCATGTGGTCGAGCTTGCTGGCCTTGGTCGCCAGGTAGAGTTTGTTGTGCGGATTGTGCCCGGTGTGCAGCGGCACGCGCTCGGCGACGACGATGCCCATGTCCGTCAGCGCCTTGACCTTGCGCGGGTTGTTGGTCATCAAGCGCAGGGATTTCACGCCCAGGTGTTCGAGCATCGGCAGGCACATGGCGTAGTCGCGCTGATCGGCAGCAAAGCCCAGACGCTCGTTGGCTTCCACGGTGTCAGCGCCGCCGTCCTGCAACTCGTAGGCACGGATCTTGTTCAGCAGACCGATGCCGCGCCCTTCCTGACGCAGATACAGCAGCACGCCACGGCCTTCGCGCGCAATCGCCTGCAAAGCTGCCTCTAATTGCGAGCCGCAGTCGCAACGCTGGCTGAACAAGGCATCGCCGGTCAGGCATTCGGAATGCAGGCGACCGAGTACCGGGGCGCCATCGGCAATTTCACCGAGGCTCAGCACGACGTGCTCACGCCCGGTGCTCTCATCGAGAAAGCCGTGCATGGTGAATTGCGCAAAAGGCGTTGGCAGCTTGGAAGCGGCGACGAAGACGACAGGCACCGATGTGCTCCTGATCTAGAAGACTGAAAATTCGCAGGCGGGCATTGTAACAGCAGGTTCCTGTGGACGCTTAGGCTGAATTATCGGGCATAACCATCAAAAAGTTTGATGACAGCTGCCATGCGCTCCCACAGGACACTGTGATCATTTTGGATCAAACGGATACGGCTGCTGCCACTTCTCGAAGACCGGCTTCAACTCTCCGCTCTTGACCAGCTCCGCCATGCGCCGGTCATACAGCGCCTTCAACGCGCGAGCCTGTGGGGTATCGGCGAAACCGAGAAATAGCGGCAACTCAGCCAGATGCGAATAGCGATACTGCGCTGGATCCGCGGCATCGCGCACGACCGCTTCAATCTCGGTCAGCGCATCGATGTAGTAATCCGCCCGGCCCTGCTTGAGCATCAGCAGAATGCCGGTACGTCGTTCGATCTGGTTGAAACGCTGGATGTTCGGCAAGTAGTTCTCGTAGCGATAGCCGCGCACCCAGGCCAGACGATATTTGCCCAAGGTCGCCTGGGTCGGCGGCGGGCTGCTCGCCAGGCCCAGCGCGTAGATGTGATCAGAATCGAACTTCGATTGCGGGTACAGCACGTGCTCGGCTTCGTCGCGGTAGGAGCCGACCAGCGCGTCGACTTCCTTCAACTGCACCAGCCCGATCGAACGGGTGTACGGCACCGTGCGGATATCCAGCTTGACCCCGGCCGGCTCGAACACTTTGCGCAACACGTCCCAGGCCAGACCGTGACCATCGGCGGCGGTGTAATCCTCCCAGTCTTCGCTGGCCAGATGGATCACCCCAGGCACAGGCGCGGCGGCCTGCGCATGGGCGAACGTGCCCAGCAGAGCCAGAAGCAGCAGCGCCAACCCGCGTCGCAGCATTGCGTGTTTCCTCACGTGAGTCGAATCAGGCGAATACCCAGACCAGCCCTTGCATCGCCAGCCAGGCGAACACACCGGCCAGCACGTCGTCGAGCATGATGCCGACGCCGCCATGCACATGCTTGTCGATCCAGCGGATCGGCCACGGCTTGAGAATATCGAAGAAGCGGAACACCAGAAAACCCGCGAGCAACCAGTACCAGCCTTCCGGCACCAGCCACAGGGTGATCCACATGCCGACCATTTCGTCCCAGACGATGCCTTCGTGGTCGTGCACGCGCAAATCGTCAGCGACTTTGCCGCACAGCCAGAAGCCGAACAGCATGGTGATGCCGAGCATCAGCCAGTAACCCCAGTCGGGCAGCATCTGCCACAGCGGAATGAACGGCAGCGCCACCAGCGAGCCCCACGTGCCCGGCGCTTTTGGCAAGGTGCCGGAGCCGAAGCCGAACGCGAGGAAATGCCACGGATTGCGCCAGACCGAGGGAGGCACGAATTCGGCAGGGACCTGTTTCGGGTGATCTGTCACGGTGTCTCCTGAAAATGTTGGTAGCCGCGAATCTGCGGAGTGATGTCGTGCCCGTCGCGGTCCAGCAGCAGCACGCCCTGGCCCGGCAGCACTCGCCCGATCACATGGATCGGCCAGCCGTCGGCCAACAGTGCCGGCAACTCGGCGGACGGCAAGGTGAAGGCCAGTACGTAATCATCACCACCGCTCAATGCCGCGCGCTCGGCACCGCGCTGACCGAGAAACGCGACTAAAGCATCCGACAACGGTACACGCTCGCGTTCAATCTCAAGTCGCACCTTCGACGCCAGCGCGATATGCCCGCAATCGGCGAGCAGGCCATCGGAGATGTCCAGCGCCGCCGTAGCCTTGCCGCGCAGCGCCTGACCGAGGGCCAGTTGCGGCTGCGGCGACCAGTAATGCTCGAGCAGCGGCTGGGCGATATGCGCTTCGGCATCACGTTGGGCCAATACCAGCGGCAAGGCGCCGGCGGCATTGCCCAGTTCGCCGCCGACGCAGAGCAGATCACCGGCCTGCGCACCGCTGCGGGTCAAGGCCTGGCCAGCGGGTACGCGGCCGAACACGGTGACCGTCAGGCTCAACGGTCCGCGCGTGGTATCGCCGCCGACCAGCGCGACGCCGCAGCTTTGCGCCATGCGGTTCAAACCCCGGGCATAGGCTTGCAGCCAATCGGCAGTCACCGTCGGCAAGGTCAGGGCAAGGGTAAAGGCAACGGGCGCGGCGCCCATGGCGGCCAGGTCACTGACCGCGACGGCCAGCGAGCGCTGACCGAGCAGAAACGGATCGCAGGGGTCGGCGAAATGCACACCGGCCACCAGCGTATCGGTAGAAACCGCCAACTGTTCCCCAGCGGGAACCGCCAGCAAGGCGCAGTCGTCGCCGATCCCCAGAGCAACGCCTTCGCCGCCCTGCGCACAAGGCGCGGCGGCGAAGAAATTGCGGATCAGCTCAAACTCGCCCATGGCCGAGAAAAAGTATTCAAGCGCCGATCAGCGCTTGAACGCCTTCACTTCAGCTTCACGCAGGCGCGGGGCCAGCTTGTCGAGCACGCCGTTGACGAACTTGTGGCCGTCGGTCGAACCGAACACCTTGGCCAGCTCGATACCTTCGTTGATCACAACGCGGTATGGCACGTCGACGCGCTTGAGCAGTTCCCAGGTCGACAGGCGCAGAACCGCCAGTTCAACCGGGTCGAGCTCTTCGATCGCCAGATCCAGGCAAGGCGTCAAGGCAGTGTCGATTTCGGTCTTGAACTGCGGAACCCCGTGAAGGATTTCACGGAAGTAGGCACCGTCGACATCGGTGAAATCGTTATCAACGCGAAACTGCGCTTCGATCTCGTTCAGCGATTGCCGAGCCATGTGCCACTGGTACAGCGCCTGGGTCGCGAGCTGACGGGCTTCGCGACGCTTGGCGCTCTTCGACGGCTTGCCGGCATCCGCAGGTTTCGGATCGCGTGGGTTGAAACGATCGCTTTCGTCGCTAATCACTTGGCCTCCAACTGCGCCAGCAGGCTGACCATTTCCAGAGCGGACAGGGCAGCTTCGGCACCTTTGTTACCGGCCTTGGTGCCGGAACGTTCGATGGCTTGCTCGATGGAGTCGACGGTCAGCACGCCGAAGGCGACCGGTACGCCGAATTCCATGGAGACCTGGGCCAGGCCTTTGGTGCACTCGCCAGCCACGTATTCGAAGTGCGGAGTACCGCCACGAATGACCGCGCCAAGGGCGATGATGGCTGCGAACTCGCCTTTCTGGGCAACTTTCTGCGCAACCAGCGGGATTTCGAAGGCGCCCGGTGCGCGGATGATGGTGATGTCGCTTTCGCTCACGCCGTGGCGAACCAGGGCATCAACGGCACCGCTGACCAAGCTTTCAACCACGAAGCTGTTGAAGCGGCCCACTACCAGAGCGTAGCGGCCTTTGGGGGCGATGAAGGTACCTTCGATGGTCTTCAGGGTCATTCGTCAGTTCTCTTAAAGAGCCGGGACGCGTCTGCTACGCGTCCCTCAGTGATTATTTGCCGCGAATCGGAGTCCGGAAACAGCCGGTCATTATTCGGAGGGCACGTATTCTACAACTTCCAGATCGAAACCGGATATCGCATTGAATTTCATTGGTGCCGACATCAAGCGCATTTTGCGCACGCCGAGGTCACGCAGGATCTGCGAACCGGCACCGACAATGCTGTAGGTGGTCGGTTTTTTCGGCGCTGCCTGCTCACCGGTTTCACGGATATGCGCCAGCAGCACGTCGCCATCGAGCGGGTGACCGAGCAGCAGCACCACACCGCTGCCAGCCTCGGCGACCGCAGCCATGGCGGCGCGCAGGCTCCAGCGGCCCGGTTGCTTGACCATCAGCAGATCGCGCAGCGGGTCCATGTTGTGCACGCGAACCAGCGTCGGTTCTTCAGCGCAGACAGTGCCCAGCGTCAGGGCCATGTGCACGTCGCCTTCCACCGAATCACGATAGGTCACCAGGTTGAATTGGCCCAGTTCGCTGTCCAGCGGCTGCTCGGCAATCCGCTGAACGGTACGTTCGTGGATCATCCGGTAGTGGATCAGGTCGGCGATGGTGCCGATCTTGATGTTGTGTTCGGCGGCGAATGCTTCGAGTTCAGCGCGACGGGACATGGTGCCGTCGTCGTTCATCACTTCGCAGATCACTCCGCTCGGCTCGAAACCGGCCATGCGCGCCAGGTCGCAAGCGGCTTCGGTGTGGCCGGCGCGAGCGAGGGTGCCGCCGGCCTGGGCCATCAGCGGGAAAATGTGGCCCGGGCTGACGATATCTTCAGCCTTGGCGTCTTTGGCGGCAGCCGCTTGCACGGTGCGCGCACGGTCAGCGGAGGAGATGCCGGTGGTCACGCCTTCGGCAGCTTCGATCGAAACGGTGAACTTGGTGCCGAAACCGGAACCGTTGCGCGGCGCCATCAGGGGCAGCTTCAACAGTTCGCAGCGCTCGCGGCTCATCGGCATGCAGATCAGGCCACGGGCGTGCTTGGCCATGAAGTTGATGTGTTCGGCCTGGCAGCATTCGGCGGCCATGATCAGGTCGCCTTCGTTCTCGCGGTCTTCGTCATCCATGAGGATGACCATCTTGCCTTGGCGGATGTCTTCAACCAGTTCTTCGATGCTATTGAGCGCCACAAGGCACCCCCTTCTTTTGAATTATTTGAGGTAGCCGTTTTGGGCCAGAAAGCTTTCGGTGATGGTGCTGCCGGCGGTCTTCTCGGCGGCCTTGTCGCCCAGCAGCAGACGCTCCAGATAACGCGCCAGCAGGTCGACTTCCAGATTCACCCGGCGGCCCGGCTTGTATGAAGCCATGATGGTTTCGCTGAGGGTGTGCGGAATGATCGTCAGCATGAATTCGGCGCCATCGACTTCGTTCACGGTCAGGCTGGTGCCGTCGACGGTGATCGAGCCTTTGTGGGCGATGTACTTGGCCAGTTCCTTCGGCGCGCGGATGCGAAATTCCACGGCGCGGGCATTGTCGCTACGCGATACCACTTCGCCAACACCATCGACATGACCGCTGACCAGATGCCCGCCGAGGCGAGTGGTCGGGGTCAGGGCTTTTTCCAGATTGACCGGGCTGCCGCTTTTCAGGTCATTCATGGCGGTGCAATCGAGGGTTTCGCGGCTGACGTCGGCGGCAAAGCCGTCGCCCGGCAACTCGACGGCGGTCAGGCAAACGCCGTTGACCGCGATGCTGTCGCCGAGTTTGACGTCACTCAGATCGAGCTTGCCGGTTGCGACGTGCACCCGCACATCACCGCCCTTTGGGGTCAGTGCGCGGATACTGCCGATGGATTCGATGATGCCGGTGAACATGGGGTTCTCCTTGAGAACGAGGCCAGCGCTAACGCAATGGCCGGGAATTATACGCGGGCTGAAGGGACAGGGATCGAAGTGACCCGCCAGTCATCGCCCACCGCTCGGATTTCAGTGATTTTCAGTTCCGGCGCATCTTTCATCTGCGCCAGCGGCCAGTCGAGCAGCGGACGCGCCGTGGAGCCGAGGAATTTGCCGGCAATGAAGATTACGAATTCGTCGACCAGCCCCAGTTGCGCAAAGGCGCCGGCCAGACGCGGCCCGGCCTCGACCAGCACCTCGTTGGTGCCACGGCTGGCCAGTTCGATGAGCAATTGATGCAGATCGACCTGGCCGTCGTCACCCGGCACGATCAGGCATTCCGGGCCATTGGCATATTGCTCCTCGACCGCGACACAGGTGGCGACCAGCGCCGGCCCGGCCTTGAAGAACGGCGCATCCAGCGGCACCCGCAGGCGGCCGTCGATCAACACGCGCAATGGCGGGCGACTCATGGCCAGCGCGGTTTGCTCACTGTCCAGACCGAGTTCGTCCGCGCGCACGGTCAAGCGTGCGCCATCGGCCAGCACCGTGTCGGCGCCGGTCAGCACTACTGCCGCCTCAGCGCGCAAACGCTGTACCGCTGAACGCGCCGCCGGGCCGGTGATCCATTGGCTCTCGCCGCTTTCCATCGCTGTGCGACCGTCGAGGCTCATGGCCAGCTTGACCCGCACGAATGGCAAGCCATGCTCCATGCGTTTCAGAAAACCTTGATTGAGCTTGCGTGCTTCGCCCTCCAGCACACCACTTTCAGTGGCGATACCGGCCTCGGCCAGGCGCTGCAAACCGCGCCCGGCGACTTGCGGATTGGGATCACGCATCGCCGCCACGACCCGGGCAACGCCAGCGGTCACCAAGGCATCGGCACACGGCGGCGTGCGCCCGTGGTGGCTGCAAGGTTCGAGGGTCACATAAGCCGTTGCGCCCCGGGCCTGCTCGCCAGCGGCGCGCAGGGCGTGGACTTCGGCATGGGGTTCGCCGGCGCGCTCATGCCAGCCTTCGCCGACAATCTGGCCGTCACGCACCACCACGCAACCGACTCGCGGATTGGGATGGGTGGTGTAGTGGCCTTTGCGCGCCAGTTCCAGCGCGCGGGCCATGAAATGCGCGTCGAGGATCGCCTGCTCGGCGGCGGTGGTCATTCTTTCACCGGTTCGCGGGCGAGGCGGTCGATCTCTTCGCGGAATTCATTGAGGTCCTGGAAGCGCTTGTACACCGAGGCAAAACGGATATAGGCGACTTCATCAAGCTTTTGCAGCTCGGCCATCACCAGCTCGCCGACCACGAGGGATTTGACCTCGCGTTCGCCGGTGGCGCGCAGCTTGTGCTTGATATGGACCAGAGAGGATTCGAGGCGCTCGACGCTGACCGGACGTTTCTCCAGCGCGCGTTGCATGCCGGCGCGGAGTTTTTCTTCGTCGAACGGTTGGCGGCTGCCGTCGGTTTTGATCAGGCGCGGCAACACCAGTTCGGCCGTCTCGAACGTCGTGAAACGTTCGCCGCAGGCCAGGCATTCACGCCGGCGGCGCACCTGTTCGCCCTCGGCGACCAGACGCGAGTCGATGACCTTGGTGTCGTTGGCACCGCAGAAGGGACAGTGCATGGTGGCTGGCAACAAAAAATGGGAGGGCCATGGTAGCGCATCCCCGTGGCAAGACAAGCCATAGGCTTTGCGGTATACAGAACGGCATGATCGTCTGATCCATGGAATTCATTCTGCCGGAGCCTCCAATGCCGTTACGTCCGCTTGTTCTGCTCAGTCTTTTCAGCCTGCTGGTGGCCTGTGGCAGCGACGCACCCAAGCCGCAACCGCCGACGCCGGGCCCCGCGCCGCAACAGGCGCAGAAAAAAGCCAAAGAGGCCGCCGAACTCGGCCCGCTGCCAGCCCATCAGCGCGAATTGAGCGGCACCCTGCAAGGCGTGCCAACCGGCGCCGAAGTCGAATTGGCGCTGCTGGTGATTGATGAAAAGGACCGCCCGCAACAATTGCTCGCCAGTTCCAGCCTGATCGGCAACAACCAGATCCTGCCGTTTCATCTGCGCTTCAACCCCGAGGCATTTCCGGCCGGCGCACGGGTTGAGCTGCGCGGTCGCGCCAGCCAGTCCGGGCAACTGATTCTGCACCTGCCGTCGCAGACCATCACTCAACCGACCACTCAGGCTTTGGGCCAGCTGCAATTCGTCAAAGCGCCATGACAGCACCGCTCGACCTGCAACAGGCCTTGGGGGAATTGCTCGGCGACGCCAGACTGAAAGCCTGTGCGTTGCCGGGCACCGATTTGCAGCTGTGGCTGATCGATGGCGACAACATGGCCCGCGAATTCAGCCAGGAAGAAACCCAGCGCATCCTGCATGAACCGCCCTATTGGAGCTTTTGCTGGGCCAGCGGCTTGGCCGTGGCGCGTTATCTGGCACAGTTTCCCGACTGGGTGCGCGGCAAGCGCGTGCTGGATTTCGGCGCCGGTTCCGGGATCGCCGGCATCGCAGCGGTCAAGGCCGGGGCGCTGGAAGTGGTGGCCTGCGATCTCGATCCGTTGGCGATCGCCGCGTGCAAGGCGAACGCCGAGCTCAACGATGTGCAGATGAGCTACTCGACGGATTTCTTTGCCGAGGCCGATCGCTTCGATCTGATTCTGGTGGCGGACGTGTTGTATGACCGGGCCAACCTGCCGCTGCTCGACGCGTTTCTCACTCGCGGACGCGAAGCGCTGGTGGCGGATTCACGGGTGCGGGATTTTCGTCATCCGTTGTATGAGCGAATTGAAATGCTCGAGGCGATGACCTTGCCGGATCTGGCCGAGCCGGAAGAGTTTCGGCATGTGAGCCTTTACCACGCCACCCGCGCATGATCGTTCCCACGCTCTGCGTGGGAATGCAGCCCGGGACGCTCCGCGTCCCTTCGTACGGCGTAACGCAGAGCGTCACCGGAGGCATTCCCACGCGGAGCATGGGAACGATCAGTGTTACAGCTTTCAGCAGCCCCTCGCGAAGCTTTATAGTGAGCCCATCCACGCTTTGACGAGATCCCCCATGAGTCAGCAAACGCCGTACATCTTCGACGCCACGACTGCCGATTTCGACCAGTCGGTGATCGAAGCCTCCTTCAACAAACCGGTGCTGGTGGATTTCTGGGCCGAATGGTGTGCGCCGTGCAAGGCGTTGATGCCGATGCTGCAGGGCATTGCCGAGAGCTATCAGGGCGAGTTGCTGCTGGCCAAGGTCAACTGCGACATCGAGCAGGACATCGTCGCCCGCTTTGGCATTCGCAGCCTGCCGACCGTGGTGCTGTTCAAGGACGGTCAGCCGGTCGACGGCTTTGCCGGGGCACAACCGGAATCCGCCGTGCGCGCGCTGCTGGAACCGCATGTGCAGATGCCGCCACCGGCCGCTGCCGACCCGTTCGAACAGGCTCAGGCGATGTTCGACGAAGGCCACTTCGCCGAGGCGGAAGCGGTGCTGGTGACCATTCTCAATGAAGACAATACCAACGCCAAAGCGCTGATCCTTTACGCACGCTGCCTGACCGAGCGCGGTGAGCTGGGCGAAGCGCAAACCGTGCTCGACGCGGTCAAGAGCGATGAGCACAAAGCCGCACTCGCCGGGGCCAAGGCGCAGATCCAGTTCCTCGGCCTCGCCCGCGACCTGCCGGACGCCGCCGACCTGAAAAGCCGCCTGGCGCAAAATCCACAGGACGATGAAGCGGTGTACCAACTGGCGATCCAGCAACTGGCGCGCCAGCAATACGAAGCGGCGCTGGACGCCTTGCTCAAATTGTTCATCCGCAACCGCAGCTACGGCGAAGGCTTGCCGCACAAGACCTTGCTGCAGGTGTTCGAGCTGCTGGGCAATGATCATCCGTTGGTGACGGCTTACCGTCGCAAAGTGTTTGCGGCGCTGTATTAAGGCCTCACCCGATCCAGCTATAGAGCGGCGTATCCCCGCCGCTCGCCACTTTCACATCGGCACTGTGGCGCAAACGCACGAGCAAACGCTTGCCCGCTGCCGCACTGCCGGTGAGCGCCTCCAACTGATCGAGCAGATCCGGCCCGCTAAGTTGCCCGGCGTTGCGCAACACGTCTTTGGCCACCTGCCACAGCGCATCATCCTGATTCACCGGCTTCGCCGCCGGGGCCGACGCCACTGCCTCAGACTGCGCAATCGGCGCCTGCCCGCTTAGCGCCGAACCGAGCCTCGCCCAATCGCTGTCATCCAGCTCCACCGTCAAATCCACCGGCACCTCGCCGACCGTTCCGCGTATCCGCAACATCAAGTTCGCTCCTGCATTTTTCTGACCTGCATGCTCCCACGGGACTTGTGCAACGCCAAGTAAAGGGCGCCAAACACATCTGGTAATTCCCGGTTAATCGGCTAAATTAATCTCTTTTTGCGGGAAGGATTCCCAATGTCTTCAGGACGAAAACTGGCCTCTAAAGGAGGCCCGACCTCTACAGGTGGCGTGATACTTGAAGGAAATGAGAACCTCAATATCGAAGGAAGAATAATCGCTTCCATTGGACAACTCGCCAGTTGTCCGGTCTGTGGGCCTGGCAAAGGCCCCATCGTAGCAGTGGGTGAAAGAACGCTGATTTTACCTGCCGGACCAGCTGCGCTAGAGGGTGACTACGTCGCCTGCGGTTGTCCGCCTATGACCAATAAGCTGCTCACTCAGCAACACAGTGGTTTCGCAGGAATTGGCCGGCCCGCTCCAATTGACATGGGGCCACCGATTGCTGCCCTGACCTCTTATCGCTACTTGCAGGTCATCATCGAACGCCTTGATGACACGGAAAAGCCAGGTTGGGCTTACAAAATCAAGGACAAGGCGAAGGTTGCCGTTTTACAAGACAGCACTTGCAACCTCACAGGCGAAGGCTGCGAACACCCGGTAAAAAACGCTTCGGATTACGACACCCTGTTGGTAGGGGAAGATTCCGAATGGACTTTCTATGCCTATGAAGAGCCCCTGACACAGGATTTGTCATGAAATCGGAAATCAAACTCATCTTTAAAGACTTTCTGATGCAGCCACCGCCAGGCGTAAAATTTCAGCTGCTTATCGACGGTCAGGTCGTAGATGACAACATCGTTCAAAACGATGACAGGCCTCGCATTTATTCATTGATATCCAAAAACGGCCAGATCGCTATAACGCTCGCGGGCAAGGAACTACCGTCGATCAATACCCGAGACACCCACGAAGTGACGGTTCAGATTGTGGGGAACTCCGGTACAAAAAAAGGTATGCACACTGCTACGTTGAATCCAGGGAAGTCTCTTTCGATCGTAGCGATATCACCGTGGGTAAAAGTCCCGCTAACGACCAGCGGCGCTGTCTCGAACGACGCGTTCTACGAAGTCGAATATGGTGTGAAACGTACAAATGAAACCCGAACGGTGAAAGTCGTCATTCAGGACATGCCGCGCAGGATACTGATGGAGGCGCTGTCACACCGGGGATCAACACAGTGGGCAGGGAATAAAAGCAAAAAGTCGCTGCCACACCCTACTCTCAGGCAGAGCGTGGAATTTCCACCAAACACAAATAAATGCAATCTGTTCGTCTACGACGTGCTGACCGCAATTGGGGTCAACGTGGCGTTGATTGAACATGGCAAATCGAAATACCTGCCATATTTCTCCAAGGTTAGTCCTCCGCTTGCGGGTGAATGGGCGAATGGACAACGATTGCTCAATAGCTGGAAAGTCGAGCGCACGCCGTTGCCCGGGGACGTCGGCGCTTACGCAATGAATTATTCCGACGCCAGCGGCCATGTCGGCTTCGTTCTAACGAAGGGCGTATGCATTTCTGCAGGGTGGGAAAAAGTTGAAGTTAACGACGCAGGTTTTCGCCATGCGACCGGTAATGCAAATCCCAGCGACCATGACTTCACTATTTTCCGACGCTATAAACACAGCACGCCACAATGAAACGCCCTTATTCGCTCCTCCTCATAATTCCGTTTTTGCTCATCGTGGCATGGCGCATCTGGTTGCCTGCCGATCTTTCGGCTTGTCCCGCTGACGGGGAAACTGCAGGTCCACTGACCCTTGTTATTCGTGATTACTTTGAGCGCAATAACCGGACCGACTGGCGAGACATGGATGATCGTTTCGACATACTTTCAACCCCCGAAGGCCAGAGCATAGCGAGTCAACCGAATTCACACACTTGCGAAGCATTGCGGGTACTGCAGAGTCCGGCGTTCAGTCAGAGTGAAAAAATCTTCACCATGGCACTTATGTTCAGACTGCCAATCGACCAGTACATGGCCCTGATGGATCGCAGTCATCAACTCTACACGCAGGGCAAAATGGATAAGGAGGTGCTGACTCTGGTGGTATTTCCGCGCGGAACAGCCATCAACTACTGGTGGCTTCCGGCTTGGCGACAGCGTTTCAGTCGCGATGCGCCGAGCGTGCTCGACGCAAATCTGATCAACGATGTTCTTTCGGGACACTATTGGTTCGACTATCCCGGCGCAGGCTTCTGATTCTGCAAGCATGACATCCAATCCCAGCACCGCCCGCGAACTCATCCCGGGCGGTGCTTAGCCATGTCTTGCGCAATCTCAAGCGCACGGGCACACTCTGCGCACTTTCGTTATAAGATTACATAACAAAGTTTTCATTTTTCTCGGAGTTCGCCATGCGTCGTTTGCTGCTCGCTTTGCCGTTTGCCCTGTTGCCGCTGGCCGCTGCCCATGCGGTTGATGAGCACGATCACGATCATGAGCACGGCAGCCTCGGCGCTCACGAACATGGCGTGGGTCGGCTGAACGCCGCGCTCGACGGTCAGACCCTGGAGCTGGAGCTGGAAAGCCCGGCGATGAATCTGGTCGGTTTTGAACACGCCGCCACGTCGGATGCCGACAAGGCCAAAGTCGCTGCCGCTCGGGCGCAGCTGGAAAAACCATTGGCCCTGTTCAGTCTGCCCGCTGCGGCCGGTTGCAAGGTGGTCAGCCAGGAATTGGAAAGCCCGCTGTTCGGCGACAAGCCGGACGCCGATGATCACGACGAAGATGAAGCGGACAAGGACGGTCACGAGCATCACCACGACCACAGCGAAATCCATGCGCATTACCAATTCAGCTGCGCCACACCGGGCGCGCTGAGCACGCTGAACCTGACGAACATCTTCAAGACCTTCCCGGCGACGCAGAAGATTCAGGTACAACTGATCAGCGCGACCGGCCAGCAAGGTACCGAAGTGACGGCCAAGTCGGCTGCGCTGAAATTCTAGGATCCACCGAAATCCCCTGTGGGAGCGAGCCTGCTCGCGAAGGCGGCGTGTCAGTTGACATGTGGGTGTCTGACCCAGCGCTTTCGCGAGCAGGCTCGCTCCCACAGGGTTATGTGTTCACTTCATGAAAATCGGTGCCATGACCCAAGCACTCATCGAACTTTCCGACCTTGGCTTCAACTGGCCCGGTCACCCGCCGCTGCTGGAGATCCCGGCGTTTCGTCTGGAAGCCGGCGAAACCCTGTTCCTCAAAGGCCCCAGCGGCAGCGGCAAGACCACTCTGCTCGGCCTGCTCGGCGGAGTGCAGAAGCCCGGTCGCGGCAGCATTCGCCTGCTCGGCCAGGAGCTGACCGAGCTCTCTGCCGGCAAGCGCGATACGTTTCGCGTCGATCACACCGGTTACATTTTCCAGCAATTCAACCTGCTGCCGTTTCTCTCGGTGCGCGAGAACGTTGAGTTGCCGTGTCACTTCTCGAAACTGCGTGCGCAACGGGCGAAACAGCGCCACGGCAGCGTCGATCAGGCCGCCGCCACCCTGCTCGCGCACTTGGGTCTGAAAGACGAAAGCATCCTCAGCCGCCGCGCCGACTCCTTGTCGATCGGCCAGCAACAACGGGTCGCTGCCGCCCGCGCATTGATCGGCCAACCGGAACTGGTGATCGCCGACGAACCGACCTCGGCACTGGATTACGACGCCCGCGAGAACTTCATTCGCCTGCTGTTTGCCGAGTGCCGCGAGGCCGGATCAAGTCTGTTGTTCGTCAGCCATGACCAGAGCCTGGCGCCGCTGTTCGACCGTCATCTGTCTCTGGCCGAACTCAATCGCGCCGCCACGTCCGCCGAGGTCTGAGATGTATCTGTTTCGTCTGGCCATGGCCAGCCTGGCCAACCGCCGCTTCACCGCATTGCTCACCGCCTTCGCCATCGCCCTGTCGGTGTGCCTGCTGCTCGCCGTCGAGCGCGTGCGCACCGAAGCCAAGGCCAGTTTCGCCAGCACCATCAGCGGCACTGACCTGATCGTCGGTGCTCGTTCGGGGTCGGTAAACCTGCTGCTGTATTCGGTGTTCCGCATCGGCAACGCTACCAACAATATTCGCTGGGACAGCTTTGAACACTTCGCCAACAACCCGAAAGTGAAGTGGGCAATCCCCATGTCCCTGGGCGATTCCCATCGCGGCTATCGCGTGATGGGCACCACCGAAGCCTATTTCCAGCACTACCAGTACGGGCGCCAGCAACACTTGGCATTGGCCGACGGTCGCGCGTTTGCCACCGATCCTTTCGAAGTGGTGCTCGGTGCCGAAGTCGCCGAAGCGCTGCACTACAAGCTCGGCGACAAACTGGTACTGGCCCACGGCGTGGCGGCGATCAGCCTGGTCAAGCACGACGACAAACCCTTCACCGTGGTCGGCATCCTCCAGCGTACCGGCACCCCGGTGGACCGCACGTTGCACATCAGCCTCGGCGGCATGGAGGCGATCCACATCGACTGGCACAACGGTGTGCCGGCGCGCGGCAACGGGCGGATCAGCGCTGATCAGGCGCGCAACATGGACCTGACCCCGCAAGCGATCACCGCGTTCATGCTCGGCCTCAACAGCAAGATTTCCACCTTTGCCTTGCAGCGCGAGATCAACGAGTACCGTGGCGAACCGATGCTGGCGATCCTGCCGGGCGTGGCCTTGCAGGAATTGTGGAGCCTGATGAGTACGGCCGAGAAAGCCTTGTTCGTGGTCTCGCTGTTCGTTGTGCTGACAGGGCTGATCGGCATGCTCACGGCGATTCTCACCAGCCTCAACGAACGTCGCCGCGAGATGGCGATTCTGCGTTCGGTGGGCGCGCGGCCGTGGCACATCGCAAGTCTGCTGGTGCTGGAAGCTTTCGCCCTGGCGCTGACCGGGGTGATTGCCGGGCTGGCGCTGCTGTACATCGGCATCGCCGCTGCGCAAGGGTACGTGCAGGCCAATTACGGTTTGTACCTGCCGCTGGCATGGCCGAGCGAGTATGAATGGACGCTGCTCGGTGGCATTCTGGCGGCCGCGCTGCTGATGGGCAGCGTGCCGGCCTGGCGCGCGTATCGCCAATCCCTGGCCGATGGCCTGTCGATCCGTTTATGAGGATGTTCACCATGCCCCGCGCCCTGCTTGCGCTGCTGATGCTGGTCGCCCTGCCCGTGTGGGCGGCGGCGCCGAAAGACCTGACCTGGTCGGAAATGATCCCGCCGGACGCCGCGCCGGAAGTACCCAACATGACCCCGCTGCACGACCTGTCGAAGATGGGCGACGCACTCTCCGCCGAGTCCGCGCCGGCGGCCAAGCAAGACATGCCGAATGCGCCGGTAGTGAAGAGCCTCGACGGACAGAACATTCGCCTGCCCGGTTACATCGTGCCGCTGGAAGTCAGTGAAGAGGGGCGCACTACCGACTTTTTGCTGGTGCCGTATTTCGGCGCCTGCATCCACGTACCGCCACCGCCGTCGAACCAGATCGTCCATGTGAAAAGCGAACTGGGCGTGAAGCTTGATGAGCTGTATCAGCCGTACTGGGTTGAAGGACCGTTGCAGGTGAAAGCCTCGAGCAGTGAGCTGGCCGATGCCGGGTATCAGATGGAGGCGGAGAAGATTTATGCGTATGAACTGCCGGAGTAATTCCCGGTAGTTTTGTATTGGCTGGTCTATCGTCTTCGCGAGCAGGCTCGCTCCCACAGGTGATCACATTCCAAGGTGGGAGCGAGCCTGCTCGCGAATAGGCCTTCAAAGGTTTCACAGAAACCCAGCCCCTTCACTGTTTCATTGAGCTGAGTCAAAACACCGTATCAGACGGCTTCGTACCCTAGGACATCGAATTTTTATGTCCTTTTCGGAGCCCCCATGAACAAGTCCTTGCTCAGCGCCTCGCTGTTTGCCCTCGCGCTCGCAGCCCCGCTCGCCCACGCCCACGAAGCCGGTGACATCCTTGTGCGCGCCGGTGCGATCACCGTCAACCCGAAGGCCGACAGCTCCAGCGTCAAGGTCGATCAGGGTCCGCTGAGCGGCACCAATCTGGGCGGCAAGGCGACCATGAGCAGCGACACCCAACTGGGCCTGAACTTCGCCTACATGCTCACCAACAACATCGGTATCGAACTGCTGGCAGCCACGCCGTTCGAGCATGACGTCAAGCTCAAGGGCACCGCCCTGCCCGCCGCCAACGGCAAGCTCGGCACCCTGAAACACCTGCCGCCGACCCTCAGCGTCGTCTACTACCCGCTGGATTCGAAATCGGCCTTCCAGCCGTATGTGGGTGGTGGCATCAACTACACCTGGATCTACGACGAACACGTCGGCAGCGAAGCCAGCGCCAACGGTTTCAGCAACTTCAAGGCGAAAAACTCCTGGGGCCTGGCCTGGCAGGTCGGCGCCGACTACATGATCACCGACAACATCATGCTCAACGCCCAGGTGCGCTACATCGATATCGACACCCGCGCGACCGTCGAGAACAACGCCGTCGCCCCCGGCACCCGCGCACGGGTGAATGTGGATGTCGATCCGTTCATCTACATGGTCGGTCTGGGCTATAAGTTCTAAGCCGATTTTTTACTGAACGTTCACGTGGTGGTGAATGAGGCTTGGTGGCGGGCAGGCACAGACCTGACGAAGACCGTACGCAGTCGATCGGGGGACAATGTTCCCTCGCCACAGGAGTAGCGATATTCCGGCCGTGAAAAAGGCGCCTGTTGAAAGGCGCCTTTTTCATTTGGTGCTGAGTCATGTGGGGCGTTGGAGGCCCGGGCCCCTCACCCCAGCCCTCTCCCGGGGGAGAGGGAGCCGATTTGTGTGTTGTTCAAAACCTGAGTTCGACTGGGTATCGCAAGTCGGCGTACTTCTCACAAACACCTCAGTCAGTTCCCTCTCCCCTGGGAGAGGGCTAGGGTGAGGGGCTTCTCAGGAGCGCCCGAGCAAGCGCGCCAAGCCCACACTCATCGGCGTCTGCGGCGGCATTTCGAAGCGCTGCAGCAAGCGTCGGTTATCGGCTCGCGAATGGCGGATATCACCCGAACGCGCCGGCCCGTAACTCACGGGCGGCAGTTCACCGACCACTGATTTCAATGCTTCGAGCATCTGCTTCAGGCTCATCGCCTGATTCCAGCCAACATTGACCGCGCCTTCCTGTACATCAGGCTTTTCCAGCGCCTGCACCAGCAAATCGACCAGATCACCGACATAGAGGAAATCGCGAGTCTGCTCGCCATCGCCAAACACGGTGATCGGCAAACCCTTCGAGGCGCGCTCGCTGAAAATGCTGATCACCCCGGAATACGGCGAGGACGGATCCTGGCGTGGGCCGAAGATGTTGAAGAAGCGAAAAATTGCCGGTTCCAGGCCATGCTGGCGACGGTAGAAATCGAAGTACTGCTCACCGGCCAGTTTGTCCGAGGCATAGGGTGTCAGCGGCGCTTTTGGCGTGTCTTCATCAATCGACTCGCCCTCGCCATTGTTGCCGTACACCGCCGCGCTGGAGGCGTACACCACACGTTTGACCCCGGCCAGGCGCATGGCTTCGCAGACATTCAGGGTGCCAATGAAATTGCTCTGGTGGGTTTTCACCGGATCGTCCACCGAGGCCTGCACCGAGGCCACGGCCGCGAGATGCGCGACAGCGTTGCAGCCTTGCATGGTGCGGGCGACCAAAGCGGCATCAGCGACATCGCCGACCACCAGTTCAACCTTGGGATTGTCCAGCGGCAGGTTGCTGCGCTTGCCGGTCGACAGATCGTCAAGCACGCGTACCGCATAGCCCTTGGCGAGCAAGGCATCGGTCAGGTGCGAGCCGATGAATCCGGCGCCGCCAGTGATTAGAACCGTTCCTTCAGCCATGTCGATAGAACCTGTCCAGTAGACCCGGGAGCGCGGCACGCCAGGCGCGCGGCTTGATCCCGAAAGTGTGGAGAATTTTCTTGCAAGCCAGCACCGCGTGTTGCGGTTCTTCGGCGGCGTCCGGGCGCGCGGCGTGGGCCTGCGCGGTCGGTGCTTCGATCGCCAGCGGATGCAGGCTGCGTGCTTCGGTGAGAATCGCCTGGCCCAGCGCCAGCGGTGTGGTCGCTTCGTGGCCGGCGTAATGGTAAGTGCCCCACAGCGGCGCGGCGCAGTCGAGTTGCTTGAGCACGGAGATGATCACTCGCGCGGCGTCATCGACCGGAGTCGGATTACCGCGACGATCATCGGCCAGCAGCAACTCTTCGGGTTGTTCCGCACGGGCGAGGAAGCGCCCGAGGGTGCCGTCCGGACTGTCGTCGAGCAGCCAACCGAAACGCAGCAGCACATGTTGCGGGCAGGTCGCGCGCACGCTTTGCTCGATGCGCCATAAGGCCTGACCGCGCAGGCCCAGCGGCACCGGTTCGTCTTTTTCGCTGTAGGCCGTGGCCCGCGAGCCGTCGAACACGCGATAGCTCGACGGCTGCACGAGGACAATGTTGTGGTGCTGGCACAGTTCGGCCAGCCGCTCGATGGCGCGTTCCTGACCGCTCATGCGGCTTTCGCTGACGCTCTCGGCCTGGAACCAGTCGAAATAGTAGGCGAGGTTGATCAACGCATCGGGACGGGTGTCGTCGAGCAGTTGGGTGAGGCTCGCGGCATCCCAGCCGTTTTCGGGCGGGCGGGGGGCGAGGAAACCGATGTCTTCTTCCGCACCGAGGCGAATCAGCGCCTGCCCAAGGGCATTTCCGCCGCCCAGTAACATAAGGCGCATTCGCATAGAGTCAGCAGGCCCAGTCTGATTGGAACGATGGCTTTGGCGACGGTTCTCGTGGAACCGTCGTCGATAATTGCCGGAATCGTTGCATTTTGCGGGTTTAGTGCGCAACCGTCATCCGTAAAGTGTAGATGCGGGGATTTGTATCGCCCTCACTGGCGCTATCGCGAGCAGGCTCGCTCCCACAGGGGACCGGGTTCCAAGGTGGGAGCGAGCCTGCTCGCGAAGGCGTCCGAACGGTACTTGCATCTTCCCGCCCCCGCCCGCATAACTTCAGTCATGAATCTGCCCCTCCCCGCCACCAGTGCGCTGGCCGGCTTTCACCCCGCCGTCAGCGCCTGGTTCAACAAGACTTTCCCGGCGGTCACCGCCGCTCAGGCCCGTGCGTGGCCGTTGATCCGCCAGCGCCGGTCGACGCTGATCGCCGCGCCCACCGGCTCGGGCAAGACTCTGACCGCGTTCCTCGCTGTGCTCGATGAGCTTGTGCACCGAGGTCTTGAGCATCCTGACGGTTTGCCCGCCGAAACCCTGGTGGTCTATGTCTCGCCGTTGAAGGCACTGTCCAACGACATTCAGATCAACCTGCAGAATCCGCTCGCTGGCATTACCGCGCAATTGCGCGAAATGGGCCTGCCGGAGCTGACCATCACCACCGCCGTACGCACTGGCGACACGCCGCAGAAAGACCGCGCCGCCATGCGCAAGACCGCGCCGCACATTCTGGTCACCACCCCGGAATCGCTGTACGTGCTGCTCGGCTCAGAATCCGGGCGCAGGATGCTCGGCACCACGCGCACGGTGATCATTGACGAAATCCACGCCATGGCCGCCGGCAAGCGCGGCAGTCATCTGTCCTTGAGCCTCGAGCGTTTGCAAGCACTCTGCGCCGAACCGCTGACCCGCATCGGCCTGTCCGCCACGCAGAAGCCGGTAGAAGCCGTGGCGCAATTCCTGGTCGGTCACGATCGCCCCTGCGAAATCGTCGACATAGGCCACGCCCGTCCACGAGACCTCGGCATCGAAGTGCCGCCGGTGCCGCTGTCGGCAGTAATGGCCAACGATGTCTGGGAACTGGTGTACGAGCGCCTCGCCAAACTCGCCCGCGAGCACCGCACCACGCTGATTTTCGTCAACACCCGACGCCTTGCCGAGCGCCTCAGCCGGCATCTGAGCGAACGCCTCGGCAAGCAGGCCGTGGCGGCGCACCATGGCAGCCTGGCCAAGGAGTTTCGCCTCGACGCCGAACAACGGCTCAAGCGCGGCGAGCTGCAGGTGCTGATCGCCACGGCATCACTTGAACTGGGCATCGATATCGGTGAAGTCGACCTGGTCTGCCAGATCAGTTCGCCGCGTTCGATTGCTGCGTTTCTGCAAAGGGTTGGCCGTTCCGGACATCAGGTCGGCGGCACGCCCAAGGGGCGTTTGTTCGCCACCACCCGCGACGACCTGATCGAGTGCGCCGCCCTGCTCGACTGCGTGCGCCGGGGCGAGCTCGATACGCTGCAGATTCCGGAAAAGCCGCTGGACGTGCTGGCGCAGCAGATCATTGCCGAGGTCAGTAGCCAGGAATGGTCGGAGGACGCGTTGCTGGCGATGTTCCGCCGAGCCTGGCCGTATCGCGACCTCGATGAAAAACACTATCAGGCCCTGCTGAGCATGCTCGCCGAGGGTTACAACGGCCGCCAAGGCATCCGCAGCGCCTACCTGCACCGCGATGCCGTCAGTCGCACCTTGCGTGGCCGGCGTGGCGCGCAACTGACCGCCGTGACCAGTGGCGGCACCATCCCGGACAACGCCGACTACAGCGTGCTGCTGGAACCCCAGGGCTTGAACATCGGCAGCGTCAACGAAGATTTCGCCGTGGAAAGTATCGCCGGCGACGTGTTCCAGCTCGGCAATACCTCGTATCGCATCCTGCGGGTAGAAAGCGGCAAAGTGCGGGTCGAGGATGCGCAGGGCATGCCGCCGACCATTCCGTTCTGGCTCGGCGAAGCGCCGGGGCGCAGTGATGAACTGTCGGCGGCAGTCGCGCGCCTGCAAGCGCAGCTGGATGAGCTGCTCAGCGCCAGCCCCGGCAATCTGCAACCGGCGCTCGACTGGCTGACCACCACACTCGGCCTCAACCTCGCCAGCGCCGAGCAACTGGTCGAATATCTGGCGCGCGCACGGCAAACCCTCGGCGCCCTGCCCTCGCAGGACACGCTGTTGATGGAGCGGTTTTTCGACGAGTCCGGCGGCACCCAACTGATCATTCACACGCCGTTCGGCAGCCGCATCAACCGCGCCTGGGGCCTGGCCCTGCGCAAGCGTTTCTGTCGCACCTTCAACTTCGAATTGCAGGCCGCCGCCAGCGAAGACGCGATCGTGCTGTCGCTGTCCACCAGTCACAGCTTCGAGCTCGACGAAGTCTGGCGTTACCTGCACAGCAACAGCGCTGAACACACGCTCATTCAAGCCGTGCTTGATGCTCCGTTGTTCGGCGTGCGCTGGCGCTGGAATGCCGGGGTGGCGCTGGCGTTGCCGCGCTTCACCGGCGGGCGCAAAGTCGCTCCGCAACTGCAACGGATGAAGAGCGAAGACCTCATCGCCAGCGTCTTCCCCGACCAGATCGCCTGCCTGGAAAACCTCGCCGGCGAGCGCGAAGTCCCCGAACATCCGCTGGTGGAACAGACCCTCGACGATTGCCTGCACGAAGCGATGGACAGCGAAGGCTGGCTGACCCTGCTGCGGCGCATGGAGCGTGGCGAGGTGCGCCTGATCGCCCGTGATCTGCCTGCTCCGTCACCACTGGCGGCAGAAATCCTCAGCGCCCGGCCGTACACGTTTCTCGACGACGCGCCGCTGGAGGAACGCCGCACGCAAGCGGTGATCAATCGACGCTGGAGCGATCCGCAGTCGACCGATGATCTCGGCGCGCTGGACGCCGATGCGATCACCGCAGTGCGCGAAGAAGCCTGGCCGTCGCCCAATTCCATGGACGAAATGCACGAAGCGCTGATGAGCCTCGCCTGCATCAGCGACGCCGAAGCCCGCGCCAACGCGGGTTGGCCGGACTGGCTGCAAACGCTGATGGCCAGCGGCCGCGCCTGCCTGTTGCAGATCGATGCCGAGCATCAGTTATGGCTGGCCCGCGAACGCTTGAGTTGCCTACAAGCACTTTATCCACAGGCGACGTTGGCAAGCGCAGCAGTCGCGCTGCCCGGATTCGACGATACGTGGGCATTCGATGAGGCGCTGGTCGAAGTGATCCGCGCCCGCCTCGGCGCCTTTGGGCCAATCCCGTTGCCCGCCATTGCCGAGCCGCTCGCCCTGCCAGTTGCGCAAGTCAATCAGGCCCTCGCGCAACTGGAACGCGAAGGCTATGTGTTGCGCGGCCAGTTCACGCCGAACAGCGGGATTGAAGAATGGTGCGAACGCCATCTGCTGGCGCGCATCCATCGCTACACAGTCAAGCGCCTGCGCCGGGAAATCGAACCGGTGGCATTGCAGGACTTCATGCGTTTTCTGTTCGACTGGCAGCATCTGACGCCGGCCACCCAAGGTCAGGGCAGTGCGGTGCTGCCGGCGATTGTCGGCCAGTTCGAAGGCTACCCGGCGGCAGCTTCGGCGTGGGACAGCGACATCCTGCCGGCGCGCCTCAAGGACTATTCGCCGAGCTGGCTGGACGAACTGTGCCGCAACGGCAAACTGGTGTGGACGCGCATCAATGCGCGGCAGAAGGTCAGCGGCTCGGCATTGCGCAGTACACCGATTGTGCTGCTGCCGCGTAGCCAGGTGGGTTTGTGGAGTGCATTGGCGGAACGAACGCCAGTGAGCGAGTTATCGCCGAAAACACAGAAAGTCTTTGAGGCGCTGAGTCAGCATGGCGCGCTGTTTTTCGATGAGTTGATTCATGAAGCGCGCCTGCTGCGCAGCGAACTGGAAATCGCCCTGCAGGAACTGGTCGCCGCAGGTTTGGTGAACGCCGACAGCTTCGCCGGCTTGCGTGCGCTAATCACTCCTGCAAGCAAGCGCCAGCAGCGCAGCAGTCGACGCGGACGCGGGGCGTTTATCGGCGGCATGGACGATGCCGGGCGCTGGGCATTACTGCGCCGGGGTTCGTCAGCCGATGCCGCCGAGACACTCGAACACGTCGCCATGACCCTGCTGCGCCGCTACGGCGTGGTGTTCTGGCGTCTGCTGGAACGCGAAGCGGACTGGTTGCCGAGCTGGCGGGAATTGCTGCGCACCTTTCATCGTCTGGAGGCGCGGGGCGAGATTCGTGGCGGGCGGTTTGTCAGTGGTCTGGCTGGCGAGCAGTTTGCCTTGCCCGAAGCCATTCCCTTGCTGCGCGAAGTACGCCGACGCCCGCAGGACGGCAGCCTGGTGGCGGTGTGTGGGGTTGATCCGCTGAATCTGGCCGGGACGTTGTTGCCCGGGGTGAAAGTGCCGGCGCTGGTGAGCAATCGGCTGGTGTATCGCGATGGGGTGGCGGTGGCGGCGGTGATTGCCGGCAAGCAGCAGGTTTGGGTAGAGCTGGATCCGATAGCCATGGGACAACTGCATGCCAAGCTGATCCGGCATTGAGAGTGTTCGCACCGGCGTCTTCGCGAGCAGGCTCGCTCCCACAGTTCAATCCCGTTTCCCCTGTGGGAGCGAGCCTGCTCGCGAATGGCCGGCCCTCCACCCCAAAATTATGCTTCAGGTCCGCGACTCCTGCGGCACCTCACCCGCAACCACCGCCCCCTCCTCCTGCCGCTTCGGCAACAGAACCTGCTGTGGATAAGTCTGCGCAAAATGCACATTCGGTGTGTTATCCACAAGCTTCTTCAAGCGCTGGTTGAACGCGCGGCTCACCGCATATTGCCCACCGGACACCGTGCGGAATTGCGCCGTCAACACCACGCCGTTGAGATCCATTTTGTCCACGCCAAACACATCCAGCGGCCCTTGCAGGTTGTACTTGAGGAACGGATCTTCGCGGATCGAATCGCCGGCCTCGCGGATCAGCTCGATGGCTCTGTCGACATCGGTGTCGTAAGTGAACTGCACCGAGAAAAATGCGAAGGCGAACTGGCGCGATTGGTTGGTCACAGCCTTGATCTGGCCGAACGGCACCGAGTGCACAAAGCCTTTGCCATCACGCAGGCGCAGGGTGCGGATGGTCAAACCTTCCACGGTGCCGGCGTGGCCGGAATCAAGCACCACCCAGTCGCCGATCGACAGGGTGTCTTCGATGATGATGAACAGCCCGGTGATGACGTCCTGCACCAATTGCTGCGAACCGAAACCGATCGCCAGACCGACCACGCCCGCACCGGCCAGTAGCGGCGCGACGTTGATGCCGAGGTTGGCCATGGTGGTAATCGCGCAGATCACCACGAGGATGATTTTGATCGCGTTGCGCAGCAGCGGCAGGATGGTTTTTACCCGCGTGCTCGGCTGGCGTGCCGCGCGTTTGCTCAGCGGCGGTTTCAGCGCTTCCTGAATCGCCGTGTCGAGCACCACCCACAGCAGCCACGTCACCAGGAAGATCAGACCGATGCTGCTCAAGGCATTGCTGATCGCCCGGCCGACCGTGCTGCTCTGGGCGAAATCGAGCAGCGACACGCCCCAGATCCGCCCGAGAATATCGATGAACACAATCGCCATGACGATCCGCAGCAACGCATGCAACAGGCTGAGAAAACGTTCCTTGTAGGCACTGCTGCGCTGGATCGCCTCGGCCTTGCGTGATTTGAACAGGTGCTGCAACACCGTGCTGAGAAACACCGTGGCGATCAGCAGCACGGTAGTGAACAAGGCGCAGCGCAGGGCTTTCTGATTGTCCTCGCCGATGCCGATCAGGCTGACTGCCGAGACCAGCACCATCAGCACGATCGGCCAGTACCACAGCCCGGAAAATATCCGCAGCGACTCCTGCAGCGACGGTTGTTTCAAACGCTGAGTGAGCGGGCGATTGCGGATCAGATGCGCCACGGGCCGGCGCAGGCGAATCACCAGCAAACCGAAGATGACCGAGGCGATCAGCCCGGTGAACACGGCGATGCTGCTGGTGATATTGCCGCCCAATTGTCGGGCGATCTGCGGGCTGGTCAGGGCATCGCTGAGGGCGGCGAGAAAGCCGATCAGGAACAGCGGGCGCGGGCAGTATTCACGGATGATTCGCGCGGCGGCGCGCTTGTGGCCGACGTTGAACATCACCACCACGCACAACAACATCGACGTGGAAAAAATGCCGCTGCTGGTGGCATAGGCCAGACACAGCGCCAGCGCGCGGCCCACCGAAGCTTGCAGAAAATGGCTGACATACAGTGTCAGCGGCAGGCAGATCAGCGCCGGCACGGTGTAAGGCAGCACGTAGCCGAGCAGATCCTGACTGCGCTGGCGGGTGCGCAACCAGCGGCCCTCACGCAGACGCTTGGCCAACAGACTGCCGAGCACGGTGAGCAGGGCGAAACTGCCCAGCCAGACTCCCGACAACGTGAGGAAATCCCCGGCCACGCTCCAGCCCGAGCGGTTTGACGGTTGCTTGACCAGCCGATCGACCTCATCCGCCGCGCGGTCGGCGCGCAGCCGCCAGGCATCGACCAGGTGTTCGTTGAGGTCGAGTTTTTCCTGCACATCGTCGATGCTCGTACTGATCGCCCCAAGCAGACCGCCCTGCACCAGCGGTTCCGGTTCGGCAGGTTTTTCCGCCGTATCGGCGGCAGCCGGAACGCCCGGTAGCGCGGCGGCTTGCGATGCGTTGACGCCGAAGCACAGCAGCGCTCCCAGCAGAATGGCGATCCTGAAATTGCGCAAAGCTTCGATCTCCCGTGGCTGACCCTGGTAAGGAACTGATCGGTAATTGCGCGGCAAGTTCAAGAGCCCCCTCACCCCAGCCCTCTCCCCCAGGAGAGGGAGCCGACCGAGTTGCCTGACCAAAATCACCACCTGCACGTCTTGAGTCGAACTCAAGTCCTGAACACCATGCAGATCTGCTCCCTTCACAGTCGTACGCGATTTCAGGAGGCATGAAGATCTGCTCCCTTCCCCCTCGCCCCCTTGGGGGAGAGGGTTGGGGTGAGGGGGTAAGCTCTTGATCTTCGCTTCACCCGCGACCGTCCGTAACACCACCGAAACTTTCCCGCCCCCGCCGCAGTCATCACAGAACATCGGCAACACGAGGACTTTCTACGGGAGGATGGGATGGCGACGATTCACATCGGTATTTCAGGCTGGCGCTACGCCCCGTGGCGCGGGGATTTCTACCCGAAGGGACTGGCGCAGAAGCGCGAATTGCAGTTCGCCTCCCGCGCGGTCAACAGCATCGAAATCAATGGATCGTTCTACGCCCTGCAACGCCCTGAACGTTACGCCCAGTGGTACGCCGAAACCCCTGATGACTTCGTGTTCAGCGTCAAGGCGCCGCGCTTCATCACCCACGTGCGCCGCTTGCGCGAAATCGAAAAACCGCTGGCGAATTTCTTTGCCTCGGGCGTGCTGGAGCTGAAGGAAAAACTCGGGCCGATCCTCTGGCAGTTTCCGCCAAACTTCAAATTCGACGCCGAGCGTTTCGACCAGTTTCTCGCGCAGCTGCCCCACGACACCCAAGCCGCAGCCGCCCTCGCCCGCCAGCACGATTCGCATCTGCCCGGCCACGCCAGCGTCAAAGCCTGGCGCAAGAAGCCACTGCGCCATGCCGTGGAAATCCGCCATGAAAGTTTCATCGACCCGGAGTTCGTACGCCTGCTCAAGCGCCATAACGTGGCTCTGGTGGTCGCCGACACCGCCGGCAAATGGCCGTACCGCGAAGACCTCACCAGCGACTTTGTCTACCTGCGTTTGCATGGCGCCGAAGAGCTCTACGCCAGCGGCTATTCCGAACAAGCGCTCAAGCGCTGGGCCGAGCGCATCGACGCCTGGCATCACGGTAAACAGCCAGAGGACGCCCACCTGATAGCGCCACGCCTGAAACCCCGCGCCCGCAAATCCCGCGAAGTATTCTGCTACTTTGACAACGACATCAAAGTCCGCGCGCCCTACGACGCACGCAACCTCTTGCAGCACTTCGACCTCGATAAAGACCTCGCCACGACTCCCGGGCAAGTTGCCGCAGAAGGAGTTCTGTCATGAGTATTCCCGAACCGGTCGGTTTCACCGACGAAGGCTCCGTGGTTGCGCCCTCGGTGCGCACCTTCACCGTACTGACGGTCAACACCCACAAGGGCTTCACCGCGCTGAACCGGCGTTTCATTCTGCCGGAGCTGCGTGAAGCGGTGCGCAGTGTCGCCGCCGACGTGGTGTTTCTGCAGGAAGTCCACGGCACGCACGAGCAGCATCCGAAACGCTACGACAACTGGCCGACGATGCCGCAATACGAGTTTCTCGCCGACAGCCTCTGGCCGCAGTTCGCCTACGGGCGCAACGCCGTGTACCCGGCGGGCGATCACGGCAATGCGCTGTTGTCGAAATTCCAGATCATCCGCCACGACAACCTCGACGTGTCGATCAGCGGCCATGAGAACCGCGGCCTGTTGCATTGCGTGCTGCGCCTGCCTGGCGACGGCACCGAAGTGCACGCGATCTGCGTGCATCTGGGCCTGCGCGAGAGCCACCGCAATGCGCAACTGGATCTGCTGATGCAACGTCTCGCCGAATTGCCCGCCGATGCCCCAGTGATCGTCGCTGGCGATTTCAACGACTGGCGCCAGCGTGCCGATGCGCAGCTCAAGCCCTGTGGCCTGCGCGAAGTGTTCGCCGAGCAGTACGGCAAGCCCGCGCGCAGTTTTCCCGCGCGGTTGCCAGCGCTACGACTCGACCGCATCTACGTACGCAACCTCAAGGCCAGCCGGCCAAAAGTATTGACCAACCGGCCCTGGTCACACCTTTCCGACCACGCACCGTTATCGGTGGAGATTGAACTATGAACAGTGCGCCACTGGAAAAATCTGCCGTCGACCCGGTCCCGCTGAACCCGCCCGTGCGCGAGCCCGGCCACGTTGACGTCGAGTATCAATGGCACAGCAACAACCGCGTAGAGCTGCTGGAGAACGGCGAGGAATATTTCCCCCGCGTGTTCGAAGCGATGCGCGCAGCCAAGAGCGAAATCCTGCTGGAGACCTTCATCGTTTTCGAAGACAAGGTCGGTGCCGAGTTGCAGCAAATCCTCATCGAAGCCGCCCAGCGTGGCGTGCGCACCACGGTCAGCCTCGACGGCTTCGGCTGTGGCGAGCTGAGCACCGGCTATCTGTCGGCCTTGAGCGATGCCGGCGTGCACTTGCAAATCTTCGATCCGGCGCCCAAGCACCTCGGCATTCGCACCAACTGGTTCCGCCGCTTGCACCGCAAGATCGTGGTGGTCGATGGTTTGATCGCGTTCATTGGCGGGATCAATTTTTCCGGCGATCACCTGGCCGATTTCGGCCCTGAAGCCAAGCAGGATTACTCGGTGGAGATCCAGGGCCCGGTGGTCGCCGATATCCATCACTTCGCCCTGTTGCAAAGCGGTCGTCCCGGACGCGCGCGGTTCTGGTGGCAGCGCCGGCGCCAGCGTCTGGAGGAAATGGCCTTCACCGACCACGACGGCCAGGTGCGCCTGGTGTTCCGCGATAACGATCAACACAACACCGATATCGAAGACGTGTATTTGCAGGTGCTGCGCAAGGCCAAGCGCCGGGTAATCATCGCCAACGCCTACTTCTTCCCCGGTTACCGGTTGCTGCGTGAAATCCGCAACGCCGCCCGCCGCGGCGTCGATGTGCGGCTGATTCTGCAAGGCCAGCCGGACATGCTCGTAGCCAAACTGGCAGCGCGCATGACCTACGATTATCTGCTGCGCGCCGGCGTGCAGATTCACGAATACTGCCAGCGCCCGCTGCACGGCAAGGTCGCGCTGGTCGACGAAGACTGGAGCACCGTCGGCTCGAGCAATCTCGACCCGCTGAGCCTGTCGCTGAATCTGGAAGCCAACGTGCTGATCCGCGACCGCGCGTTCAATCAGCACCTGTACGAGCGCCTCGAAGACCTCAGCCAGAACCACTGCAAAGCCATGGACGCCAAGCTGTTGCCGCGTGGGCGCATCTGGCACATGACCGTGGGCTTTCTGGTGTTCCACTTCCTGCGGCACTTCCCGGCCATGGCCGGTTGGCTGCCGGCGCATAAACCGCGTCTGAAGCCTTTCCGAGGTGCGCGTCCATGAGTCATTCCGAAGTCCATTCTGATACCCATTCGGCACAAGCGGCGCCGTCGAAATGGAGCCGCTGGAAACGTCCGCTGACCATCCTGTTTTTCCTCGCGCTGATCGTCCTGCTGACGATGTTCGCCACCCGCATCGAATGGGCCGAGGTGCTGGAGACCCTCGCCGATTTCAAGGTGCGCACGCTGATCATCGCCGCCAGCCTGACGTTGCTGAGCTTTCTGGTGTACGCCAGTTTCGACCTGATTGGCCGCACTTACATTCGTCAGGATCTGACCTGGAAGCAGATCCTGCCGGTGGGCATCATCAGCTACGCCTTCAACCTCAATCTCAGCGCCTGGGTCGGCGGCATCGCCATGCGCTATCGCCTGTATTCGCGGCTGGGCGTAAGCAAAGGCAACATCGCCAAGATTCTTGGCCTGAGCCTGGCGACCAACTGGTTCGGCTACATGACCATCGCTGGCGTAGTGTTCAGCAGCGGTCTGGTGAGTATGCCGCCGGGGTGGAAACTCAGCAGTTCGGCCTTGCAACTGGTCGGGGTGTTATTGCTGCTGGTCAGTGCCGGCTATCTGGCGGCGTGTCAGTTTTCCAAGCGCCGCGAGTGGTCGATACGCGGCGTGGAAATCAATTTGCCGTCGCTGCGCATGGCGGTGCTGCAGTTGCTTTTGGGCGCGTTGAACTGGTCGCTGATGGCGGCGGTGATCTTCACTCTGCTGCCAAGCAAACTGGATTATCCGCTGGTGCTCGGCGTGCTGTTGATCAGCGCGATTGCCGGGGTCATCACGCACATTCCGGCGGGGCTGGGTGTGCTGGAAGCTGTGTTTGTGGCCCTGCTACAGCACGAGGCATCGCGCGGCAGTCTGGTCGCGGGATTGCTGGCGTATCGGGCGATCTATTTTCTGCTGCCGCTGTTGATTACGGTGGTGATGTATCTGGTGGTGGAAGCCAAGGCCAAGGCGTTGCGGATCGAGAAGAAACCTTCCTGACCATGCATTGCTG
>NZ_JAPCIK010000051.1:0-50462 GCF_025910115.1 Pseudomonas sp. RG1
ACCTGTGGGAGCGAGCCTGCTCGCGAAGGGGCCGGTACATGCGAAACATCATCTGGATTGGATAATGCTCAACCGCTCCCCCACCACCATCTCGGTAATCCAGTCCACCAGAATCGAGGTGTAGGCCTGCTGCGAAACCGGGTCACTCAATGCGTGATCCGCGCCATCGATGATCCGGTGGGTCAACGAGTGGGTCTGCTGACACGCGGCGCGGTAACTCATGATCGTCGCGTGGGGCACGAAATCGTCGGTTTCCGATTCCACCAACAGCACGTCACCCGTGAATTGCGAGCAGGCATGCAAGGCGCGATTGCTGTCGGCGCGCACCAGCGTGCCGCGATAATCGCGCAGGTCGGCCTTGTCCAGATCGCGTTTGGGCGTGTGCCATTGCTCGTCGCGGTACAGCGCCGGCACGCGCAGCGCCAGCCAGCGCACCGGGCGCAGTGACGTCAGGATCGAGGCCAGATAGCCGCCATAACTGGTGCCGACCACAGCGATCGCCGAAGTGTCGAGGGCCGGGTGCGCCAGCAAGCGATCGTAGGCCGCCAGCAAATCACGCAGATTGTCTTCACGGGTCACCCGGGTCAGCGGAATTCCGGTGCCGCCGGTGTGCCCACGCAGGTCGAAGGTCAGGCAAACGCAACCCAGGCCGGCGATACCTTTGGCCCGTTCCAGATCACGTTCCTGACTGCCGCCCCAACCGTGCACAAACAACACCCCCGGGACCTTCGATTTGGGACTGAGAAAAGTCCCGCTCATCTGTTCGTCATCAATGTCGATTTGAATGCTTTCGCTTCTAGCCGTCATAGGATTGGACCGTCACGTATTTGAGAAGAAACGCGCTGTTTTCCGCCGGGCCGCGATAGACCTCGATGGCGTCCGCCGGCAGCGCCTGATCGGTATAGGTTTCCACCGACGACACGCGAATCGCGCGCATCTGTGGATCGTTGACGAAGCTTTGCAGCGCCGCCACTTCGGCGCTGCTGGCACCGCCCATGCGCCAGGATTGTTCGAGCACGCCGCTGCGCGGGTTACCGCTGGCGTCGAGGCCTTGGGCGATATCGTAATTGCGCCGCGAGGCGAAGAAGCGCGGGTAGGCTTGGTTGGCGGCGCTGTCGAAGACCTGTGCCTGCTCAATGGCCAGACGCACATCGTCAGGCAGATCCAGCGCGAGCAATTGGTCATAGCCCCCTTGCACCACCAGCAGATTCGAACCGCCGTAGACCTCTTCGCCCTGGCCGTCCTCGGTCAAGTATTGATCACCACAGTAGCTCAACACTTTGCCGCCGATGAACGACTGGCCGACGCTGTGGGTGACGACGTTGCTCAAGTCCTGCTCCAGCACTACGCCGTTCTTGAACAGATTTTGCGCCTCGGGCCGCGCGAGGATCTCATCGAACGCGTCGAGGCTTTTGATCACTTCCTGACCGCGACCGGCGCAAGCGTGAACCGGCTTCAAGCGAATCGGCCCGGCGTACAGCAGATGTTCGGCGGCGGGCCGTGCATCTTCCAGGGCAAATACGCTGAGACCGTCGAGCACAACGTTGCGCACCCGCTCCGAAAACAGCGGCGACCAGCCCTGCGGCGCGTGCGCCAGATGACTGCGCAAACCGTGGCTGATGGCTTTGGTGCAGATGAAATCGTATTCGACGTAACCGCCCCACAAGTCATCGGGGCCGTTGATGCCAAGCGCTTGCGCGTGGGAGGCGCCGACGATTGTCTGCGTCGGCAGCAGATAGAGGTCGCGGCCCGAATGTTTGGCCGGGTCGTAACTGCCGCCGAACTTGCAACCGAGAATCTGCGCCAACCAGCGCGCCAGAGCCTTGTTGGTCTCGACTTCATGTTGCGGCGCCTCGGCACGCACCGAATGGGCAACGACGATTTTGTTGCTGGGTGTCGGGGTCATGCGTTCCCCTTGCATCAGTCGATGGGTTCACTCAGGGAAATTGCAGAGATCAGGCCAATCAACGATCCCCCCGAACCGCCCGATAATCGGGAGCTTGCCGTGACTGTGCTGGCATCACGCCTGTTTCAAACTGCACGACAGCGCGCGCAACTCCGGCAAATTGCACGATCTCTCATCCTTGCAGAGTTTATTGTGGGAGCGAGCTTGCTCGCGAATGCGGGGTGTCAATCGAAGCTGATATGTCTGACACACCGAATTCGCGAGCAAGCTCGCTCCCACAGGAACCTCATTGATTCAGCTTACCGCGTCAGACCAAACCGCCCCCGGTAATCACTCGGCCCCAGCCCGGTAATCTTCTTGAAAATCGCACGAAACGCACCCGGATCCTGATAGCCCACCGTCCAGGCAATGTGGTCGATCGTGCCATTGGTGAACTCGAGCATTTCTCGCGCTTTGCCAACCCGCAGGTGCTGGCAATATTCGGTCGGTTTCAAGCCTGTCGCGGCGCGGAATCGGCGCAGGAAAGTGCGTTCTTCAAGGCCCGCGCGCTCGGCCATCGCGTTCAGCGAAACATCCGTCGCCCCGGTGCTTTGCAGCCAGTGCTGGACCTTGAGAATCGCCGCGTCGCCATGGCTGAGGATCGGCGCGAAATTGCTCCCGCATTCACTGGCGCTGTCGCTGTGTTCCATCACCAGAAAACGCGCGGTCGCGGTGGCGATGCTCGGGCCGAGCAAGCGATCGACCAGGCGCAGTCCCAGTTCCGACCAGGCCATCAGCCCCGCCGTGGTGATCAGGTCACCGTCGTCGACAATCGGCGTGTCGGCCTTGAGTTTGATCTTCGGGTAACGCTCGGCAAACGCCTGGGCCGAGGTCCAGTGCGTGGTGGCGCTGCGACCGTCGAGCAAGCCGCTTTCGGCGAGCATCAACGAGCCCACACAAACACCACCAAGGGTTGCGCCGCGCGCATGCTGATCGCGCAGCCATTGCGCAAGACTCGCGGTCATCTGCGCCGCATCGAACCCGCCGAGGGACGGCGGAATCAGCACGGCGAGCAAGGCGTCTTCGGCGCCGGGATGACTGTCATAGACCCGGGTCGGCAACTGCTCGCCCTCGACCTGCCAGTGACTCACCCGCAGCAAGGGCAATTGCACAGCCTGATACTCGGCGGAGATGCGGTTGGCCACGGCGAACAGGTCGGTCAGACCGTGCACCGCCGCCAGTTGCGCGCCGGGGTAAATCAGCACGCCCAGCTCAGCGGTGGCGGCTCTTTGTGCAGCCATTGTCAGTTTTCCCCCGTTTATTGTCGGTGCGGCCAATCCTCGAATCCTCGGCCAGCGTCAATACTGAGACCACACCCAATCACTGCCTCGAGGACAATCCCATGGCCAAGCAAGCGCTCATCGTAGTCGATATCCAGAACGACTACTTCCCCCAAGGCAAGTGGCCGCTGGTCGGCGCCGACGCCGCTGCGGACAACGCCGCACGGCTGATCGCAGCCTTTCGCGAAACGGGCGATCCGGTGGTGCACATTCGGCATGAATTCACTTCCGACGAGGCACCGTTTTTCACTCCCGGCTCCGAGGGCGCGAAACTGCATCCGAAAGTGCTCAACCATGCCGATGAGCCGGTGGTGCTCAAGCACTTCGTCAACTCGTTCCGTGAAACCGAACTGAAAGCGGTGCTCGACGAACACGGCATCACCGACCTGGTGGTGGTCGGCAGCATGAGCCATATGTGCGTCGATGGCATCACCCGCGCGGCGGCGGACATGGGTTACAGCGTGACCGTGATTCACGATGCCTGCGCCAGCCGTGATCTGGAATTCAACGGCCTGACGGTGCCGGCCGCCCATGTGCACGCAGCATTCATGGCCGCGCTGGGTTTCGCCTATGCCAGCGTGGTATCCACTGACGAGTTCCTCAGCAGCAACGCCTAGCAACAACTGCGCAATCCCCTGGCCCGCCGCGTTGCGGGCCTTTTTGCGTCTGTCACGAAAATCTCACGCGTGAGTCATTGATGGCACTTTGCATTGGTTGTAGTGTGGCCCACGCGTGAGACGCTCATAACCGGATTCCAGCCATGACAAGCCGCACTCGGACGACTGCCGCAGCCAGCCCCAAGGGCGAGCGTGGCAAGACGTCGGCGAAAAAACCATCGAGCTTCTACATGAAGCAGATGCGCGCAGGCCTGGCCGCCGCCGGTTATGTGAAACACGAAACTTGGGTGCTTCCGGAAAACCGAAGCTTGCTCAAGCAAATGGAGCAACAGCTACGCCAACCGATTCTGGCTGGCTCTTTCATGTCGGAGAAATACATGAGCGCAGGCAACAACTGGACCATCGACAGCCTCTTCAATGCCCTCAAGGCGCTGGAAGAGGTGGCTTCCCAAGAGATTTCGCTGTCCCTGATCCAGAGCTCCGAGCCGAGCATCAAGCTGGAAATGAACGAATTCGGCGGCCTGCCGATTCACATCGCCCTGGCCGGTCAGCAGATCATCGTCGACACCGTGCTGGTGGACATCGATTCGATCAGCAACGTCCAGGCGTTCAACGATGCCGTGCTGCGCAGCCGCGAGATGTTCCCGCTGTCGTCGATCGGGATCGAGTCGATGCCGAACGGGCAGACCGTCTACAACATGTTCGGCGCCCTCAGTGCTGATTCGAGCCTGACCAACGTGGTCACCGAGGTGAAAACCCTGGTCGACAACGTGCAGCGCGCCAGCGAAGCCTTCGAACACTTCTTCAAGTAATCAACAGGGAATATCCAATGACTCAGTCCATCTGGAGCAAGTTGTTCACCGCACTGCGCGGCGGCGCCAATGAAGTCGGCGAAGCCATCGCCGACCAGCAGGCCCTGCGCATCCTCGATCAGGAAATCCGCGACGCCGACACCGCGCTGTCCAATGCCCGCCGCGAACTGGTGACGATCATGGCCAAGCACAAACTGGCCGCCGACCGCGTCAGCGAATACGACGCCAAGATCAAGGACCTCGAAGCCAAGGCTGTAGCCGCGTTGAATGCCGGCCGTGAAGACCTGGCGCTGGAAGTGGCCGAAGCGATTTCGACCCTGACCAACGACCTCGCTGCCGAGAAGAAACTCAGCGATGAATTCGGCGCCTACGCCGACAACATGCGCAAAGACATCAGCAAAGCCGAATCGCGGATCAAGAGCCTGCGCCAGCAAGTGGACATGGCCAAGGCCCGCGACAGCGTGCAGAAAGCCCAGGTCAGCGCCTCGATTGCCAGCGGCGGCGCCAACGGCAAACTGGAAACTGCGGTCGGCACCCTGAACCGCCTGCAAGCCAAGCAGCAGCAACGCGCTGCCGAACTGAACGCCGCAGACGAACTGGCCGACGCCTCTACCGGCAACGACCTGGAACGCAAACTGCGCGACGCCGGCATCACGCCGAACGAAGGCAGCGCCAATGCGATCCTTGAGCGGCTGAAGCAGAAGTCCGCGCAGTAATGACTGAACGGTAACTTGTGGGAGCGAGCCTGCTCGCGAAAGCGTCGTGACAGTCAAATAATCGAGTGACTGACACAACCCATTCGCGAGCAGGCTCGCTCCCACATGGTTTCACGGCGTAATTGCCTCTGCTCGTTCACCGCTTCGCCCGTTACACTACCGCCACTTTTTCACCCCCGAACACCTCCACCCGCTTCAAGGAACGTACCCATGGGATGGTTTAAAGACTTGCTCGGCACCAGCAATTGGCAGACCGCTGCGCCAACGAGCACCGGCGCCAGCGGTCCACTGGGCATGGCACAAAGCAAAGGCGTGCGCTTCGACACGACCCTGGCATTGCTGCTGGAAGGCTCGACGTCGGTGCGGGTGCCATTCGATCAAGCGGTGTGGAGCGCCGGTTGGGTCGATCTCGGCCAGTCCAACAAGCTGCACCGCTACTACATGAACGACGAGGATTTCTGGGTGCAGATCCACGTCACCGGCGATGATCAGGTCGAGTCGGTCACCCTGTTCAATTACCTCAGCTATGTAACGGTCAACAGTGACGCCGAACTCCAGCGTCTGGCCGGCCCCAACAGCCTGATCGGTCTGCCGACCTACAACCACGACGGTGTTGAATACACCCGTGAATGGGGCACCGAACTGCATCAGACCGAACTGGTGCCAATGACCGAACACGTGGTCAACCCGGACGAGTCCTACACCATCAAGCACCACGCCATGCTGTATGCCCGCGACACCGGTCTGACCGATCGCCGCGAACTGCTGCTGTTCTCCGTCGAACAGGACGAAGAAGGCACCGTCAGCCTGAGCACCTCGCTGGGCATCTCGCTGTACACGACTGATTTGAGCGCCATTTAAAAAAGGAAGTTTTTCATGCTGGAAGTCTTGGCCGTTTCCCTGAACAAAACCGCGCTGGTCGGTTTTGTCGTCTACCTGATCGGCGCCGTGTTGCTGTTCATGCTGTTTCAATTCGTCTACACGCGCATTACCGCGCACAAGGAATTCGAACTGATCCGTGCCGGCAACACTGCCGCCGCCATTGCCCTGTCCGGGGCGATCATCGGTTTCGCCATTCCGGCGAGCAACGTGATCGCCTACTCGGTCAACGTGCTCGACTTCGTCCTCTGGGCGGTCATCGCCGCCGTCGTGCAGCTGTTGGCGTTCGTTGCGACCGGGCTGGTGCTCAAGGGCACGTCCCAGCGCATCGCCAACGGCGAAGTCGCCGCCGGCATTTATGTCGCCGCCGTGGCGATCAGCGTCGGCATGCTCAATGCCGCGTGCATGACACCGTCCCACTGACCGGCAGGAAGCCTCTCGATGAAACGCAGCAAATACGTGCAATTGTCCCTCGCCGCGTCGGTGGCGATGGCGATTTCCGGTGAAGCAGCGGCGCTGGATCAGCCGCGCAACTTCCAAAGCGTTGAACAGTGTGTCGACGCCGAAGTGGCCGCCGATCTCTGCTCCAGCGCCTACGTCGCCGCCCTGAACGAACACCGGCGCATCGCCCCGTCCTACACCGACAAGGCCAAGTGCGACGCAGACTTTGCCGCTGGCTGGTGTCAGAAAAATTCCGATGGCCGTTTCGTGCCGAAACTCGGCGGCTTCAAAGTGCCGGGCGATGCCGAGACGCCGCAGGATCTCGATGCCATCGCCAATTCGCAAATGCCGGCGGGGGACACCACGAGCAGCAGCAGCGCCAGCCACGGCGGCTCGCACTATTCCGGTGGCTCAGGTGGCGGCGGCAATGGCTGGCTGACCGGCTGGCTGATCGGCAACGCAATGAGCAACAACGCCGAACGCACCGTTTACCGTGATCGCGAAACGCGCCAGCCGTACAACACCTCAACGCAGTACCGCCGAGCTGACACAACCTCGCGCAGCCAGTCGGATTACGAGAGCAGCAAGAGCAAACCGGTGAACGTTGCGTCGTCGACTTCGCGCGGCGGCTTCGGCAGCCAGTCCAGCGCCCGCAGCGGTTGGGGTGGCTGGGGCAGCAGTTCCGGACGCTCGAGCAGCTGACATGAAAAAGATCCACTGCGCCGAGCGCCCCGACTGGAAACACACCGCCGAAAGCCTCGGTTTCCTGTTCCACACCATCGACGACGAACCGTACTGGGACGAAAGCGCCTACTACCAGTTCAGCCTCGCGCAGATCGAAAACGATCTGGAAGACCCGACCACCGAACTGCACGAGATGTGCATGGACCTGGTGGATCGCGTGGTCAACAGCGAGGAGTTGCTCGATCGCCTCAGCATCCCGGCGGCGTACTACGACATGATCCGCACCTCCTGGCGCGAGGGTCATCCGCATCTGTACGGTCGCATGGACTTTTCCTACAGCGGCAACGGGCCGGCGAAACTGCTGGAACTCAACTACGACACGCCGACCAGCCTCTATGAAGCGGCGGCGTTTCAGTGGGGCTGGCTGGAACAATGCATCGAGCGTGGCACGCTGCCGCCGCATGCTGACCAGTTCAACAGCATCGACACCAAGCTGCATCAGGCCTTCGCCGAGTTGCAGTTGAAGCGGCCGTTCTACTTTGCCTCGATGAAGGACTCGGTCGAGGACAAAGGCACCACCGACTATCTGCGGCTGATCGCGGAAAAGGTCGGCATCGAATCACGCCACATCGATATCGAAGACATCGGCCTGACGACTGAGGGCCGTTTCGTCGATCTGCAGGATCGCTGGATCCCGCATCTGTTCAAGCTGCACGCCTGGGAATTCATCTTCCACGAACCGTTCGGCGCAGCGATCGCCGAGTGCGATACGCAGTTTTTCGAACCGGCGTGGAAGGCGATTCTGTCCAACAAAGGTGCGCTGCCGCTGCTGTGGGAATTGCACAAGGGACATCCGAATCTGCTCGCCGCGCACCTTGATCCGAATCCGCAGAGTGGCGTGCCGAAGGGCTGGGTGCGCAAGCCGTACTTTTCCCGCGAAGGCGCCAACATCGAACTGCAAACAGCGGAAGGTCTGATCGTCAAAGAGGACGGGCCTTACACCGATGCGCCGTTCATCTTGCAGGAGTTCGCGCCGCTGCCGAAGTTTGGCGACAGCTACACGCTGATTGGCTCGTGGGTGATTGGTGATGAGGCGGCGGGGATTGGTGTGCGCGAGGACAATAGTCTGATCACCAAGGATTCAAGTCGCTTCCTGCCGCATCTCATTCTGGATTAAGACGAAGTTACCTTGTGGGAGCGAGCCTGCTCGCGAAAGCGTCCTGTCAGTTAGTGGTGCGTCGACTGATCTGACGCCTTCGCGAGCAGGCTCGCTCCCACAGGAGATTGTGAGTAGCCAGGAATTTCCTGAACAAAAAAGGCCCGTCGTTTAAGCGACGGGCCTTTTTCATTCAAGACGGTTACAGCGGCAAATCAGAACGGAATATCGTCATCGAAGCTGTCGAAATCCGGAGCCGGTTGCGGTGCGGCCTGCTGAGGTGCCGGAGCCGAACGCTGCTGTGGAGCCGACTGCTGCGGGCGCGGTGCCTGCTGACGTGGCGCCTGCTGCTGGTAGTTGTTGCCGCCGCCTTGCTGATCGCCCTGTTGTGGACGGCCGCCGAGCAGTTGCATGGTGCCTTGCATGTCGACCACGATTTCAGTGGTGTAACGCTTGATACCGTCCTTTTCCCACTCGCGGGTCTGCAGCTTGCCTTCGATGTAGACCTGCGAACCCTTGCGCAGGTATTCACCGGCAATCTCGGCCACCTTGCCGAACATCGACACACGGTGCCACTCGGTCTTCTCGACCTTCTGACCGGTCTGCTTGTCGGTCCACTGTTCGCTGGTGGCCAGACTCAGGTTGGTCACGGCGTTACCGTTAGGCAGGTAGCGAACTTCGGGATCCTGGCCGCAAGTGCCGACCAATATGACTTTGTTAACCCCACGGGCCATAACGTTCTCCTAAGCGTCGCACGCAGCCCCGGCCGGGTTGTTGACCAGGCGCTCGAGGGTGCTGCGATCCACTAATTCTTTGTCCAGTTTGATGTAAACAGCCGCCTCTTCGGCGACTATCACTGCATCTGTTACCCCTACCAGGGCCTTGAGGCGCTCGACCAGACCCGCTTCGCGGATCGCTTCGGGCGACAACGGCAAGCGCAGGCTCGTCACGTAGGGAGGTTCGCGCATGGTAACAGCAAAGGCCAGCCAAAGTGCAGCCAGCGCGGCGCATCCGAGGAACACAACCGACAGACCGCCATGCTGGAACAACCAGCCGCCGAGTATCCCGCCGAGTGCCGAACCGAGGAACTGGCTGGTGGAGTACACGCCCATGGCCGTGCCCTTGCCGCCTGCCGGTGAAACCTTGCTGATCAGCGACGGCAACGATGCCTCGAGCAGATTGAACGCGGTGAAAAACACCACCGTACCGATCACCAGAGCACGCAGGCTGTCGCCGAACTGCCAGAAGAATAGTTCAGTCAGCATCAATGTCATGACGGCGCCGAGCAAAACTCGTTTCATTTTGCGTTTCTTCTCGCCGTAGATAATGAACGGGATCATGGCGAAGAACGAAATCAGCAACGCGGTGAGGTAGACCCACCAGTGCTGTTCCTTGGGCAGACCGGCTTTTTCCACCAGTGCCAGCGGCAAGGCGACGAAGCTCGACATCAACATGGCATGTAACACAAAGATGCCCAGATCCAGGCGCAGCAGGTCCGGGTGCTTGAGCGTCGGCATCAGCGCCTGCCGGGCCACTCCGGATTCCCGGTGCTGCAACGGCCCGGTGGATTGCGGCACCATGAACATGATGATCAGGATGCCGAGCAGCGCCATGGCGCCAGTGGCGAGGAACAGCCCGGACAGCCCGAACGCACTGGTCAGTAACGGCCCGACCACCATGGCCACGGCGAACGACAGGCCGATGGTCATGCCGATCATCGCCATTGCTTTGGTCCGATGCTGCTCGCGGGTCAGGTCGGAAAGCAGCGCCATCACCGCTGCAGAAATCGCCCCGGCGCCCTGCAGGATTCGCCCGGCGATCACGCCCCAGATCGAATCGGCCTGGGAAGCCAGAACACTGCCGAGAGCGAAGACGATCAGGCCGAGGTAGATCACCGGCCGGCGACCGATGCGGTCGGAAATGATCCCGAACGGAATCTGGAAAATTGCCTGGGTCAGACCGTAAGCGCCAATCGCCAGCCCGATCAGGGCCGGGGTCGCTCCCGCCAGATCCATGCCATAGGTCGCCAGCACCGGCAACACCATGAACATGCCAAGCATACGGAAGGCGAACACCAGGGCCAGACCGCTCGCCGCGCGGGTCTCGCTGCCACTCATGCGTTCGCTGTGGGGATCGTGCATGGAAAAACCTCGTGTGAACCGGCGGCGATTCTACCAGTCCCATCGGAAGACGGGGTATATCGCGACGCTATGACGCGTATAGATGAAACTCTCTTCATGAACGGCAAAACGCCCTTCGTTGGATAGTGTGCATCCATCCAGTATTTGCCCGTATACTCCTACGTTTTCGACGCCCGCCAAGCGAGGCCACTTTGGACAAGATCCTGATACGTGGGGCCCGTACCCACAACCTGAAGAACATCGACCTGACCCTGCCACGGGACAAACTGATCGTCATCACCGGCCTGTCCGGATCCGGCAAGTCGTCGCTGGCGTTCGACACGCTGTATGCCGAAGGTCAGCGCCGCTATGTCGAATCGCTGTCGGCCTATGCCCGGCAGTTCCTGTCGATGATGGAAAAACCCGACGTCGACACCATCGAAGGCCTGTCGCCGGCGATCTCCATCGAACAGAAGTCGACCTCGCACAACCCGCGTTCCACGGTCGGCACCATCACCGAAATCTACGACTACCTGCGCTTGCTCTACGCTCGCGTGGGCACGCCGCGCTGCCCGGATCACGACATTCCACTGGAAGCGCAGACCGTCAGCCAGATGGTCGATCTGGTGCTGGCGCAGCCGGAAGGCAGCAAACTCATGCTGCTGGCGCCGGTGATCCGCGAACGTAAAGGCGAACACCTGTCGGTCTTCGAAGAATTGCGTGCGCAAGGTTTCGTCCGCGCCCGGGTCAACGGGCGGATCTGCGAGCTCGACGAGCTGCCGAAGCTGGATAAACAGAAGAAGCATTCGATCGATGTGATCGTCGACCGCTTCAAGGTCCGCGCCGATCTGCAGCAACGTCTGGCCGAATCCTTCGAAACCGCGCTGAAACTGGCCGACGGCATTGCCCTGGTCGCGCCGATGGACGACGAGCCGGGCGAAGAAATGATCTTCTCCGCACGCTTCGCCTGCCCGATCTGCGGCCATGCGATCAGCGAGCTGGAACCCAAGCTGTTTTCCTTCAACAACCCGGCCGGCGCCTGCCCGACCTGTGATGGCCTGGGTGTGAAACAGTTCTTCGACATCAAGCGTCTGGTCAATGGCGAGCTGACCCTGGCTGAAGGTGCAATACGCGGCTGGGACAGGCGCAACGTTTATTACTTCCAGATGCTCGGCTCACTCGCCTCGCACTACAAGTTCAGCCTGGACAAGCCCTTCAACGAGCTGAGCGCCGAGCAGCAGAAGTTCATCCTGCACGGTAGCGGCTCGCAGAACGTCGACTTCAAATACCTCAACGACCGTGGCGACATCGTCAAACGCTCGCACCCGTTCGAAGGTATCGTGCCGAATCTTGAGCGTCGCTATCGCGAAACCGAATCGGCGAGCGTGCGCGAAGAGCTGGCCAAGTTCCTCAGTCATCAGGCCTGCCCGGATTGCCGTGGCACGCGTCTGCGCCGTGAAGCGCGGCACGTCTGGGTCGGCGAGAAAACCTTGCCGGCAGTGACCAATCTGCCGATCGGCGATGCCTGCGAATATTTCGGCGCGCTGAAGATGACCGGTCGGCGTGGCGAAATCGCCGACAAGATCCTCAAGGAAATCCGCGAGCGTCTGCAATTCCTGGTCAACGTCGGCCTCGACTATCTGTCGCTGGATCGCAGCGCGGACACGCTCTCCGGTGGCGAGGCGCAGCGGATTCGTCTGGCCAGCCAGATTGGCGCCGGCCTGGTCGGTGTTCTGTATATCCTCGATGAACCGTCCATTGGTCTGCATCAGCGCGACAACGATCGGCTGCTCGGTACGCTCAAGCATTTGCGCGATATCGGCAACACGGTGATCGTGGTCGAGCATGATGAAGACGCGATTCGTCTGGCTGACTATGTCGTCGATATCGGCCCGGGCGCCGGTGTGCACGGCGGGCGGATCGTTGCCGAAGGCACGCCGGACGAAGTCATGGCGCACCCGGATTCGCTGACCGGCAAATACCTGTCCGGCCGGGTGAAGATCGAAGTGCCGGCCAAACGCACGCCGCGCAACAAGAAGCTCAACCTGTCGCTCAAAGGTGCGCGTGGCAACAACCTGCGCAACGTCGATCTGGACATCCCGATCGGCCTGCTGACTTGCGTGACTGGCGTATCCGGTTCGGGTAAATCGACACTGATCAACAACACGCTGTTCCCGCTGAGCGCCACCGCACTGAATGGCGCGACCACGCTGGAAGCGGCTGCGCACGACAGCATCAAAGGTCTGGAGCATCTCGACAAAGTCGTCGATATCGACCAGAGCCCCATCGGCCGTACGCCGCGCTCCAACCCGGCGACCTACACCGGGCTGTTCACGCCGATCCGCGAACTGTTTGCCGGCGTGCCCGAGTCACGCTCCCGTGGTTACGGCCCGGGGCGTTTCTCGTTCAACGTCAAGGGCGGTCGCTGCGAAGCGTGCCAGGGCGATGGCCTGATCAAGGTGGAAATGCACTTCCTGCCGGACATCTACGTGCCCTGCGATGTGTGCAAGAGCAAGCGCTACAACCGCGAAACCCTTGAGATCAAATACAAGGGCAAGAGCATCCATGAAACCCTCGAAATGACCATCGAGGAAGCACGGGAGTTCTTCGATGCGGTGCCGGCACTTGCGCGCAAGCTGCAAACGCTGATGGATGTCGGCCTGTCCTACATCAAGCTGGGGCAGTCGGCGACGACCCTGTCCGGCGGTGAAGCACAGCGGGTGAAGTTGTCGCGCGAGCTGTCCAAACGCGATACGGGCAAAACCCTGTATATCCTCGATGAGCCAACCACCGGCCTGCACTTCGCCGATATCCAGCAGTTACTCGATGTTCTGCATCGTCTGCGCGATCACGGCAACACCGTGGTGGTGATCGAGCATAACCTCGATGTGATCAAGACCGCTGACTGGTTGGTGGACCTCGGTCCTGAAGGCGGTTCCAAGGGCGGGCAGATCATTGCCACCGGTACGCCGGAGGAAGTTGCCGAGATGAAGCAATCTCACACCGGCCATTACCTCAAGCCGCTGCTGATCCGCGATCGGGCTTAACTGCCAGGCATGAAAAAGCCCCTGTCACCGTTGAAGTGACAGGGGCTTTTTTGTAGCCGTGCAATCAGGACGCGTGGGATTGCAGGTAGTTCTCGAGACCGATCAGCTTGATCAGGCCCAGCTGCTTTTCCAGCCAGTAGGTGTGATCTTCTTCGGTGTCGTTGAGCTGAACCCGCAGAATTTCGCGGCTGACATAGTCCTTGTGTTGCTCGCAAAGTTCGATGCCTTTGCAAAGCGCAGCGCGGACTTTGTATTCGAGGCGCAGATCAGCTTCAAGCATCGTAGGCACCGTGGTGCCGACATCCAGATCATCCGGACGCATGCGCGGCGTGCCTTCGAGCATCAGAATCCGCCGCATCAACGCATCGGCGTGGCCGGCTTCTTCTTCCATCTCGTGGTTGATGCGCTCGTAGAGCTTGGTGAACCCCCAGTCCTCATACATCCGCGAATGAACGAAATATTGGTCACGCGCGGCCAGTTCGCCGGTCAGCAACGTATTGAGGTAATCGATTACATCTGGGTGGCCTTGCATCGCCCTACATCTCCCTTCCTGAAAGTCTGTAGTTTGAACCAACCTGACCGGAAGGTCACTCACCGCGCGCAATAAAAGCGAAGATATTCTGAGAAAAGCGGGCCAAATAACGCAAAAACCGCCCAAATGAGGGCGGTTCTGCTTCTCGTTTAGACTACGTTAAGCTGTCAGTTGAGCAGCTTTGCGATTGCTTCTCCATACGCCGGATCGGCTTTGTAGAAATGCTGCAACTGACGATCGACGACGTCGCTAGAAACGCCCGCCATTGCGCCGGCAATGTTGCTGACCAGCAATGCTTTCTGCTCGTCGCTCATCAAGCGGAACAAGGCACCGGCATGGCTGTAGTAGTCGGTGTCTTCGCGGTGATCATAACGATCAGCGGCACCGCTCAAGGCCAGCGCTGGCTCAGCGTAATGTGGCGCTTGTTTCGGCGACTCAACGTAGCTGTTCGGTTCATAGTTCGGCGCCGCGCCGCCATTGCTGCCGAACGCCATGGAGCCGTCACGCTGATAAGTATTCACCGGACTGCGCGGAGCGTTCACCGGCAATTGCTGGTGATTGGTGCCCACACGGTAGCGGTGCGCGTCAGCGTATGCGAATACACGGCCTTGCAGCATGCGGTCTGGCGACAGACCGACGCCTGGCACCATGTTGCTCGGGCCAAACGCAGCCTGCTCAACTTCCGCGAAGTAGTTCAACGGGTTGCGATTCAGCTCCAGCTCACCAACTTCGATCAACGGAAACTCTTTCTGCGACCAGGTCTTGGTCACGTCGAACGGATTCTCGTAATGAGCCGCCGCTTGCGCTTCGGTCATGATCTGAATGCACACGCGCCATTTCGGAAATTCACCGCGCTCGATGGCCTCGAACAGGTCACGCTGCGCATAGTCCGGGTCGGTACCGGCCAAACGGGCGGCCTCGGCTGGCGCCAGGTTCTTGATGCCCTGCTGGGTCTTGTAGTGCCACTTCACCCAGTGACGCTCACCTTTGGCGTTGATCAGGCTGTAGGTGTGGCTACCGAAGCCGTGCATGTGACGGTAGCCGTCAGGGATGCCACGATCAGAAAACAGGATGGTGACCTGGTGCAGCGCTTCAGGCGAATGCGACCAGAAATCCCACATCATCTGCGCGCTTTTCAGGTTGCTTTGCGGCAGACGCTTTTGCGTGTGGATAAAGTCAGGAAATTTCAGCGGATCGCGGATGAAGAACACTGGCGTGTTGTTGCCGACGATGTCCCAATTGCCTTCCTCGGTGTAGAACTTCAAGGCGAAGCCGCGCGGATCGCGCTCAGTGTCGGCCGAACCACGCTCGCCACCTACGGTAGAAAAGCGCAGAAAGGTTGGCGTTTGTTTGCCTACCGACTCAAACAACTTCGCACTGGTGTATTCAGTGATGTCACGGGTGACGGTGAACGTGCCGTAGGCGCCCGAGCCCTTAGCGTGGACACGGCGTTCTGGAATGTTTTCACGGTTGAAGTGCGCAAGTTTTTCGATCAGATGGAAATCGTCGAGAAGCAGCGGACCGCGTGGGCCGGCGGAACGGGAATTCTGGTTGTCAGCGACTGGCGCGCCACTGGCGGTTGTAAGCGTCTTGGTCTGGCTCATGCGGTCTTCTTCCTCTGTCAGTCTTGAACTGCCGGCTAATGGGCTTGGCGGGAAGTATTGATCATCGACGTTACAGCTACAAATTCATTAACTTGCAGGCATCGATAGATAATTACTAATTATGTGTTCCCGGCACATAGTGGCAGTTCAACCATGTCAGAAACTTGTACGGACGACGCATTTCTTACAGGCACAAAAAACCGGGCACTAGGCCCGGTTCTTTGTTTCAGACTGACGTCTTACTCGGCGGATACAGCTTCGCCAGCAGTAGCACGATCAACCAACTCGACGTACGCCATAGGCGCGTTGTCGCCAGCGCGGAAACCGCACTTGAGGATGCGCAGGTAGCCACCCTCACGGGTAGCGTAACGCTTGCCCAGGTCGTTGAAGAGCTTACCAACGATAGCTTTCGAACGAGTACGGTCGAAAGCCAGACGGCGGTTAGCCAGGCTGTCTGTCTTGGCCAGAGTGATCAGCGGCTCGGCAACGCGGCGCAGTTCTTTGGCTTTTGGCAGAGTAGTTTTGATCAGCTCGTGCTCGAACAGCGACACCGCCATGTTTTGGAACATGGCCTTGCGGTGCGAGCTGGTGCGGCTCAGGTGACGACCACTTTTACGATGACGCATGGTTCATTCCTTACCAAACACTACGTTCGGTGATTACGACGATCAGGCAGTCGCCTTGTCGTCCTTCTTAAGACTTGCAGGCGGCCAGTTGTCGAGGCGCATGCCGAGGGACAGACCGCGGGAGGCCAGAACGTCCTTGATTTCAGTCAAGGATTTCTTGCCCAGGTTCGGAGTCTTCAACAGCTCTACTTCGGTACGCTGAATCAGGTCGCCGATGTAGTAGATGTTTTCCGCCTTAAGGCAGTTAGCCGAACGTACAGTCAGTTCCAGATCGTCAACCGGGCGAAGCAGGATCGGATCGATCTCGTCTTCCTGCTCGACAACCAGCGGCTCACTTTCACCTTTGAGGTCGACGAACGCAGCCAGCTGCTGTTGCAGGATGGTTGCAGCGCGACGGATAGCCTCTTCAGGATCCAGGGTACCGTTGGTTTCCAGATCAATAACCAGCTTGTCCAGGTTGGTACGCTGTTCGACACGGGCGTTTTCCACCACGTAAGCGATACGGCGAACCGGGCTGAACGAAGAGTCAAGCTGCAAGCGACCGATGCTGCGGCTTTCGTCTTCATCGCTCTGACGCGAGTCGGCTGGTTCATAACCACGACCACGAGCTACGGTGAGCTTCATGTTCAGGGCGCCGTTAGACGCCAGGTTAGCGATTACGTGATCGGGATTAACGATCTCGACATCATGATCCAGCTGAATATCGGCAGCGGTAACCACCCCCGAACCCTTCTTCGACAAGGTCAGCGTAACTTCGTCACGACCGTGCAGCTTGATGGCCAGACCTTTAAGGTTCAACAGGATTTCAATTACGTCTTCCTGTACACCTTCGATGGCGCTGTACTCGTGGAGCACACCGTCAATCTCGGCCTCGACTACTGCGCAGCCGGGCATTGAGGACAACAGGATGCGGCGCAGCGCGTTGCCCAGGGTGTGGCCAAAACCACGCTCGAGAGGCTCGAGAGTGATCTTGGCGCGGGTTGGACTGACAACCTGCACATCAATGTGGCGGGGTGTCAGGAACTCATTTACCGAAATCTGCATGGATGCACCTATTTTCTAGCCCTTACTTGGAGTAGAGCTCGACAATCAGGCTTTCGTTGATGTCGGCGGACAGATCACTGCGAGCAGGAACGTTCTTGAAAACGCCCGACTTCTTCTCAGTGTCTACTTCTACCCATTCTACGCGGCCACGTTGGGCACACAGATCGAGAGCTTGGACAATGCGAAGTTGGTTTTTTGCTTTCTCGCGAACTGCAACCACGTCACCAGCACGAACCTGATACGACGGAACGTTTACGGTCTGACCGTTTACGCTGATCGACTTGTGCGATACCAGCTGGCGGGATTCGGCACGAGTCGAACCAAAGCCCATACGGTATACAACGTTGTCCAGACGGCATTCGAGCAGTTGCAGCAGGTTTTCACCGGTTGCACCTTTCTTGCCAGCAGCTTCTTTGTAGTAGCCGCTGAACTGACGCTCGAGAACGCCGTAGATACGACGGACCTTCTGCTTTTCACGCAGTTGGGTGCCGTAGTCGGACTGGCGACCGCGGCGTTGGCCGTGGATACCAGGTGCTGCTTCAATGTTGCACTTCGATTCGATCGCGCGCACGCCGCTCTTCAGGAAGAGATCGGTGCCTTCGCGACGAGCGAGTTTGCATTTTGGACCAATGTAACGAGCCATTCTTTACAATCTCCTGGATTACACGCGGCGCTTCTTCGGCGGACGGCACCCGTTGTGCGGGATTGGCGTCACGTCGGTGATGCTGGCGATCTTGTAGCCACAGCCGTTCAAAGCGCGGACTGCGGATTCACGACCTGGACCTGGACCCTTGACGTTGACGTCGAGGTTTTTCAGGCCGTATTCCAGCGCAGCTTGACCAGCACGCTCAGCAGCTACTTGAGCAGCGAACGGGGTGGACTTGCGGGAACCGCGGAAACCCGAACCACCGGAGGTAGCCCAGGAAAGAGCGTTACCTTGACGGTCGGTGATGGTCACGATGGTGTTGTTAAAAGATGCATGGATGTGGGCGATGCCATCAACCACTGTCTTTTTAACTTTTTTACGAGGACGAGCAGCAGGTTTTGCCATGATTAAATTCCTGTCGATTCGCTGGGGCGATTACTTGCGGATCGGCTTACGCGGACCTTTACGGGTACGCGCGTTGGTCTTGGTACGCTGACCGCGTACTGGCAGACCACGACGATGACGCAGACCGCGATAGCAACCGAGGTCCATCAAGCGCTTGATTTTCATGTTGATTTCGCGACGCAGGTCACCTTCAGTGGTGAACTTCGCCACTTCGCCACGCAGCTGTTCAATTTGCTCGTCGCTCAGATCTTTGATCTTTGCTGCTGGGTTTACCCCAGTCACTGCACAGATCTTCTGCGCAGTAGTGCGACCAACACCATAGATGTAGGTCAGCGAGATAACAGTATGCTTGTTATCTGGAATGTTAACGCCTGCAATACGGGCCATTCAGTGGGACTCCAATTGACAGCTACCTACGCCCCGGAAGCCAAGAAATAGGGCGCGAGATAATATCGCTGTAATAACAAATAATCAACCCGGTAGCGCACTAGCTACCGGGCTTGAAGCACAATCACACTCAGCCTTGGCGCTGTTTGTGACGCGGTTCCGCGCTGCAAATTACTCGAACAACACCTTCGCGGCGAATAATCTTGCAGTTACGGCACAGCTTTTTCACCGATGCACGAACTTTCATCACCAACTCCTCGAACCTTATGGGTACTCAGCGCAACATGCCGCTGCCGTAACCCTTCAGGTTGGCTTTCTTCATCAGGGATTCGTACTGGTGCGAAACGAGGTGCGATTGTACTTGGGACATGAAGTCCATCACAACCACGACCACGATCAGCAACGAGGTCCCGCCAAGGTAGAACGGAACGTTTGCTGCAACCACCAGGAATTGGGGCAACAGGCACACGGCCGTCATGTAAAGAGCACCGAACAGGGTCAAGCGGGTCAGAACGCCATCAATATAGCGCGCAGACTGCTCACCTGGACGAATGCCCGGAATAAAGGCACCGGACTTCTTCAGGTTTTCCGCTACGTCTTTCGGATTGAACATCAACGCCGTATAGAAGAAGCAGAAGAAAATAATCCCTGCACTAAACAGCAGAATATTCAACGGCTGACCAGGAGCGATCGACTGCGAGATGTCCTGCAACCAGCCCATACCTTCAGACTGACCGAACCAGGCACCCAACGAAGCCGGGAACAGCAAAATGCTGCTCGCGAAAATAGCCGGAATAACACCGGCCATGTTCACCTTCAGCGGCAAGTGGCTTGTCTGCGCAGCAAAAACCTTGCGGCCCTGCTGACGCTTGGCGTAGTGAACAGCAATACGACGCTGACCACGCTCAATGAACACCACGAAACCGATAATCGCTACTGCCAGCAAACCGATGGCAACCAGGGCGAAGATGTTGATATCACCCTGACGCGCAGACTCGAAAGACTGCCCGATTGCTCTCGGAAGACCGGCGACGATACCCGAAAAAATCAACATCGAGATACCGTTGCCAACACCACGCTCAGTAATCTGCTCACCCAGCCACATCATGAACATCGCACCAGCCACAAATGTGGTTACCGCGACGAAATGGAAGCCAAAGTCACCAGTGAACGCGACGCCCTGCCCCGCCAGACCAATGGACATGCCAATAGCCTGGACCAGAGCGAGAGCGACGGTGAGGTAGCGGGTGTACTGGCTAATCTTGCGACGGCCAGCTTCACCTTCCTTCTTCAACTGCTCCAGCTGCGGGCTGACGGCGGTCATCAGTTGCATGATGATCGATGCCGAAATGTACGGCATGATCCCCAGTGCAAAGATGCTCATCCGTTCCAGCGCGCCGCCGGAGAACATGTTGAACAAGCTAAGAATGGTCCCCTCATTCTGTCGAAACAGGTCTGCGAGTCGGTCCGGGTTGATACCTGGAACCGGGATGTGTGCGCCTATTCGGTAGACGATAATCGCCAGGAACAGAAAACGCAGACGAGCCCAGAGTTCAGACATACCGCCTTTGCCGAGCGCAGAGAGAGCACCTTGCTTAGCCATTTATTCCTCGAACTTGCCGCCAGCTGCTTCGATAGCCGCACGCGCACCTTTGGTGGCGCCGATTCCCTTGCCGATAGTGACAGCGCGAGTCACTTCACCGGACAGCATGATTTTCACACGCTGTACGTTGACGTTGATCACGTTGGCATCTTTCAGGGACTGCACAGTAACGATGTCGCCTTCCACTTTGGCCAGCTCGGACAAACGCACTTCTGCGCGATCCATGGCTTTCAGGGAAACGAAACCGAACTTAGGCAGGCGACGATGCAGCGGCTGTTGACCGCCTTCAAAGCCTGGAGCGATGGTGCCACCGGAGCGGGAGGTCTGACCTTTGTGACCACGACCACCAGTCTTGCCCAAACCACTACCGATACCACGGCCCGGACGATGCTTTTCGCGACGGGAACCCGGCGCTGGACTCAGATCATTGAGTTTCATCGATTAACCCTCGACACGCAGCATGTAGTAAGCCTTGTTGATCATCCCGCGATTCTCGGGAGTATCCTGGACTTCTACAGTGTGACCGATGCGACGCAGACCCAGACCCTTAACGCACAGTTTGTGGTTAGGGATGCGGCCGGTCATGCTTTTGATCAGCGTAACTTTAACGGTAGCCATGATTACTTGATCTCCTCAACACGCAGGCCACGCTTGGCAGCGATGGACTCAGGAGACTGCATAGCCTTCAGACCCTTGAAAGTGGCGTGAACCACGTTTACCGGGTTAGTCGAGCCGTAGCACTTGGCCAGAACGTTCTGAACGCCAGCAACTTCGAGGACAGCACGCATAGCGCCGCCAGCGATGATACCGGTACCTTCAGAAGCAGGCTGCATGTACACCTTCGAAGCGCCGTGAGCGGACTTCATTGCGTACTGCAGAGTGGTGCCGTTCAGGTCAACTTGAATCATGTTGCGGCGAGCAGCTTCCATTGCCTTCTGGATCGCAGCAGGCACTTCACGCGACTTGCCACGGCCGAAGCCAACACGCCCTTTACCATCACCAACCACGGTCAACGCGGTGAAAGTGAAGATACGGCCGCCTTTAACGGTTTTGGCTACGCGGTTAACTTGAACCAGCTTCTCGATGTAGCCTTCGTCGCGCTTTTGGTCGTTATTTGACATAACTTAGAACTCCAGCCCAGCTTCACGAGCAGCATCAGCCAGCGCTTTAACGCGGCCGTGGTACTTGAAGCCAGAGCGGTCGAAAGCCACTTGCGATACGCCAGCGGCCTTAGCACGCGTAGCGACCAGCTGGCCAACCTTTGTGGCCGCGTCGATGTTGCCAGTGGCACCATCACGCAGTTCTTTATCCAAAGTCGAGGCACTTGCCAGGACTTTGTTGCCGTCGGCCGAGATGACCTGGGCGTAGATGTGCTGCGACGAGCGGAACACGCAGAGACGCACGACTTCGAGTTCGTGCATTTTCAGGCGTGCTTTGCGAGCGCGACGCAGTCGAGTAACTTTTTTGTCGGTCATTTGCTATGCCCTACTTCTTCTTGGCTTCTTTACGACGGACGACTTCGTCCGCGTAGCGCACACCTTTGCCTTTGTACGGCTCTGGTGGACGGAAGTCGCGGATCTCGGCGGCCACTTGACCTACCAGCTGCTTGTCGATGCCCTTGATCAGGATATCGGTCTGGCTAGGAGTCTCAGCGGTGATGCCTTCCGGCAGTTCGTAATCCACTGGGTGCGAGAAGCCAAGAGCCAGGTTCAGAACCTGACCTTTTGCTTGCGCCTTGTAACCAACACCGACCAGCTGGAGCTTGCGCTCGAAGCCTTGGCTTACGCCCTGGACCATGTTGTTTACCAACGCACGCGTGGTACCGGCCATTGCGCGAGTTTGTTGATCGCCATTGCGAGCAGCGAAACGCAGCTCACCAGCTTCTTCAACGATCTCAACGGACGAATGGATGTTCAGTTCAAGAGTACCCTTGGCACCCTTCACCGAAAGCTGTTGGCCTGCGAATTTGACTTCGACACCGGCTGGCAGCTTAACGGGGTTCTTAGCGACGCGAGACATGCTTATCCCCCCTTAGAACACAGTGCAAAGAACTTCGCCGCCGACACCGGCAGCGCGCGCAGCACGATCCGTCATCACACCTTTGTTGGTGGAGACGATAGACACGCCAAGACCGCCACGAACTTTCGGCAGATCTTCAACGGACTTGTACTGACGCAGGCCTGGACGACTAACGCGCTTCACTTCTTCGATAACCGGACGGCCTTCGAAGTACTTCAGCGAGATGGACAGCGACGGCTTGGCGTCGGTGGTGATCTGAAAATCCGCGATGTAACCTTCGTCCTTCAGGACTTTTGCTACAGCAGCCTTCAACGTGGAAGACGGCATGCTTACGACAGACTTTTCAGCCATCTGGGCATTACGGATTCGAGTTAGCATGTCCGCTAACGGGTCCTGCATACTCATGGGCTAGACGCTCCTAATACAAAAAAATTAGCCTTGCGGCTACTACTTGTCGCCGAGAACTTCCGGGCAGAAAAACACGGGCTCAGGCGAGCCGGTCATTCTAGACACACCCCAGAAATGAATCAAGCCCCAAAAGGGGCTTGATTCAGATTCAAGGCCACCGATGGTCAGGTTCTTGCGAACCCGAACATCGAGACTTTGACAACTGTTACCAGCTGGCTTTAACCAGACCTGGTACGTCACCACGCATTGCAGCTTGACGCAGCATGTTACGGCCGAGGCCGAACTTGCGGTACACGCCGTGCGGACGACCAGTCAGGCGGCAACGGTTACGCATGCGCGAAGCGCTTGCGTCACGTGGTTGCTTCTGCAGAGCTACGGTAGCTTCCCAACGCGCTTCTGGACTTGCGTTCAGATCGACGATGATAGCTTTCAGCGCTGCACGCTTGGTGGCGTACTTGGCAACGGTGAGCTGACGCTTCAGCTCACGGTTCTTCATGCTCTTCTTGGCCATTTTCCTACTCCAATCAGTTGCGGAACGGGAATTTGAAAGCACGCAGCAGAGCGCGGCCTTCATCATCGTTCTTGGCAGTGGTGGTCAGGGTAATGTCCAGACCGCGGAGAGCATCGATCTTGTCGTAGTCGATTTCCGGGAAGATGATCTGCTCTTTCACGCCCATGCTGTAGTTGCCACGACCATCGAAGGACTTGGCATTCAGGCCGCGGAAGTCGCGAACCCGAGGCAGGGAGATCGACAGCAGACGATCCAGGAACTCGTACATACGCTCACGGCGCAGGGTCACTTTGACGCCGATCGGCCATCCTTCGCGGACTTTGAAGCCAGCGATGGATTTACGAGCGTAGGTCACAACGACTTTCTGGCCGGTGATCTTTTCCAGGTCAGCAACAGCGTGCTCGATGACTTTTTTGTCGCCGATCGCTTCGCCCAGACCCATGTTCAGGGTGATTTTGGTAACGCGCGGAACTTCCATCACGTTCGAAAGCTTAAGTTCTTCCTTAAGTTTCGGAGCGATTTCCTTCCGGTAAATCTCTTTTAGTCGTGCCATGGTCTTCTACCTAGCAGTGTTCAAGCATCAACCGCTTTTTGGGTCGACTTGAAGACACGAATTTTCTTACCGTCTTCTACTTTGAAACCAACGCGGTCAGCCTTGTTGGTTTCGCCGTTGAAGATGGCGACGTTGGAAGCGTGCAGTGGCGCTTCTTTCTCGACGATACCGCCCTGTACGCCCGACATCGGGTTAGGCTTGGTATGACGCTTGACCAAGTTCAGACCACCAACAACCAGACGGTTGTCAGCAAGAACCTTCAGCACCTTACCGCGCTTACCTTTGTCTTTGCCGGCGATCACGATGATCTCGTCGTCACGACGAATCTTTTGCATGTCGGATCTCCTTACAGCACTTCTGGGGCGAGCGAGACGATCTTCATGAACTTCTCAGTACGAAGTTCACGGGTCACTGGCCCAAAGATACGGGTGCCGATCGGCTCTTGCTTGTTGTTCAGAAGAACAGCAGCGTTGCCATCAAAGCGGATAATGGAGCCATCAGCACGACGTACGCCGTGACGAGTGCGGACTACAACAGCAGTCATCACTTGGCCTTTTTTCACCTTACCGCGAGGAATTGCTTCCTTCACGGTAACTTTGATGATGTCACCGATACCAGCGTAACGACGATGGGAGCCACCCAGCACCTTGATGCACATAACACGGCGAGCGCCGCTGTTATCGGCCACATCGAGCATGGATTGAGTCTGAATCATATAATTTCTCCGACCCCTAGCCCTTAGACTTCCACAGCGCGTTCGAGAACATCAACCAGCGCCCAAGACTTGGTCTTGGCCATCGGACGAGTTTCACGAATAGTGACTTTGTCGCCGATGTGGCACTGATTGGTTTCGTCGTGCGCGTGCAGCTTAGTCGAACGCTTAACGTATTTACCGTAGATCGGGTGCTTTACGCGACGCTCGATCAGAACGGTGATGGTTTTGTCCATCTTGTCGCTGACAACACGGCCAGTCAGCGTACGGACAGTTTTTTCGGCTTCAGCCATGATCACTTACCTGCCTGCTGGTTGAGCACAGTCTTCACGCGAGCGATGTCACGCTTAACTTGCGAGAGCAGATGAGACTGCCCCAACTGGCCAGTTGCTTTCTGCATGCGCAGATTGAACTGGTCGCGCAGCAAGCCGAGCAGTTGCTCGTTCAGCTGCTGTGCGGATTTTTCACGAAGTTCATTCGCTTTCATCACATCACCGTCCGTTTAACAAAGGAGGTGGCGAGCGGCAGCTTTGCAGCAGCCAGGGCGAAAGCCTCACGCGCCAGCTCTTCAGAAACACCCTCGATTTCATACAGGACTTTGCCTGGCTGAATCTGGGCAACCCAGTACTCCACGTTACCCTTACCTTTACCCATACGAACCTCGAGAGGTTTCTTGGAGATCGGCTTGTCCGGGAATACACGGATCCAGATCTTGCCGCCACGTTTTACGTGACGGGTCAGAGCACGACGCGCTGACTCGATCTGACGAGCGGTGAGACGACCACGAGCAACAGACTTCAGCGCGAACTCGCCGAAGCTGACTTTGCTACCGCGCAGTGCCAGACCACGGTTGTGGCCGGTCATCTGCTTGCGGAACTTCGTACGCTTTGGTTGCAACATTTGGCGTACCCCTTACTTAGCAGCTTTTTTACGAGGCGCTGGTGCTTGTGGTTTCAGTTCTTCTTGGCGACCACCAATAACTTCGCCTTTGAAGATCCAAACCTTTACACCGATCACACCGTAAGTGGTGTGAGCTTCGTAGTTGGCATAGTCGATGTCGGCACGCAGGGTGTGCAGCGGCACACGACCTTCGCGATACCATTCAGTACGTGCGATTTCAGCACCGCCGAGACGACCGCTCACTTGGATTTTGATGCCTTTGGCACCAATGCGCATGGCGTTCTGTACAGCGCGCTTCATAGCGCGACGGAACATTACACGACGCTCCAGCTGCTGAGCTACGCTCTGCGCAACCAGCATACCGTCGAGCTCCGGCTTGCGGATCTCTTCGATATTGATGTGCACAGGCACACCCATTTGCTTGGTCAGGTCCTGACGCAGTTTCTCAACATCTTCACCTTTCTTCCCGATAACGATACCTGGACGAGCGGTGTGGATGGTGATGCGTGCAGTTTGGGCCGGACGATGGATATCGATACGGCTTACGGACGCGCTTTTTAGTTTGTCTTGGAGATACTCACGCACTTTCAGATCTGCGAACAAGTAGTCCGCATAAGTCCGACCGTCTGCGTACCAGACGGAGGTGTGCTCCTTGACGATTCCCAGGCGAATGCCAATGGGATGTACTTTCTGACCCATCTCTTCGACTCCGTTACTTGTCAGCAACCTTGACAGTGATATGGCAAGACCGCTTGACGATGCGATCAGCACGGCCTTTGGCACGTGGCATGATGCGCTTCAGCGAACGCCCTTCGTTGACGAAAACGGTGCTGACCTTCAGGTCATCAACGTCTGCGCCTTCGTTATGCTCGGCGTTGGCTACGGCCGACTCCAGCACTTTCTTCATGATCTCGGCGGCTTTCTTACTGCTGAAAGCCAACAGGTTGAGCGCTTCGCCCACCTTCTTCCCGCGGATCTGGTCGGCGACCAAGCGGGCTTTCTGGGCGGAGATTCGAGCGCCCGACAACTTAGCGGCTACTTCCATTTCCTTACCCCTTAACGCTTGGCTTTCTTGTCAGCCACGTGCCCGCGATAGTTGCGGGTACCGGCGAACTCGCCCAGTTTGTGGCCGACCATGTCTTCGTTAACGAGAACTGGGACGTGCTGACGACCGTTGTGTACTGCGATGGTCAGACCGACCATTTGTGGCAGGATCATCGAACGACGCGACCAGGTTTTAATTGGTTTGCGATCGTTCTTTTCCGCCGCCACTTCGATCTTCTTCAGTAGGTGAAGATCAATAAAAGGACCTTTTTTCAGAGAACGTGGCACTGTCGTATCCCTCTATTTACTTGCGACGACGGACGATCATTTTGTCGGTACGCTTATTACCACGAGTCTTCGCGCCCTTAGTCGGGAAGCCCCATGGCGATACCGGATGACGACCACCAGAGGTACGACCTTCACCACCACCATGTGGGTGGTCAACCGGGTTCATGGCAACACCACGAACGGTTGGGCGAACGCCACGCCAGCGTTTGGCACCAGCTTTACCCAGCGAACGCAGGCTGTGCTCGGAGTTCGAGACTTCACCCAGGGTCGCACGGCATTCAGCCAGGACTTTACGCATTTCACCGGAACGCAGACGCAGGGTCACGTAGACACCTTCACGAGCGATCAGCTGAGCCGAAGCACCAGCGGAACGAGCGATCTGTGCACCTTTACCTGGCTTCAATTCGATGCCGTGTACGGTTGAACCGACTGGAATGTTGCGCAGTTGCAGAGCGTTGCCTGGCTTGATTGGAGCCAGAGCGCCTGCGATCAGCTGGTCGCCAGCACTCACGCCTTTAGGGGCGATGATGTAGCGGCGCTCGCCGTCTGCGTAGCAGAGCAGTGCGATGTGAGCAGTACGGTTTGGATCGTATTCGATACGCTCGACAGTGGCGACGATGCCATCTTTGTCGTTGCGACGGAAATCGACCATACGGTAATGCTGCTTATGACCACCACCGATGTGACGAGTGGTAATACGGCCATTGTTGTTGCGACCACCAGACTTCGATTTTTTCTCGAGCAGCGGTGCGTGAGGAGCGCCTTTATGCAGCTCCTGGTTGACCACCTTGACCACAAAACGGCGGCCAGGGGAAGTCGGTTTGCATTTAACGATTGCCATGATGCACCCCTTCCTTACTCAGCACTGCTGCTGAAATCGAGATCTTGGCCTGGCTGAAGGGAGATAACTGCCTTCTTCCAGTCATTACGCTTGCCCAGACCGCGAGCAGTGCGCTTGCTCTTACCCAGAACGTTCAGGGTAGTGACGCGCTCTACTTTCACGCTGAACAGGCTTTCGACGGCCTTCTTGATTTCCAGCTTGGTTGCATCGGTAGCAACCTTGAAAACGAACTGGCCTTTCTTGTCTGCCAGAACCGTAGCCTTCTCGGAAACGTGCGGGCCAAGCAGAACTTTAAATACGCGTTCCTGGTTCATCCCAGCAGCTCCTCGAATTTCTTCACGGCCGACACGGTGATCAACACCTTGTCGTATGCGATCAGACTAACTGGATCGGAACCTTGCACATCACGTACATCTACGTGCGGCAGGTTGCGAGCAGCCAGGTACAGGTTCTGATCAACAGCGTCCGACACGATCAGAACGTCGGTCAGGCTCATGTTGTTCAGTTTGCCCAGCAGATCTTTGGTTTTCGGAGTTTCAACAGCGAAATCCTGAACCACGACCAGACGATCAGTACGCACCAGCTCAGCAAGGATGGAACGCATTGCTGCGCGATACATCTTCTTGTTCAGCTTCTGGGAGTGATCCTGTGGACGAGCTGCGAAAGTGGTACCGCCGCCACGCCAGATTGGGCTACGGATAGTACCGGCACGAGCACGGCCAGTACCTTTCTGACGCCATGGGCGCTTGCCGCCACCACGAACGTCGGAACGGGTCTTCTGCTGCTTGCTACCTTGACGGCCGCCGGCCATGTAGGCCACGACTGCTTGGTGAACCAGCGTCTCGTTGAATTCGCCGCCAAATGTCAGTTCGGAAACTTCGATCGCTTGAGCGTCATTTACATTTAATTGCATGTCAGCTTCCCCTTAACCGCGAGCCTTGGCTGCTGGACGTACAACCAGGTTGCCGCCAGTAGCGCCAGGAACAGCACCCTTGACCAACAACAGATTGCGTTCAGCGTCCACGCGCACTACTTCCAGGGACTGCACGGTCACGCGCTCAGCGCCCATATGACCGGACATTTTTTTGCCCTTGAATACACGACCAGGAGTCTGGCACTGGCCGATAGAGCCTGGGACGCGGTGGGATACGGAGTTACCGTGGGTGTTATCTTGCCCGCGGAAATTCCAACGCTTGATCGTACCCTGGAAGCCTTTACCCTTGGACTGACCGGTTACATCAACCAGTTGACCAGCGGCGAAGATTTCAGCGTTGATCAGATCGCCAGCCTGGTACTCGCCTTCTTCAAGGCGGAATTCCATGGTGGTGCGACCAGCGGCAACGTTCGCTTTAGCGAAGTGGCCAGCCTGAGCTGCTGTTACACGCGAAGCGCGACGCTCGCCGACAGTGACTTGCACTGCACGATAGCCATCGGTCTCTTCAGTTTTGAACTGGGTGACGCGATTCGGCTCGATCTCAATGACCGTGACCGGAATGGAGACACCTTCTTCGGTGAAAATACGGGTCATACCGCATTTACGACCGACTACACCAATAGTCATGTTGTAAACCTCATGAGTGTACGGGGCTTTCACCCGCTATGGCCGCCCATTTCAGAGCGTTACACGACCAAGACCGAGTCTTAGCCGAGGCTGATCTGCACTTCCACACCGGCCGCAAGATCAAGCTTCATCAGCGCATCAACGGTTTTATCCGTTGGCTGGACGATGTCCAGAACACGCTTATGAGTGCGGATCTCGTACTGGTCACGCGCGTCTTTGTTGACGTGCGGGGAAACCAGAACGGTGAACCGCTCTTTACGGGTAGGCAGTGGAATTGGACCACGCACTTGAGCACCAGTACGTTTCGCGGTTTCCACGATTTCCTGGGTTGATTGGTCGATCAGGCGATGGTCAAAAGCCTTCAACCTGATACGGATTTGCTGATTTTGCATTGGATTTCAGACTCCGGCTGCTATTCCCACCGGGCGCAATACGCCCGTTAAAAGGAGGCGCAATTCTATAGACGCCCCCGATAGGTGTCAACCCAATAAAAAAGCCCCCGCTGAGCGGGGGCTTTTTCAATCCATCAAGCTGACTTTAAAAGTCTTACTCGATGATTTTGGCTACGACGCCAGCGCCGACGGTACGACCGCCTTCACGGATAGCGAAACGCAGACCGTCTTCCATCGCGATGGTTTTGATCAGGGTAACAGTCATCTGAATGTTGTCACCTGGCATTACCATTTCAACGCCTTCTGGCAGCTCGCAGTTACCAGTCACGTCAGTAGTACGGAAGTAGAACTGTGGACGGTAGCCTTTGAAGAACGGAGTGTGACGACCGCCTTCTTCCTTGCTCAGAACGTAAACTTCTGCGGTGAACTTGGTGTGCGGCTTGACCGAACCTGGCTTGACCAGAACCTGGCCACGTTCAACGTCGTCACGCTTGGTACCACGCAGCAGAACGCCGCAGTTTTCGCCAGCACGACCTTCGTCGAGCAGCTTGCGGAACATCTCAACACCGGTGCAGGTGGTGGTGGTGGTGTCACGCAGACCAACGATTTCCAGAGCATCCTGAACGCGAACGATACCGCGCTCGATACGACCAGTCACAACAGTACCGCGACCCGAGATCGAGAATACGTCTTCGATTGGCATCAGGAATGGCTTGTCGATCATACGAACTGGTTCTGGGATGTAGGTATCCAGAGTTTCAACCAGTTTACGAACGGCAGTGGTGCCCATTTCGTTGTCGTCTTTGCCTTCCAGCGCCATACGAGCCGAACCGATGATGATCGGAGTGTCGTCGCCTGGGAAGTCGTAGGTCGACAGCAGGTCACGAACTTCCATCTCAACCAGTTCCAGCAGCTCAGCGTCGTCTACCAGGTCAGCCTTGTTCAGGAAAACCACGATGTACGGAACGCCTACCTGACGGGACAGCAGGATGTGCTCACGGGTTTGTGGCATCGGACCATCAGCGGCCGAGCAAACCAGGATCGCGCCGTCCATCTGGGCAGCACCGGTGATCATGTTCTTCACATAGTCAGCGTGACCTGGGCAGTCAACGTGAGCGTAGTGACGAATAGTCGAGTTGTACTCAACGTGAGCGGTGTTGATGGTGATACCGCGAGCTTTTTCTTCTGGTGCGCTGTCGATCTTGTCGAATTCAACGACGGCCGAACCGAAAACTTCGGAGCAGACGCGAGTCAGAGCAGCAGTCAGAGTGGTTTTACCGTGGTCAACGTGACCAATGGTGCCAACGTTGACGTGCGGTAGGGAACGATCAAATTTTTCTTTAGCCACGACAATTAACTCCTAGCCTAAAGGGGCTGAATCAGCCTTGTTTTTTGGTTACGGATTCGACGATGTGCGACGGAGCCGTATCGTATTTTTTGAATTCCATAGAGTAGCTTGCGCGACCCTGGGACATGGAACGAACGTCGGTCGCATAACCGAACATCTCACCCAGTGGAACCTCGGCACGGATAACCTTGCCGGACACTGTGTCCTCCATACCCTGGATCATGCCGCGACGACGGTTAAGGTCGCCCATCACATCACCCATATAGTCTTCAGGCGTAACAACCTCTACCGCCATGATCGGCTCGAGCAACTCACCGCCACCCTTCTGGGCCAGTTGCTTGGTCGCCATGGAAGCAGCCACCTTGAACGCCATCTCGTTGGAGTCGACGTCGTGGTAAGAACCATCGAACACGGTAGCCTTCAGGCCGATCAGCGGATAGCCGGCAACAACGCCGTTCTTCATCTGCTCTTCGATACCCTTCTGGATAGCCGGGATGTATTCCTTAGGAACCACACCACCTACAACTTCGTTCACGAATTGCAGACCTTCCTGACCTTCGTCAGCAGGAGCAAAACGGATCCAGCAGTGACCGAACTGGCCGCGACCACCGGACTGACGAACGAACTTGCCTTCGATTTCACAGTTCTTCGTGATGCGCTCACGATACGAAACCTGAGGCTTGCCGATGTTGGCTTCGACGTTGAACTCACGGCGCATCCGGTCAACCAGGATGTCCAGGTGCAGCTCGCCCATGCCGGAGATGATCGTCTGACCAGTCTCTTCATCAGTTTTAACGCGGAAAGACGGGTCTTCCTGAGCGAGTTTGCCCAGAGCGATACCCATTTTTTCCTGGTCATCCTTGGTCTTAGGCTCTACGGCAACCGAAATAACCGGCTCCGGGAAGTCCATGCGAACCAGGATGATTGGCTTGTCAGCGTTGCAGAGGGTTTCACCAGTGGTGACGTCCTTCATGCCGATCAGGGCCGCGATGTCACCAGCGCGTACTTCCTTGATCTCTTCACGGGCGTTTGCGTGCATTTGCACCATACGACCCACGCGCTCTTTCTTGCCTTTGACCGAGTTGATCACGCCGTCGCCGGAGTTCAACACGCCCGAGTAAACGCGGACGAAGGTCAGGGTACCCACGAATGGGTCGGTAGCGATCTTGAACGCCAGAGCCGCGAAAGGCTCGTTGTCGTCTGCATGACGCTCCATCTCTTCTTCCTCGTTATCAGGGTTGGAACCCTTGATAGCAGGAATGTCGGTCGGAGCAGGCAGGTAGTCGATAACGGCGTCGAGAACCAGGGGAACGCCCTTGTTCTTGAACGAAGAACCGCAAACGGCCAGAACGATTTCGCCGGCGATAGTACGCTGACGCAAAGCAGCCTTGATCTCTTCGATCGACAGCTCTTCGCCTTCCAGGTACTTGTTCATCAGCTCTTCGTTGGCTTCGGCAGCAGCTTCAACCATGTTGTTGCGCCACTCTTCAGCCAGCTCTTGCAGCTCGGCAGGAATGTCCTTGCGAACAGGGACCATACCTTTGTCGGAGTCGTTCCAGTAGACAGCTTGCATGTTGATCAGATCGATCTGACCCTGGAAGTTGTCTTCGGAACCGATGGCCAACTGGATCGGCACCGGAGTGTGACCCAGACGCTGTTTGATCTGACCGATCACGCGCAGGAAGTTGGCGCCGGCACGGTCCATCTTGTTTACGTAAACAAGACGTGGAACGCCGTATTTGTTGGCTTGACGCCATACGGTTTCCGACTGCGGCTCAACACCCGAAGTACCGCAGAACACAACGACAGCGCCGTCGAGTACGCGCAGGGAACGCTCAACTTCAATGGTGAAGTCAACGTGGCCCGGGGTATCGATTACGTTGAAACGGTGCTCGTGAGAGTACTGCTTCTCGGAACCTTTCCAGAAGGCGGTAATGGCAGCAGAAGTAATGGTAATACCACGCTCCTGCTCCTGAACCATCCAGTCTGTGGTCGCGGCGCCATCATGCACCTCGCCCATTTTGTGACTTTTGCCGGTGTAAAACAGTACGCGCTCGGTGGTGGTGGTTTTACCAGCATCCACGTGAGCGACGATACCGATGTTACGGTAGCGGCTAATCGGAGTAGTACGAGCCATAAAGCCCTCGCAAAATTAGTGAAGCTAAAATTAGAAGCGGTAGTGCGAGAAAGCTTTGTTAGCTTCGGCCATACGGTGCACGTCTTCACGCTTCTTAACAGCAGCACCTTTACCTTCAGCAGCATCCAGCAGTTCGCCAGCCAAACGCAGAGCCATAGACTTCTCGCCGCGCTTACGGGCGAAGTCTACCAACCAGCGCATTGCCAGAGCGTTACGACGGGAAGGACGAACCTCGACCGGAACCTGGTAAGTAGCACCACCAACGCGGCGCGACTTCACTTCGACCAGCGGAGCGATGGCGTCGAGTGCTTTTTCGAAGAGTTCCAGGGGATCGGTGCCAGCCTTACGGGCCGCAACGGTTTCCAGGGCACCATAAACGATACGCTCGGCAACGGCTTTCTTGCCGCTTTCCATAACGTGGTTCATGAATTTGGCGAGGATCTGGCTTCCGTATTTCGGATCGTCCAGAATCTCACGCTTTGCTGCTACGCGACGTCTTGGCATGATAAGCCCTCAAGCGGTCTTCAGGTTAGCTCGGGACAGATCCAGAGGATGCGTGCCCGACCTTACTCTTATCGACTCAATAAAATAAAAATCTGCAAAACGACCGATTACTTCGGACGCTTGGTACCGTACTTCGAACGACCCTGGTTACGGCCTTTAACGCCGGAAGTATCCAAGGAGCCGCGAACGGTGTGGTAACGAACACCTGGCAAGTCTTTTACACGACCGCCGCGGATCAGTACCACGCTGTGCTCTTGCAGGTTGTGGCCTTCACCACCGATGTACGAGGAAACCTCGAAACCGTTGGTCAGACGCACACGGCATACTTTACGCAGTGCCGAGTTAGGTTTTTTCGGCGTGGTGGTGTACACACGGGTGCACACGCCACGACGTTGCGGGCAGTTCTGCAGCGCAGGTACGTCGGATTTCTCGACGATACGCTTACGCGGCTGACGTACCAGCTGGTTGATAGTTGCCATCTACTAGCTCCACTGTTGTCTTGCGACGCTATTGTCTTGCAAGAAAAGCAAAATGGCAGGAACGAATTCCCGCCAAATTTAGGGGATCAAGAGTCTAAAGAGGATCTTGATTCCAGTCAAGGCAAGGCCCCGACCTCCCCGCCCATCGAACCTTGACTTAATGTCTCGATTCGACGAACGGAGCGATCAGGGCCTCACGCTCGTTTATCGCAGAACTCAGTTACCGCTCGAGTTCAGCGCTTCGGTCAGTGCAGCTTCCACTTCACTGGCGCTTACGCGCAACGGCTTGTCGGCATCACGGCGACGCTTGCGCTCGCTGTGATAGGCAAGACCGGTACCGGCCGGGATCAGACGACCCACGACTACGTTTTCTTTCAGGCCGCGCAGGTAATCGCGCTTGCCGGTGACTGCCGCTTCGGTCAGTACGCGGGTGGTTTCCTGGAAGGAAGCCGCCGAGATGAACGATTCGGTGGACAACGACGCCTTGGTGATACCCAGCAGAACGCGAGTGAACTTGGAGACAAACTTGTCTTCCGCGCTCAGACGCTCGTTCTCTACCAGAACGTGAGTCAGTTCCATCTGGTCGCCCTTGATGAAGCTGGAATCGCCGGACTCGGAGATCTCAACTTTACGCAGCATCTGACGCAGGATGGTCTCGATGTGCTTGTCGTTGATCTTCACACCTTGCAGACGATAAACGTCCTGGATCTCGTTGACGATGTACTTGGCCAGCGCGCTTACACCCAGCAGACGCAGGATGTCGTGCGGATCGCTTGGACCGTCGGAGATAACTTCGCCGCGGTTTACCTGTTCGCCTTCGAAGACGTTCAGGTGACGCCACTTCGGAATCAGCTCTTCGTACGGATCGCTACCGTCGTTCGGGGTAATGACCAGACGGCGCTTGCCTTTGGTTTCTTTACCGAACGCGATGGTGCCGCTGACTTCAGCCAGAATCGACGCTTCTTTCGGACGACGGGCTTCGAACAGGTCGGCAACACGCGGCAGACCACCGGTGATGTCACGGGTCTTCGAAGTTTCCTGCGGGATACGAGCGATAACGTCACCGATCGCAATCTTCGCACCGTCAGCCACACCGACCAGGGCGTTGGCTGGCAGGAAGTACTGAGCGATAACGTCAGTGCCTGGCAGCAACAGATCCTTGCCGTTGTCGTCGACCATCTTCACTGCTGGACGGATTTCCTTACCGGCAGCTGGACGATCTTTCGCGTCAAGTACTTCAATGTTGGTCATACCGGTCAATTCGTCAGTCTGACGCTTGATCGTGATGCCTTCTTCCATGCCCACGTAGGTCACGGTACCTTTCATTTCGGTAACGATCGGGTGAGTGTGCGGATCCCACTTGGCCACGATTGCGCCAGCGTCGACCTTGTCACCTTCCTTAACCGAAATCACAGCACCGTACGGCAGCTTGTAACGCTCGCGCTCACGACCGAAGTCGTCCGCGATTGCCAGCTCACCGGAACGGGACACAGCAACCAGATGGCCATCCACTCGCTCAACGTGCTTCAGGTTGTGCAGACGGACGGTACCGCCATTCTTCACCTGAACGCTGTCGGCTGCGGAAGTACGGCTTGCCGCACCACCGATGTGGAACGTACGCATGGTCAGCTGAGTACCCGGCTCACCGATGGACTGGGCAGCGATAACGCCGACCGCTTCACCGATGTTCACCTGGTGACCACGAGCCAGATCACGGCCGTAGCACTTGGCGCAGATGCCGTAGCGGGTTTCGCAGCTGATCGGCGAACGAACGATCACTTCGTCGATGCTGTTCAGCTCGATGAACTCGACCCACTTCTCGTCAACCAGAGTGCCGGCAGGAACGATAACGTCCTCGGTACCCGGCTTGAATACGTCACGGGCAATGACACGACCCAATACGCGCTCACCCAACGGTTCTACAACGTCACCGCCTTCAATGTGCGGAGTCATCAGCAGACCGTGTTCGGTGCCGCAATCGATCTCGGTTACTACCAGATCCTGCGCCACGTCTACCAGACGACGAGTCAGGTAACCGGAGTTAGCGGTTTTCAACGCGGTATCCGCCAGACCTTTACGAGCACCGTGAGTCGAGATGAAGTACTGAAGTACGCTCAGACCTTCACGGAAGTTCGCAGTAATCGGCGTTTCAATGATGGAACCATCCGGCTTGGCCATCAGACCACGCATACCGGCCAGCTGACGAATCTGTGCTGCGGAACCCCGCGCACCCGAGTCAGCCATCATGTACATCGAGTTGAAAGACTCTTGGTCGACTTCGTCGCCGTGACGGTCGATGACTTTCTCTTTCGAGAGGTTGGCCATCATCGCCTTGGAAACTTCGTCGTTCGCTTTCGACCAGAGGTCGATCACTTTGTTGTACTTCTCGCCCTGGGTTACCAGGCCGGAGGCGTACTGGCTCTCGATCTCTTTCACTTCGTCGGTGGCTGCACCGATGATGCGGGCTTTTTCATCCGGGATAACGAAGTCGTTAACACCGATGGAAACGCCGGAGATGGTCGAGTAAGCGAAACCGGTGTACATCAACTGGTCAGCGAAGATCACGGTCTCTTTCAGACCAACCACGCGGTAGCACTGGTTGATCAGCTTGGAGATCGCCTTTTTCTTCATCGGCAGGTTGACTACGTCGAACGACAGACCTTTTGGCACAACCTGGAACAGCAGCGCACGGCCGACAGTGGTGTCGACAATACGGGTACCGCTCACGCTGTTGCCATCACGGTCGTTGACGGTTTCGTTGATACGAACCTTGACCTTGGCGTGCAGTGCGGCTTCGCCGGCACGGAACACACGGTCGACTTCCTGCAGATCCGCGAAAACACGACCTTCGCCCTTGGCGTTGATCGCTTCACGAGTCATGTAGTACAGACCCAATACAACGTCCTGCGACGGAACGATGATTGGCTCACCGTTGGCTGGCGACAGAATGTTGTTGGTCGACATCATCAACGCACGCGCTTCGAGCTGGGCTTCCAGCGTCAGCGGTACGTGCACGGCCATCTGGTCGCCGTCGAAGTCGGCGTTGTACGCGGCGCAGACCAGAGGGTGCAGCTGGATAGCCTTACCTTCGATCAGTACCGGTTCAAACGCCTGGATACCCAGACGGTGAAGGGTCGGCGCACGGTTGAGCAGAACCGGGTGTTCGCGAATCACTTCAGCGAGAACGTCCCAAACCTCTGGCAACTCGCGCTCGACCATTTTCTTGGCCGCTTTGATGGTGGTCGCCAGACCACGCATTTCCAGCTTGCCGAAAATGAACGGCTTGAACAGCTCGAGAGCCATCTTCTTCGGCAGACCGCACTGGTGCAGACGCAGGGTCGGGCCTACGGTAATTACCGAACGACCGGAGTAGTCAACACGCTTACCGAGCAAGTTCTGACGGAAACGACCTTGCTTACCCTTGATCATGTCAGCCAGGGATTTCAGAGGACGCTTGTTGGAACCAGTGATAGCGCGGCCACGACGACCGTTGTCGAGCAGTGCATCGACCGCTTCCTGCAACATACGCTTTTCGTTGCGCACGATGATGTCCGGCGCGGACAGATCCAGCAGGCGCTTCAAACGGTTGTTACGGTTGATCACTCGACGATACAGATCGTTGAGGTCGGAGGTCGCGAAACGACCGCCATCCAGCGGGACCAGTGGACGCAGATCTGGCGGCAGAACCGGCAGAACGGTCAGCACCATCCACTCTGGCAGGTTGCCGGAACCCTGGAAGGCTTCCATCAACTTCAGACGCTTGGACAGCTTCTTGATCTTGGTTTCCGAGTTGGTTTGCGGAATCTCTTCGCGCAGACGGCCAATCTCGTGCTCCAGGTCGATAGCGTGCAGCAGTTCACGGACAGCTTCGGCACCCATGCGGGCGTCGAAATCGTCACCGAACTCTTCCAGCGCTTCGAAATACTGCTCGTCGTTCAGCAGCTGACCTTTTTCAAGGGTGGTCATGCCTGGATCGATAACGACATAGCTCTCGAAGTAGAGAACGCGTTCGATATCACGCAGGGTCATGTCCATCAGCAGGCCGATACGCGACGGCAGCGATTTCAGGAACCAGATGTGGGCAACCGGCGAAGCCAGTTCAATGTGCGCCATGCGCTCACGACGAACCTTGGCCAGTGCAACTTCAACGCCGCACTTCTCGCAGATCACACCACGGTGCTTCAAGCGCTTGTACTTACCGCACAGGCACTCGTAATCCTTTACCGGACCAAAGATCTTGGCGCAGAACAGGCCGTCACGCTCGGGTTTGAACGTACGGTAGTTGATGGTTTCCGGCTTTTTAACTTCACCGAACGACCACGAACGGATCATCTCCGGCGAGGCCAATCCGATGCGGATGGCGTCGAACTCTTCGACTTGACCCTGGTTTTTCAGCAAATTCAGTAGGTCTTTCAAGGCCTTTCCTCCTGGCGGAGCAGAGAGCGGGCATTCCTGCCCCGCTCTCGATTCGCGTCACGTGTTATTCGGTTTCCAGATCGATATCGATGCCGAGGGAACGAATTTCCTTGATCAACACGTTGAAGGACTCGGGCATGCCCGGCTCCATACGGTGATCGCCATCCACGATGTTCTTGTACATCTTGGTACGGCCGTTCACATCGTCCGACTTCACTGTGAGCATTTCTTGCAGAGTGTAAGCAGCACCGTATGCTTCCAGTGCCCAGACCTCCATCTCCCCGAAACGCTGACCACCGAACTGCGCCTTACCACCCAGCGGCTGCTGGGTAACCAGGCTGTAAGAACCGGTAGAACGCGCGTGCATCTTGTCGTCTACCAAGTGGTTCAGCTTCAGCATGTACATGTAGCCAACGGTAACTGGACGCTCGAACTTGTTGCCGGTACGGCCGTCGGTCAGTTGCATCTGGCCGCTTTCCGGCAGGTCTGCCAGTTTCAGCATGGCCTTGATTTCGCTTTCCTTGGCGCCGTCGAACACTGGAGTGGCCATTGGAACGCCGCCACGCAGGTTGTTCGCCAGATCGAGGATTTCCTGATCGGAGAAGCTGTCCAGATCTTCGTTACGACCGCCGATCTGGTTGTAGATCTCGTCCAGGAAGGTGCGCAGTTCAGCGACTTTACGCTGCTCTTCGACCATCCGGTTGATCTTCTCGCCCAGACCTTTGGCCGCGAGGCCCAGGTGGGTTTCGAGGATCTGACCAACGTTCATACGCGAAGGTACGCCCAGCGGGTTGAGGACCACGTCGACCGGGGTGCCATTGGCATCGTGCGGCATGTCTTCAACCGGCATGATCACGGAGACCACACCCTTGTTACCGTGACGACCGGCCATCTTGTCGCCCGGCTGGATGCGGCGACGGATTGCCAGGTAAACCTTGACGATTTTCAGCACGCCTGGAGCCAGGTCATCGCCCTGCTGCAGTTTGCGCTTCTTGTCTTCGAACTTGTCGTCCAGCAGACGGCGACGATCAACGATGTAGGCCTGAGCCTTCTCGAGCTGCTCGTTCAGAGCATCTTCAGCCATGCGCAGTTTGAACCACTGGCCGTGCTCAAGACCGTCGAGTACTTCGTCGGTGATGTCCTGACCTTTCTTCAGGCCGGCGCCGCCTTCGGCCTTGTGGCCTACCAGTGCGGAACGCAGACGCTCGAAAGTCGCGCCTTCAACGATGCGGAACTCTTCGTTCAGATCCTTGCGGATCTCGTCCAGCTGGGACTTCTCGATCGACAGTGCACGAGCATCACGCTCAACGCCGTCACGGGTGAAGACCTGTACGTCGATGACAGTACCTTTGGTGCCGGTAGGCACGCGCAGAGAGGTGTCTTTAACGTCGCTGGCTTTTTCACCGAAGATTGCACGCAGCAGTTTTTCTTCCGGAGTCAGTTGGGTCTCGCCTTTCGGAGTGACCTTGCCAACCAGGATGTCGCCTGCGCCTACTTCAGCACCTACGTAAACGATACCGGCTTCGTCCAGCTTGTTCAGTGCAGCTTCACCCACGTTCGGGATGTCCGCAGTGATTTCCTCTGGGCCAAGCTTGGTGTCACGGGCCACACAGGTCAGTTCCTGAATGTGGATCGTGGTGAAACGGTCTTCCTGAACCACACGCTCGGACAGGCAGATGGAGTCTTCGAAGTTGAAGCCGTTCCATGCCATGAACGCGATGCGCATGTTCTGACCCAGCGCCAGTTCACCCATGTCGGTGGACGGGCCGTCGGCCATGATGTCGCTACGCTGAACGCGATCACCTTTACGCACCAGCGGACGCTGGTTGATGCAGGTGTTCTGGTTCGAGCGGGTGTACTTGGTCAGGTTGTAGATGTCGACACCGGCTTCACCGGTTTCAACTTCGTCATCGGCAACACGAACCACGATACGGCTGGCATCGACGGAATCGATCACGCCACCACGACGAGCCACGACGCAAACGCCGGAGTCACGGGCTACGTTACGCTCCATGCCGGTACCTACCAGCGGCTTGTCAGCGCGCAGAGTCGGTACAGCCTGACGCTGCATGTTCGAACCCATCAACGCACGGTTGGCGTCGTCGTGCTCGAGGAACGGAATCAGCGACGCTGCAACCGATACAACCTGCTTCGGCGAAACGTCCATCAGGGTGACGTCTTCCGGCGCCTTGACGGTGAATTCGTTCAGGTGACGTACGGCAACCAGTTCGTCGATCAGGACTTTCTGCTCGTTCATGGTCGCCGAAGCCTGCGCGATCACGTGATCGGCTTCTTCAATAGCGGACAGGAACACGATCTCGTCGGTGACGACACCCTCTTTCACCACGCGGTACGGGCTTTCCAGGAAGCCGTACTGGTTGGTGCGAGCGTACGCAGCCAAGGAGTTGATCAGGCCGATGTTCGGACCTTCCGGCGTTTCAATCGGGCAGACACGACCGTAGTGAGTCGGGTGTACGTCACGGACTTCGAAGCCTGCGCGCTCACGAGTCAGACCGCCAGGGCCGAGTGCAGAGACACGACGCTTGTGGGTGATCTCGGACAGCGGGTTGTTCTGGTCCATGAACTGCGACAGCTGGCTGGAACCGAAGAACTCTTTCACCGCCGCAGCCACTGGCTTGGCGTTGATCAGGTCTTGCGGCATCAGGCCTTCGCTTTCAGCCATCGACAGACGCTCTTTGACCGCACGCTCAACACGTACCAGGCCAACGCGGAACTGGTTCTCGGCCATTTCGCCTACGCAGCGAACACGACGGTTACCCAGGTGGTCGATGTCATCGACGATGCCTTTACCGTTGCGGATGTCGACCAGAGTCTTCAGGACCGCGACGATGTCTTCCTTGCACAGCACGCCCGAACCTTCGATCTCGGTACGACCGATACGACGGTTGAACTTCATCCGGCCGACCGCAGACAGGTCATAGCGCTCAGGGCTGAAGAACAGGTTGTTGAACAGGGTTTCGGCAGCGTCTTTGGTTGGCGGCTCGCCTGGACGCATCATGCGATAGATCTCGACCAGCGCTTCCAATTGGTTGCTGGTGGAGTCGATCTTCAGCGTGTCGGAGACGAACGGACCGCAGTCGATGTCGTTGGTGTACAGGGTCTCGATGCGAACGACCTGAGCCTTGGCGATTTTTGCCAGGACTTCAGTGTTCAGCTCGGTGTTGCATTCGGCCAGGATTTCTCCGGTAGCCGGGTGCACGATAGCCTTGGCGGTGGTGCGGCCAAGGACGTAGTCCAGTGGCACGTCCAGCGTCTTGATACCGGCTTTTTCGATCTGGTTGATGTGGCGCGCGGTAATACGGCGGCCTTGCTCAACGATGACCTTGCCCTTCTCGTCCTGGATGTCCAGAACCGCAACTTCACCACGCAGGCGCGACGGCACCAGTTCCAGGCTGAGGGTTTCGCCGCTCAGGTGGAATACGTTGGTGGTGTAGAACGCGTCCAGCACTTCTTCGGTGGTGTAACCGAGTGCGCGCAGCAGTACCGAAGCCGGCAGTTTGCGACGACGGTCGATACGCACGAAGACGCAGTCTTTCGGGTCGAATTCGAAGTCCAGCCACGAACCGCGGTAAGGAATGATGCGAGCCGAGTACAGCAGTTTGCCGGAGCTGTGCGTCTTGCCGCGGTCGTGGTCGAAGAACACGCCCGGGGAACGGTGCAGCTGGGAAACGATAACACGCTCGGTACCGTTGATTACGAAGGTACCGTTCTCAGTCATCAGGGGAATTTCACCCATGTAGACTTCTTGCTCTTTGATGTCCTTGATCGCTTTGTTCGACGATTCTTTGTCGAAAATGATCAGGCGCACTTTTACCCGCAAAGGTACGGCGAAAGTCACACCGCGCAATACGCATTCTTTGACATCAAATGCCGGTTCGCCCAGGCGATAACCGACGTACTCCAGCGCAGCATTGCCGGAGTAGCTGATGATCGGGAAAACGGATTTGAAGGCCGCATGCAGGCCCACGTCGCGGAACTGATCTTTAGTCGCTCCCGCTTGCAAGAATTCACGATACGAATCCAGCTGGATGGCCAGGAGGTAAGGCACATCCATGACGTCCGGCAACTTGCTAAAGTCCTTGCGGATACGTTTTTTCTCAGTATATGAGTAAGCCATCAGCGTTCCCCAGCTTGGTCACCTGCTTGTTTGGCCCCTCCCGACGGGAGCAGCCAGAAAATCGTGCAAACCCCATGGTTTGCGCCACCGCATCGGGTGGTTACAGCGCCTTTATCAGCACCGACCCAGTCGGCTGCCAATAACGGAAAAAGGCCGGTGGCAAGAGCCACCAGCCATCAGCCTGTCGCTTGACGCTCGGGCTGGAGGAGCAAAGTCGATGCTTACTTCAGCTCGACTTTAGCGCCTGCTTCTTCCAGCTTCTTCTTGGCGTCTTCAGCCGCTTCTTTCGAAACGCCTTCAGCTACAACCTGAGGAGCGCCGTCTACTTTCTCTTTGGCTTCTTTCAGGCCCAGACCGGTCAGTTCACGAACTGCCTTGATCACGTTAACCTTCTTCTCGCCAGCTTCCAGCAGAACAACGTTGAACTCGGTTTGCTCTTCAACAGCAGCAGCAGCTACAGCTGGGCCAGCCGAAGCGGCAGCAGCGGTAACACCGAAGGTTTCTTCCATCGCTTTGATCAGCTCAACGATTTCCACTACGGATTTCTGGCCGATTGCTTCGATGATTTGTTCGTTAGTCAGAGACATGACTCAATTCCTGAATTGGGGGACGGCCTACGCGACCATCGAAATAAACAAAAAACGCGAGAAGTGACGAGCCTTAGGCTGCGGCAGCTTCTTTCTGGTCGCGAATTGCCGCCAGAGTACGAGCCAATTTGCTGGTTGCGCCTTGAATCACGCTCATCAGCTGAGAAACTGCTTCGTCACGGGTCGGCAGAGTTGCCAGTACGTCGATCTGATTAGCTGCGAGGAACTTGCCCTCGAACGCAGCTGCCTTGATCTCGAACTTGTCCTGACCCTTGGCAAACTCTTTGAAGATACGGGCAGCAGCGCCCGGATGTTCGTTCGAGAATGCAATCAGGGTCGGGCCGGTGAACACGTCGTTGAGGACACTGTATTGAGTGTCAGCAACAGCGCGCTTGAGCAGGGTGTTACGTACAACACGTACGTAAACGCCAGCTTCACGAGCCTCTTTACGGAGTCCGGTCATTGCGCCTACTGTTACGCCACGTGCATCAACCACGACAGCGGACAGAGCGACTTTGGCAGCCTCGTTGACTTCAGCGACGATGGCCTTCTTGTCTTCGAGATTAATTGCCACGGGTTTAACTCCTGCTTGTTACCGTTTCATTCGATCGGAACCGAATGTCGTTTTGGTGTCTGATTCGGTAAGGAACCGGGAGCACCATCTGCGTAGGCTTGAGGTTTAAGGCTTGCGCCGCCTACGGTCTTGGATAGCCCCCGCCAGGCAGGGACCCCAATCTTTCAATTGGCGCGGCAAACCGCGCCAACCTTTGTCTTACGCGTCGAGCGAGCTCTGGTCGATAACCAGACCTGGGCCCATGGTGGTGCTCAGGGTAACGCGCTTGACGTAAATGCCTTTCGAGGAAGCCGGCTTGATACGCTTCAGATCAGCGATCAGGGCTTCAACGTTTTCCTTCAGCTTGACGGCGTCGAAGCCCATCTTGCCAACGGAAGTGTGGATGATGCCGTTTTTGTCGGTGCGATAACGAACCTGACCAGCTTTGGCGTTCTTGACCGCGTTGGCTACGTCTGGAGTTACGGTGCCGACTTTCGGGTTAGGCATCAGGCCACGTGGACCGAGGATCTGACCCAACTGACCTACAACGCGCATGGCATCCGGGGATGCGATCACTACGTCATAGTTCAGGTCGCCGCCTTTCATTTCGGCAGCCAGGTCGTCCATACCTACACGGTCAGCGCCGGCAGCCAGAGCGGCCTCAGCAGCTGGACCCTGGGTGAACACAGCAACGCGAACGGTCTTGCCAGTGCCGTGTGGCAGCACAGTAGCGCTACGAACAACCTGGTCAGATTTACGCGGGTCTACACCCAGGTTTACAGCAACGTCGAACGACTCGCTGAACTTGACAGTCGACAGCTCGGCCAGCAGAGCAGCGGCGTCTACAATGTTGTAGGCCTTGCCTGCTTCGATTTTGCCGGCGATAGCCTTTTGACGCTTGGTCAGCTTAGCCATTACACACCCTCCACGTTAAGGCCCATGCTACGAGCAGAACCGGCGATAGTACGCACGGCTGCATCCATATCAGCTGCAGTCAAATCCGCGTTTTTGGTTTTCGCGATTTCTTCCAGCTGAGCACGGGTAACAGTGCCAACCTTAACGGTGTTCGGACGAGCGGAACCGCTGGTCAGACCGGCCGCCTTCTTCAGCAGAACCGAAGCAGGGGTGGATTTGGTTTCGAAAGTGAAGCTACGGTCGCTGTAGACAGTGATGATCACTGGAGTCGGCAGACCTGGCTCAAGACCCTGGGTACGGGCGTTGAAAGCCTTGCAGAATTCCATGATGTTCACGCCGTGCTGACCCAGAGCAGGACCAACCGGTGGACTTGGGTTAGCCTGAGCGGCCTTCACTTGCAGCTTGATGTAAGCGGTAATCTTCTTGGCCATGAGGCACTCCAATTACGGGTTCGAACGCCTCGAAAGGCTCCCCGGTTACTTGCGCGTTTATCCCAGTGACGACAAAACCCCACAGCCTAAGGCTGCGGGGTTGGGATTGCTTGTCCAGTTAGACCTTCTCGACCTGACTGAACTCGAGCTCCACCGGAGTAGAGCGACCGAAAATGAGCACTGCCACTTGGATCCGGCTCTTTTCGTAGTTAACTTCTTCCACAACGCCATTGAAATCAGCGAATGGACCGTCATTGACACGTACCGTCTCGCCCGGCTCGAACAACGTCTTCGGCTTCGGCTTGTCGCTACCATCAGCAACGCGACGCAGAATCGCTTCTGCCTCTTTATCGGTAATTGGTGCAGGCTTGTCGGCAGTACCGCCGATGAACCCCATCACCCGAGGAGTATCCTTGACCAAGTGCCAAGTACCCTCGTTCATATCCATCTGGACCAGCACATAGCCCGGGAAGAACTTCCGTTCGCTTTTGCGCTTCTGGCCGTTACGCATCTCTACCACTTCTTCAGTGGGAACCAGAATCTCGCCGAAGCCATCTTCCATGCCAGCCAGCTTTACGCGCTCGATCAGCGAGCGCATCACATGCTTCTCGTAACCCGAGTAAGCATGCACAACATACCAACGCTTAGCCACGGGACACCCTTAGCCGACAATCAAGGAAACAAGCCAGCCGAGCAGGGAATCAAGACCCCACAACAGCAACGCCATAACCAGAACAACAGCCACGACAATCAGCGTGGTTTGCGTGGTTTCTTGGCGAGTTGGCCACACGACTTTACGAATCTCGGTGCGAGCTTCCTTAACCAGTACAAAGAAAGACTTGCCCTTCGCGGTCTGCAGGCCTACAAAGGCAGCTACAGCAGCAATGGCAAGCAAAGCGAGTACACGGTACAGGATCGGCGACGCAGCGTAATACTGATTGCCAACAACGCCAACAACTACCAAAGCGACTACTACAAGCCACTTGAGCAGATCGAAGCGAGAGCCTTGAGCTTCAGCTTTAGGAGTCATCTATGAAGATCCTGTGAAAAGAAAGCCAGACACACCGAGTGAATCTGGCAGGTCAGGAGGGAATCGAACCCCCAACCTACGGTTTTGGAGACCGTCGCTCTGCCAATTGAGCTACTGACCTAAAACAAAATCAGGCCGACCATTATGCCGGCCCGAAAAATACATTACAACCGCTTATTCGATGATTTTGGCTACGACGCCAGCGCCGACGGTACGACCGCCTTCACGGATAGCGAAACGCAGACCGTCTTCCATCGCGATGGTTTTGATCAGGGTAACAGTCATCTGAATGTTGTCACCTGGCATTACCATTTCAACGCCTTCTGGCAGCTCGCAGTTACCAGTCACGTCAGTAGTACGGAAGTAGAACTGTGGACGGTAGCCTTTGAAGAACGGAGTGTGACGACCGCCTTCTTCCTTGCTCAGAACGTAAACTTCTGCGGTGAACTTGGTGTGCGGCTTGACCGAACCTGGCTTGACCAGAACCTGGCCACGCTCAACGTCGTCACGCTTGGTACCACGCAACAGAACGCCGCAGTTCTCGCCAGCACGACCTTCGTCGAGCAGCTTGCGGAACATTTCAACACCGGTGCAAGTAGTAACGGTGGTGTCACGCAGACCAACGATTTCCAGCGGATCCTGAACGCGAACGATACCGCGCTCGATACGACCAGTCACAACAGTACCGCGACCCGAGATCGAGAATACGTCTTCGATTGGCATCAGGAATGGCTTGTCGATCATACGAACTGGTTCTGGGATGTAGGCATCCAGAGTTTCAACCAGTTTCTTGACGGCAGTGGTGCCCATCTCGTTGTCGTCTTTGCCTTCCAGCGCCATACGAGCCGAACCGATGATGATCGGAGTGTCGTCGCCCGGGAAGTCGTAAGTCGACAGCAGGTCACGAACTTCCATCTCAACCAGTTCCAGCAGCTCAGCGTCGTCTACCAGGTCAGCCTTGTTCAGGAAGACCACGATGTACGGAACGCCAACCTGACGGGACAGCAGGATGTGCTCACGGGTTTGCGGCATCGGACCATCAGCGGCCGAGCAAACCAGGATAGCGCCGTCCATCTGAGCAGCACCGGTGATCATGTTCTTCACGTAGTCAGCGTGACCTGGGCAGTCAACGTGAGCGTAGTGACGGATCTTCGAGTTGTACTCAACGTGCGCGGTGTTGATGGTGATACCGCGAGCTTTTTCTTCTGGTGCGCTGTCAATCTTGTCGAAGTCAACGATTGCAGAACCGAAAACTTCGGAGCAAACGCGAGTCAGAGCAGCAGTCAGAGTGGTTTTACCGTGGTCAACGTGACCAATGGTCCCAACGTTGACGTGGGGCAGGGAACGATCAAATTTTTCCTTAGCCATCGATATCACCCTCTACAGAAGAAATTAGACAAACAATATCAACCATTAAAACAAAGGCAGATATTTTCATATCTGCCTTGTTATATGGAGCTCTTGAGCGGATTTGAACCGCTGACCTCACCCTTACCAAGGGTGTGCTCTACCAACTGAGCTACAAGAGCAAAACCCTTTTGCACAACCTGCAAACTTGGAGCGGGTAGCGGGAATCGAACCCGCATCATCAGCTTGGAAGGCTGAGGTTCTACCACTAAACTATACCCGCGGAGCCTGCAGCTCACGCTTAAATCTGGTGGAGGGAGAAGGATTCGAACCTTCGAAGTCGTAGACGTCAGATTTACAGTCTGATCCCTTTGGCCGCTCGGGAACCCCTCCTAATCAGGCCGGCATTCTATATCATGCCCAACCTCTGTCAAGCATTTTCTCATTTAAAAACCTGAGGTTAGCTGCGTTGACACGCTTCACTTCGAATCCCGTTTAAGGTGTTCGCTGTGGAGCGGGCGCCATTCTATGCAAACTATTGAGCAGGTGCAACCCCTTCGCACAGCATTATTTTATGTTTTAACCCATTGAATTCCTTGGAAAGGTTTTGCAACTGCTGATCGCCCAACAACGGCTGGCCATCCGGCGCAACTGCAAGCCAGTAACCGCTTCCTGCAGCAGCTTTCGGCACGGATTGAGCATTGACCTTCATCGCCACCAGGCGCTGTTGCAACCTGGCAATTGAATCCTCTTCAGAAAATCCACCAAGGAAAAGACACTGCTGACGCGGCACCACCTGCCCTCTCCCGCTTTCACCAGCAGTTTCGCTCAGTAGACGGATATCCTGCTGCGCACCGCGATACAGACTAAGGGGCGTTACATCTTTGGCTCGCAAGGGCGCTTCCTGCTGATGCCAGACATAGTAAAAAACATTGAGAACCACTAGAAGCAGGAACAACCAACGCATATAAACCTCAGGACAAGGGACACGCCATCGCCAAGCCGACGAAAACCAGGTCGGGCACAACCCTGGCGTCAGGCGCGACGCCTTTAACCAACTCGGCATCCCCTCCCGTAACAAAGACGGTGAATTGCTCCCCCCAGTACGCTCGAGCCAGCTCTAATTGAGTGAGAACAAAGCCCCTCAGCATCAAAGAACAACCGCGCTCCACCGCTTCCACGGTGGTACGCCCCGGGACATGACTGGAAAGGGCGCGCTCTGCCGCCTCATCACCATAACGAATTTTACGGGTATGGGTGCGAAGCTGGTTTCGCATCAAAGGCATGCCTGGACAAATGAACCCACCGAGATGCTCACCGTCAGGCCCGACAAAATCGGCAGTAACCGCGGTACCGAAGTCGAGAACCAGACAAGCACTCCCGGCAGCCAGGTGAAAGCCGCCAAGCATCGCCAGCCAGCGATCAAGCCCCAGACGCTCATAGTCTTCGTAGCCGTTTCGAACACCAGACATCTCGCGAGCGGGCTTCGCACACACGATAGGAATACTGAACTCGCGCTCAAGCATTTCGGTTAAAGCGCTGGTTTCCTCGTTAGTCCTGACGCTTACCAAACGACACTTGCGCAGCGAGAGTGACTTTATGATGCGTAGGCTCTCAAGCAAAGCCTGATTGGAATCTACAATTCCTTCCGAGACTAGCTCGCTCGCCGACGCATCCAGCACGCGCCATTTTATAAAGCTATTGCCGCAGTCAAGCTCAAGAATCATCACGCAACCTCAGGCTGAGCTCACCGCCACTAAAGGCCTTTTCGACACCATCTACAATCAAGCGCAACCCGCCTTGGTTATCAATCCCGAGCACTATTCCATCGATACGGCTGTTACCCGCGATCAACGACACGGAACGCCCCTGCCACAGATGATTTTCCGCCCATTCTGCCTGCAGATTTGCGAACCCGTTGAGCTGGTGTTTATGGATATAAGTCTTGAGTTGATTACTCAATTCAACCACCAGAGCATTGCGATCGCAGGCTTTGCCTGACTGCAGTTTTATAGAAGTCCATTGCTGGTCGACCTCATCGGCAACCTGCATATTCACGTTGATTCCTATACCCAATACAACATGACACACATCCGCCGGATCGCCGACGAGTTCGAGCAGAATGCCAGCTATTTTCTTGTTACCCACCAAAACATCATTGGGCCACTTCAAACCGGCATTGGGCACACCGGTGTTTCGCAAGGCCTGCATCACCGCCAAGCCGACAACAAGGCTGAACCCCTCAAGCTGACGCATGCCGCCTTCGATGCGGAGTACAAGGCTGTAATAAAGATTTTCTGCAAATGGGCTTACCCACTTACGACCTCGACGACCACGGCCTGCCAATTGTCGCTCCGCGAGCACCAAAAACGGCGCGGCGGCGCCGTCACTGATGGAGCGCAGAGCTTCGGCATTTGTCGAGTCAACAGAGTCGAACACACGCACCGGCCATTGAGGCATCTTGCTGGTTATTTCCAGAGGATCAAGGAGCGTCAGAGGCGTCGACAATTGATATCCGCGACCGCGAATTTTATGGATCGACAGGCCAAGTTCAGCTTCAAGCTGTTGTAGCTGCTTCCATACAGCACTTCGGCTTATTCCCAGGGCAACGCCCAAGTCCTGTCCGGAATGGAATCGTCCATCCTTCAGTAGATTCAACAACGTCAGCATGCAGGTATCGCCTCACAATGAGGCCCGCATAATAGCCATGCCCCGGGCCGTTGCATAGAAATCAAGCGGACACATTTCTCGCAGGCAAAACAAAACCCCAACTGCTTTCGCAATTGGGGTTTCGGAATTTAATC
>NZ_JAPCIK010000052.1:0-96420 GCF_025910115.1 Pseudomonas sp. RG1
TCGCCGTCAACCCCCAATTTCAACTTTATTCAGATTTCAGCGTAATACGTGCAAAAGCCTTCTTGCCGGCCTGGCAAACGTGAGTCGCGCCCAGTGCATATATAAAGGAGCGATCAACCACCTCACCATCGACACGCACGCCGCCAGCCGCCAACAGATCTCGCGCCGCCGCTGAGTTCTTCACCAAGCCAGCCTTATTAAGGACAGCAGCGATCGGCATATCCTCAACCGAAGACAGTTCGATCTCAGGCAAGTCATCTGGAAGCTCGCCATCCTTCATGCGGTTGCCAGCGCCTCGGTGAGCGTTCGCCGCAGCATCTTCACCATGGAAACGCGCAACGATCTCTTCAGCGAGTTTGATTTTGATGTCACGCGGATTCGCCCCAGCTTCGACGTCAGCCCGGAATGCGTTGATTTCATCCATCGAACGGAAGCTGAGCAACTCGAAGTAACGCCACATCAGCGCGTCCGGGATGGAGACCAGCTTGCTGTACATGACGCCCGGCGCTTCCTGGATACCGACATAGTTACCCAGCGACTTGGACATCTTCTTTACGCCATCCAGACCTTCCAGCAATGGCATGGTCAGAATGCACTGGGCTTCCTGGCCATAACCACGCTGCAACTCACGCCCCATCAGCAAGTTGAATTTCTGATCGGTACCGCCCAGCTCGACATCGGCGCGCAGCGCGACCGAGTCATAACCCTGAACCAGCGGATAGAGGAACTCGTGAATAGCGATCGGTTGGTTGGTGGTGTAGCGTTTGTCGAAGTCATCGCGCTCGAGCATGCGAGCGACGGTGTATTGCGAAGTCAGGCGAATGAAATCCGCTGGCCCCATCTTGTCCATCCAGGTGGAGTTGAAGGCAACTTCGGTTTTCGCCGGATCAAGGATTTTGAAAACCTGAGTCTTGTAGGTCTCAGCATTTTCCAGAACCTGCTCACGCGTCAGTGGCGGACGCGTGGCGCTCTTGCCACTCGGATCACCGATCATCCCGGTGAAGTCACCTATAAGGAAGATGACCTGGTGCCCCAGCTCCTGGAACTGGCGCAGCTTATTAATAAGCACGGTATGCCCAAGATGCAGATCCGGAGCGGTTGGATCGAAACCAGCCTTGATACGCAGCGGTTGGCCGCGCTTGAGCTTCTCGACCAGCTCGGACTCGACCAACAGTTCTTCCGCACCACGTTTAATCAGCGCTAGCTGCTCTTCAACCGACTTCATAACAGACCCGCAAGGCTCAGATTCAAAGGGAACCAACCATACAAGAACGCGCACCAATTACAAGTTTTGCCCGGCGCACGGACACCAATCCACAGACCCGAGGTCTGTAGACTTGCTTCAGCGATGATTTGGTTATATTTTATACAGTTATTTCATCTTCATCATGTCATTCATCTTTTCCAATTCATCTATTTCAAAGTCAAAAATTACCTATGACCACAGAACCGTCTAAAGCGCCCCCGCTTTACCCGAAGACCCACCTGCTCGCCGCAAGTGGAATCGCCGCCCTTCTCAGCCTGGCACTGCTGGTATTTCCCTCCAGCGATGTTGAAGCCAAAAAGACGACTCTGAGTCTTGAACTGGAAAGTCCTGCTGAACAACTGACACAAGATCAAGACGCTGCTGATGCGGCTCAAGCCACAAACGAGCCCGTAGCTTCGCCGTTCGCACAAATCGAAAACAGCGACGAAAACGCCGCGCAAACCGCTGAAACCGCGCCAGCACCTGTAGCCCCTGCTGAGAAACCAAAAGAGCCTGGGCACCGTGAAGTCGTGGTTTCCAAAGGCGATACGCTGTCTACCCTGTTTGAAAAAGTCGGCCTACCGGCAGCCTCCGTGCACGAAATACTGGCTAGCGACAAGCAAGCCAAGCAGTTCAGCCAACTCAAGCGCGGTCAGAAACTCGAATTCGAACTCAGCCCGGAAGGCCAGTTGACCAGCCTGCACAGCAAAGTCAGCGACGTTGAAACCATTACTTTGACCAAGAACGATAAGGGCTATTCGTTCAACCGAGTGACTGCCAAGCCAACCGTTCGCACTGCCTACGTCCACGGTGTCATCAACAGCTCACTGTCGCAGTCCGCAGCCCGCGCCGGCCTTTCTCACAGCATGACCATGGATATGGCCAGCGTCTTTGGCTACGACATCGACTTCGCGCAGGACATTCGTCAGGGTGATGAATTCGATGTGATCTACGAGCAGAAAGTCATAAACGGCAAGGCTGTCGGCACCGGCCCGATCCTGTCTGCGCGCTTCACCAACCGCGGCAAGACCTACACCGCTGTGCGCTACACCAACAAACAAGGCAACAGCAGCTATTACACTGCCGATGGCAACAGCATGCGCAAGGCTTTCATCCGGACGCCGGTTGACTTCGCCCGCATCAGCTCGAAGTTCTCCATGGGCCGCAAGCACCCGATCCTCAACAAGATCCGCGCCCACAAAGGCGTCGATTACGCAGCGCCGCGAGGCACGCCGATCAAGGCTGCCGGTGATGGCAAGGTCCTGCTGGCCGGCCGTCGCGGCGGTTACGGCAACACCGTGATCATTCAGCATGGCAACACCTACCGTACGCTTTACGGCCACATGCAGGGTTTCGCCAAAGGCGTGAAAACCGGTGGCAGCGTCAAGCAAGGTCAAGTCATTGGCTACATCGGTACAACTGGCCTTTCCACCGGCCCGCATTTGCACTATGAGTTCCAGGTCAACGGCGTTCACGTCGATCCGCTGGGCCAGAAGCTGCCGATGGCCGATCCGATCGCCAAGTCCGAACGCGCGCGCTTCCTCGCGCAGAGCCAACCGTTGATGGCGCGCATGGATCAAGAGAAGGCCACGATGCTGGCTTCGAGCAAGCGCTAAGCCATGGCCCTGTATATCGGTGTGATGTCCGGAACCAGTCTCGACGGGCTGGACATCGCCCTGATCGAGCAGACCTCGGCGATCAAACTGATCGCCACCCACTACCTGCCAATGCCTGACTCCCTGCGCGCCGAGCTGCTTGGCTTGTGCGCCAGCGGCCCCGACGAGATCGCCCGCTCGGCGATTGCCCAGCAACACTGGGTCGAACTTGCCGCGTCGGGCATTCACACCCTCCTCGCGCAACAACAACTCAAGCCCGATGCCATTCGTGCCATCGGTAGCCACGGTCAGACCATTCGCCATGAGCCGGCGCGCGGGTTTACCGTGCAGATCGGTAATCCAGCCCTGCTGACTGAGTTGACCGGTATTACCGTCGTCAGCGATTTCCGCAGTCGCGATGTCGCAGCGGGTGGCCAAGGTGCGCCTCTGGTGCCAGCCTTTCACGAAGCGTTGTTTGAAGAGCGTACTGGTAACCAGGCAGTCTTGAATGTCGGCGGATTCAGCAATCTCAGCCTGATTGAGCCGAACAAACCTGTAGCCGGTTTCGACTGCGGACCGGGGAATGTTCTGATGGACGCCTGGATTCACCGGCAACGGGGCGAGAACTATGACCGGGACGGCAAATGGGCTGCGATCGGCAAGGTTGAACCAGCCCTGCTCACGGCACTGCTCAGCGACCCGTTCTTCGTCACCAAAGGCCCGAAGAGTACCGGCCGGGAAGTCTTCAATCTGCCATGGCTGGAACAGCATCTTTCGAACCTGCCAACCTTCGCAGCCGAAGACGTTCAGGCCACGCTGCTCGAACTGACGGCGCTGACCATCGTCGAGTCGCTACAAAGCGCTCAATCGGACACTCAGGAATTGCTGGTTTGTGGCGGCGGCGCGCACAACGCGACGCTGATGAGACGTCTGGCGGATCTGCTGCCAAATACCCAAGTCGCCAGCACCGCAACTCACGGCGTTGACCCTGACTGGGTAGAAGCCATGGCCTTCGCCTGGCTGGCTCATTGCTGCCTCGAAGGCATCGCCGCCAATCGGCCAAGCGTCACCGGCGCTCGCGGGCTGCGCGTACTCGGCGCCATCTACCCGGCATAAACTTCAGATACAAAAACGCCGCAGAACCGAAAGGCTCTGCGGCGTTTTGTTGTGTGCGCTGAAGCGCGATCAGATCGAGAACGACGACCCGCAACCACAAGTCGTGGTGGCATTCGGGTTCTTGATCACGAAGCGCGAACCTTCCAGACCTTCCTGATAATCCACCTCGGCACCGGCCAAGTACTGGAAGCTCATCGGATCGACCACCAGGCTCACGCCTTCGCGCTCGACGATGGTGTCGTCATCGGCCACGTCCTCATCAAAGGTGAAACCGTATTGAAACCCTGAACAACCGCCGCCCGTAACAAATACGCGCAGCTTCAAGCGATCATTCCCCTCTTCATCGACCAGGCTCTTCACCTTGTGCGCAGCACCTTGAGTGAATTGCAAAGCCGTGGGGGTGAAGGATTCGACGCTCATGCTGACTATCTCCCGGCGTTACGCCGCCATAATGCGTGATGACGCGCATTATCCGCTTGTCCTAGAAAATTGGTCAACTATTAGAGGAGCAGCGGCAAGCTTCAAGCGGTGAGCTTCAAGCCTGCCTCTGATCTCTTGTAGCTTGTGGCTTGAAGCTCGTAGCTGCTTTTAAGGCAGCATGCCGGCGTGTGACAGGCCGAAGCGCTCGTCCAGTCCGAACAGAATGTTCATGTTCTGCACCGCCTGGCCCGAGGCGCCCTTGACCAGATTGTCGATCACCGAGAGCACGACCACCAGATCGCCATCCTGTGGACGATGCACGGCGATGCGGCAGACGTTGGCGCCGCGCACGCTACGGGTTTCCGGGTGGCTGCCGGCTGGCATGACATCGACGAACGGTTCGTTGGCATAGCGCTTTTCGAACAGTGCCTGCAGATCAACCGAGCGATCCGCTACTGTCGCGTAGAGCGTGGAGTGAATACCGCGAATCATCGGCGTCAGGTGGGGGACGAATGTCAGGCCGACTTCCTTGCCCGCCGCGCGACGCAGGCCTTGGCGAATTTCCGGCAGATGACGATGACCTTTTACCGCATAGGCCTTCATGCTTTCCGACGTCTCGGAGTACAAAGAACCTACAGCCGCACCACGCCCGGCACCACTGACACCGGATTTGCAGTCGGCGATCAAACGCGATGCGTCGGCCAGACCTGCTTCCAGCAACGGCAGGAAACCCAATTGCGTTGCGGTCGGATAGCAACCCGGCACCGCGATCAGGCGCGCTTTCCTGATCTGCTCGCGATTGACTTCCGGCAGACCATAGACCGCTTCGTCCAGCAATTGCGGTGCGCCGTGTGGCTGGCCGTACCACTTGGCCCATTCATCAGCATCTTGCAGACGGAAGTCAGCGGACAGGTCGATGACCTTGGTGCCCGCCGCCAGCAGCTCGCCTGCCAAGGCGTGAGCCACGCCGTGTGGCGTGGCGAAGAAAACCACATCGCAGGCGCCAAGGGTTTTCACGTCCGGCACGCTGAACGCCAGCCCGTCATAGTGACCGCGCAGGTTCGGGTACATGTCAGCCACGGCCAGACCGGCCTCGGATCGGGAAGTGATGACGACCACTTCTGCCTGCGGATGCTGTGCCAACAGACGCAGCAGTTCGACACCGGTGTAACCCGTGCCGCCGACGATACCGACCTTGACCATAAACCTGCCCTCAACGAACCCACTGGAAAGCCGTCGATAATAGGGGCCGCGCGCGCCTGCGACAACCGCCAAGGTGACGCGCGGACGCTCAAGCCTCTACTATCTGGCTACCGTGAATGAGGGAATAACCAAAAATGCTCTATCTATGGCTCAAAGCGTTTCACATTGTCAGCGTCGTCTGCTGGTTTGCCGGGCTGTTCTACTTGCCGCGCCTGTTCGTTTACCACGCGCAAAGCACCGACACGATCAGCCAGGAACGCTTCAGCGTCATGGAGCGCAAGCTGTATCGCGGCATCATGGGCCCGGCGATGATCGCCACGCTGATCTTCGGTGGCTGGCTGATCTACCTCAACCCGAGCCTTTTCAGCCAGGGCGGCTGGATTCACGCAAAACTGACTCTGGTCGTTCTGCTGATCGGTTACCACCATATGTGCGGCGCGCAGGTAAAACGCTTCGCCCGTGGCGAAAACACCCGCAGCCATGTCTTTTATCGCTGGTTCAATGAAGTGCCGGTTCTGATATTGCTGGCTATCGTAATTCTGGTCGTGGTCAAGCCGTTCTAACTTCAACCAATACAGATCCTCGGGGTGTTCTCAATGTCGCTGCCCGCTCTGCTCGAACAACGTCTGCGTCTGCCCGTAGTAGCAGCGCCGATGTTCCTGATCTCCAATCCGGAACTGGTGCTCGCCTGCTGCCGCAACGGCGTGGTCGGCAGCTTTCCGGCGCTGAACCAACGCGAAAGCAGTGGGTTCAAGGCCTGGCTGGAACAGATCGAAGCGGGCCTGGCGACGCTGGCTAATCCGGCTCCTTATGCGGTGAACCTGATTGTTCACCACAGCAACCCGCGTCTGCAGGCGGATCTGGACATTTGCGTCGAGCACAAGGTGCCGATCGTTATCACCAGCCTCGGCGCGGTGAAGGAACTGGTCGACGCGGTGCACAGCTACGGCGGTCTGGTGTTTCACGACGTGACCACGCGGCGCCATGCCGAGAAAGCCGCTGAAGCCGGTGTCGACGGGCTGATTGCCGTCGCGGCCGGCGCCGGCGGGCATGCCGGCACCTGGAGTCCGTTTGCGCTGATTGCCGAGATCCGTGAGTTTTTCGACAAGACGCTGTTGCTTGCAGGATGTTTGAACCACGGCCATGAGATTCTCGCCGCGCAGCTGCTCGGCGCGGATTTGGCCTACTTCGGTACGCGATTTATCGGCACCACCGAAAGTCACGCGCCTGACGCTTATAAAGAAATGCTGCTGACAGCCAAGGCTGCCGACATCATTCATACTCCAGCGGTGTCGGGAGTGCCGGCCAGTTTCATGCGCCAGAGCCTGGAGGCGGCCGGTTTCGACATGGCGGCACTGCAAGGCAAGGGCGAGGTCAATTTCGGCGACAAGCTCAAGCCGATCAACGATGAAGCCAAAGCCTGGAAGACCGTGTGGTCGGCGGGTCAGGGTGTTGGTCAGATTGGTGATCTGCCAAGCGTGGATCAGTTGATCGCGCGGCTCGACGCTGAATATCGTCAGGCCCAAGCGCGCGCTGCACAGTTGCCACAACGCTGGCCGCGCTGAAAAACATATCTGGCCAGTCCTGATCAGACTGGCTGCCAAATGAATCGCGACAAGGATGCCTCGGCCATGAGCGACACCCGTTACAAGATCGTCTTCGACGGCGCGCTGCAGCCCGGCGTCGACTTCACCACCGCCAAACTGAATCTGGCGGATCTGTTCAAAAGCGATGTGGCCGCCATCGAGCGCCTGTTCAATGGCCGCACCGTCGCTCTCAAACGTGATTTGTCCCACAGCGATGCGCAGACGTATCTGCAGGCGTTGAACAAAACCGGGATCGATGCGCGGATCGAAGCGGAAACCGCCATCGAGCTGAATCTCGCGGACGTCCACGACAACCCTGCAACGGTGGCCGAACCGGACTCGCCTTACGCACCGCCGCGCGCCAATGTCGGTGAAGCTCTGCCGCCATTCGCCACGCTCAAGCCATTCAGCGTCGAAGGCCGGATCGGTCGCCTGCGCTTTCTGGCCTGGACCATGGTCTTGAGCCTGGTGACCCTGCCCATCGTCGGCGTGTTTGCTTTGATTGCGTTGGGCTTGGTCAGCGGCGACTCGACTACCGGGCTGATCCTCGGCGGCATTCTGGCGGTCTTCCTGTTCCTCGGCTTCATGATCGTCAGCATTCTGTTCAGCGTTCAGCGCCTGCACGATATCGGCTGGTCGGGCTGGCTGTGGCTGTTGAACCTGGTGCCGTTCGTGGGCAGTTTTTTCCCGCTGGTAATGATGGTCGTACCCGGCAATGCCGGCGCCAACCGCTATGGCCCGCCGCCGCCACCGAACAGCACGGCGGTCAAAGTGCTGTGCTCGTTGTGGATCGTATTCTTCGCACTGATTTTTGCCGGCGGCCTGCTTGGCGGCTTCTCGGCTGTCCAGGAAGAATATGAAAGCAATCTGGAGAGCAGCTATGACAGCGGCTCGGTGACCACCGACGAAGTCGAGGTTGTCGAGCCGCCAGCGATTTCCGCCGACGAGGCAGCCGAACCGGCGCAGGCCCCTGTAGACTCTGCGCAAGAATGAACAGCGCTCCCTGCCGCGACAACCGCGTCGCCGGCGCGGAGCTGTTGCGATGGAGAACTGCATGACCCGTTACGCTCTGATCACTGGCGCTTCCAGCGGCATCGGCCTGGCCATGGCCGAAGCACTGGCCCGGCGCGGCCGCAGCCTGATTCTGGTGGCACGACAGCGTGATCAGCTGGAAAGTATCGCCATCGAGCTGACCCAGCGTTTCGATGTCGAAGTATTGTTTCGTGCCTGCGATCTCGGCGAACCGTTGCGCCTGTCGGGCTTTTTGCTGGAGCTGGAAGAAGGCGACCGGCAGATCGATCTGCTGGTCAATTGCGCCGGCATCGGCACCTGCGGGCCATTCCTCGCGCAGGACTGGATGACTGAGCAGGACCTCATCGAGGTCAATATCCTCGCCCTCACCCGCCTCTGCCATGCGCTGGGTAACAGCATGGCGCTGCTGGGTAGCGGGCAGATCCTCAATGTCGCGTCGGTGGCTGCGTACAGCCCCGGCCCATGGATGAGCACCTACTACGCCAGCAAAGCCTATGTGCTGCATTTTTCCGAAGCCCTGCGCGTGGAGCTCAAACAAAGCGGCGTGAAAGTCTCCGTGCTTTGCCCCGGCCCGACGCGCACACCGTTCTTCCGAACCGCACAGATGAGTAGCGAGAAGATAGAAAGCAGCCACTCGCTGATGAGTCCGGAAGAAGTGGCACTGCATGCCGTACGCGCACTGGATAAAAACCGCGCCATCATTATTCCGGGACGGCGCAACCGCTGGCTGGCGTTCCTGCCGCGACTGGGTTCGCGCTGGCTTAACCGGACGATTGTCGGCATGGTCAATAAAGCTTACTGCCCCCGCTAGGAACACTACTTCGAAGCGGTACACTCGATTCAGCCCAACTCAACGGAGAAACAGCAGTGGATACTCTGTTCACCAAGATCATCAACCGGGAAATCCCGGCCAATATCATCTACGAGGACGACCAGGTTCTGGCCTTCCACGACATCGCCCCACAGGCTCCGGTGCACTTTCTGGTGATCCCGAAAAAACCGGTGCGCACGCTCAACGACCTGACCGAAGACGACAAGGCACTGGCCGGGCACATCCTGTTCACCGCGCAGCGTCTGGCGCTGGAACTGGGTTGCGAAGAAGGCTTCCGCGTGGTGATGAACTGCAATGAACTTGGCGGGCAGACTGTCTATCACATCCATATGCACGTGCTGGGGCAGCGCCAGATGAACTGGCCGCCGGGCTGATTGGCGACAACCAACCGTGGGAGCGAGCCTGCTCGCGAAGGCGCCGATACATCCAACACTTCAGTAGCCGATAATCCGCTTTCGCGAGCAGGCTCGCTCCCACAAAAAAGCCTGACCGCGCAGCAAGTGACCCAGCGCAAACCCTCGCCGGCCGATTCGGTTAAACTGGCCGCCGAGATTCTTCCCGGAGGTCAGCATGACTACCCAACGTCACTACTCGCCCATAGACCGTCTGCTACTGCAAGCCGATACCGCGATGCGCACCCTGTTGCCCTTCAGTGGCCAGCCGTACCGCCCGTCGCCAGCGATTCTGCAGCCGGATACGCAGATGAGCGATGAAGACACCCGCCATGTCGCCGGTCTGATGCGCATCAACCACACCGGCGAAGTCTGTGCCCAGGCGCTGTATCAGGGGCAGGCGCTGACCGCCAAGTTGCCGCAGGTACGCGCAGCCATGGAGCACGCGGCTGAAGAAGAGATCGATCATCTGGTCTGGTGTGAACAGCGCATCCATCAGCTGGGCAGCCACACCAGCGTGCTGAATCCACTGTTTTACGGCATGTCGTTCGGTATCGGCGCGGTGGCCGGCCTGATCAGCGACAAGGTCAGCCTTGGTTTCGTTGCGGCGACCGAGCATCAGGTCTGCAAACACTTGAACGAACATCTGGAGCAATTGCCGGCCGAGGACGAAAAATCCCGGGCGATTCTTGAGCAGATGCGCATCGATGAAGAACACCATGCGGAAAGTGCTTTGGATGCGGGCGGGTTTCGTTTTCCGGCGCCGGTCAAGTTCGGGATGAGCTTGTTGGCCAAGGTGATGACCAAGAGTACTTATCGGATCTGAGATCTGTGTCGGTGCTGATGACCTCTTCGCGAGCAGGCTCGCTCCCACAGAGGTTTTGTATGAGGCATGAAAAAGGCGACCACGAGGTCGCCTTTTTTTGTCCGGTAATCTTAGGTCGGCATATTGCGCGCGTAGAAGATTTCCAGCATTTCGTGTTTCACACGGTCGGTCACCTGGGCACGCTGCTCGGGCGAGAGGTTGCTGGTGGCGTCGCCGAACAGGTAGTTATCCAGTTCGAAGTTCTTCAGCAGCATTTTGGTGTGGAACAGGTTTTCCTGGTACACGTTCACGTCGGTCATCTGGTACGCGTCGCGGGTGTCTTCGGAGAGGTAGTTCTGGATCGAGTTGATCTCGTGGTCGATGAAGTGCTTGTTGCCTTCAACGTCACGGGTGAAGCCGCGCACACGGTAATCCACGGTCACGATGTCCGAATCGAACTGGTGAATGAGGAAGTTGAGTGCTTTGAGCGGTGAAATGACACCACAGGTCGACACGTCGATATCCACACGGAAGGTCGCAATACCATCGTCCGGATGGATTTCCGGATAGGTGTGCACCGTGATGTGGCTCTTGTCGAGGTGGGCCAGAATAATTTCGGGCAAAGGGCCCGGCGATTCTTCGATCTGGCTGTCAGTCGGGGTTACCGGCTCTTCCGAAATCAGAATCGTGACGCTGGCGCCCTGGGGTTCATAGTCCTGACTGGCGATGTTCAGGATGTTGGCACCAATGATCTCGACAACTTCTGTGAGAATCTGCGTCAGGCGTTTCGCGTTGTACTCTTGATTGATGTACTCAACGTAAGCCTGCTGGTCTTGCGGGGTTTCCGCGTAGCAGATGTCATAGATGTTGAAGCTCAAGGTCTTTGTCAGGTTATTGAACCCGTGGAGCTTGAGTTTGCTTTTCACCGTTAAAAACTCTCTATGTATGCGGCGCGGCCGCGTGATCAAGCATGCCCGTCAAGTGCGAACAACGCACCTGCGTAGGACGGTTAACACCTCTTCGCGATGGCGATTTTGGTTATCTGTTCAGGCGGATGACCCGTCGGCTGACCGATCACTGCCCTGAAAAAAGTGGCGCATTATGCAGACGTCAGCGGGGGATCGCCAGAGTCTGCACTGCTTTTATGATAGTTGAATGTCGGTTCAGCCGAGTTCGACGATTTCATAATCGTGGGTGATTGCCACGCCAGCCGCGCCGAGCATGATCGACGCCGAGCAATACTTCTCGGCCGACAGTTCGATGGCGCGCTTGACCTGAGCTTCTTTCAGGCCCCGGCCCTTGACCACGAAGTGCATGTGGATCTTGGTAAAGACCTTGGGATCTTCAGTCGCACGCTCGGCGTCGAGGAAGGCTTCGCAGCTTTCAACGGCCTGACGCGACTTCTTCAGGATGCTGACCACGTCGAAGTTGCTGCAACCGCCGACACCCAGCAAGAGCATTTCCATCGGGCGAACCCCGAGGTTACGGCCACCGGCATCTGGCGGGCCGTCCATTACCACGACATGACCGCTGCCGGATTCGCCGAGGAACATGGCTTCGCCAGCCCATTGGATGCGTGCCTTCATCGCCCAGACTCCACTGTAAAAAAAGGGTCGCCAGCTTAGCACAGCACTTTGTTCCGACAGGAACGACGTCCTAGGACGGATGCTTTCTGGCTGTAGGTAATTTCTCGAATTCTCGACGAAGTGTCTGGTAAGCTGGCGCCAATTCGCTGGCGCCAATTCGTCAGCTCTGTAGCGACCGCCTTCAGCGCCTCATAAAAACTCAAACATCACCGTGCAGTCTTTTCGGGATACAACCATGGTTGCTATTACCCCCACACCCAAAATCAAGAACATCGACAAGCTGTTGATGCATTGCCAGCGCCGGCGTCATGCGGCCAAGAGCAATATAATCTGCGCCGGGGATCGCTCGGACACGCTGTTTTTCATCATCAAAGGCTCGGTCACCATCCTCATCGAAGACGACGATGGTCGCGAGATGATCATCGCTTACCTCAACGCCGGGGATTTCTTCGGCGAACTGGGTCTGTTCGAGCAGGCAGGTCAGGAGCAGGAACGCAGCGCCTGGGTGCGGGCCAAGGTCGAATGCGAAACCGCGGAAATCAGTTACGCCAAGTTCCGCGAGTTATCGCAGCAGGATCCAGACATTCTTTACGCGCTCAGCGGACAAATCGCACAACGCCTGCGCAACACCACGCGCAAAGTCGGCGACCTGGCATTTTTTGACGTCACCGGCCGCGTCGCCCGCTGCCTGCTGGAGCTGTGCAAACAGCCGGACGCCATGACCCACCCGGACGGCATGCAGATCAAAGTCACCCGTCAGGAAATCGGTCGGATTGTCGGTTGTTCGCGAGAAATGGTCGGCCGCGTGCTCAAGGATCTGGAAGAACGCAATCTGGTCGACGTGAAGGGCAAGACCATGGTGGTCTTCGGTACGCGCTAAGCTCGTAAATCAGGCACTGTAAATCTGCGCCAGCATCAAACGAAACAATTCATCGAGACGCGCCAGCGCCTGTGGCGCGTTGAATTTCTCATGCAGGGCGATGTGGCTTTGCGCCCTCACCCGCTGCTCCAGGCCGCAGGCTTCATTGAAGCGGTTGACCGCGGCGACCATCGCTTCACGCTCGTCATCCATCAGCATTGCACCGTGCACCAGCCCCACCGGACGCTGGCCGCCCTGGCTCTGGCGCCAGCGCTGGGCGGTGCCGACCATCTTGCGACCGTCGAGATTGACGTTGAAACGTCCATCACAGAATGCGCCTTCGATTTCGCCCACGGACGAGGTGCCACCCAACTCATCCAGCAACTGACAGATCGGATCGCACAGGCAGCGGTAGCCGGTTTCGATGCGGTTCAGATCGCCTTCACTGCGAGGCGGGGCATACACCAAGGCAATGTTGATGGTTGCAGCGGATTGCGGGACGGGCTCGCCGCCCGTTTCACGCAACAGCACCGGCCAGCCTGCGGCGGCGGAGACTTCGCAGGCGTGGTCGAATTGCGGGAGACGGTTGAGGCGGCGCGGCATGACCAGCGCGCGGTCGGTGGGTTGCCAGAACAGCAGGCCGAATTCAGCGTCGCCAGCGCAGACCGAGGCCAGCAAGTCCTGTTCGGCTTGCAGGCCGGATTCGATGGTCAGCGGGGTTGGCAGCGACATGGTGAGCTCCGGCAGATTGAATCTCTTTAGCGGAATTTAGCGCCTCTTCGCGAGCAGGCTCGCTCCCACACTGGAATGCAGTCCTCTGTGGGAGCGAGCCTGCTCGCGAATGAGGTCGACTCGGTCAGTCGAGGGTCGAACCGCTCACTACTGGACCACCACGCTCCGGAAAGAACAGGCGCTGCAATTCAATGCCCGGATTTTCCGCGCGCATGAACGCTTCGCCGACCAGGAACGAGTACACATCGCTGATTTCCATCAGCTCGACGTCGGCCCGATTGAGGATGCCGCTCTCGGTGATCACCAGGCGATCGCGCGGGATGCGCGGCAGCAGGTCGAGGGTGGTTTCCAGACTGACGTCGAATGTGTGCAGGTTGCGGTTGTTGACCCCGACCAGCGGCGTGTCGAGGGTTTTCAACGCGCGCTCAAGTTCGTCACCGTCGTGCACTTCCACCAACACGTCGAGACCGACGCCTTTGGCCACGGCGGCCAGCTCGGCCATTTTCACGTCGTCCAGTGCGGAGACGATCAACAGCACGCAATCGGCGCCAAGCGCGCGAGCTTCAACGATCTGGTACGGATCGATCATGAAATCCTTGCGGATCACCGGCAGCTTGCAGGCGGCGCGCGCCTGTTGCAGGTAGGCATCGGCGCCCTGGAAGTAATCGATGTCGGTCAGCACCGACAGACAGGTCGCCCCGCCCTTTTCGTAGCTCTTGGCGATGTCGGCCGGCATGAAGTCTTCGCGGATCACGCCTTTGCTCGGCGAAGCCTTTTTGATTTCGGCAATCACCGCCGGTTGTTTTTTCTTTGCTTGCGCCAGCAATGCCTGGGCAAAACCACGGGGTGCATCGGCCGCCTTGGCCAGACTTTCCAGCTCGCTCAGGCTGACCCGAGCGCTGCGCTCGGCGACTTCCTCAACCTTGCGCGCCAGAATGTTTTCCAGAACCGTCGGTACACTCATCCTTCATTCTCCACTTTGAATACCGCGGTAAAGGCACCCAGCTCCTCGAGCTTTTCCCGAGCGAGGCCGGTGTGCAGCGCGTCGTGCGCCAGCTCCACACCTTGTTTCAGACTGCTTGCCAGGTCGGCGGCGTACAGCGCCGCACCGGCATTGAGCACAATCATCTCGGCAGCTTTCTGGCCGTTTTCGGTTTTGCGCTTGCCGAGGGCATCACGGATCAGCGCCAGCGACGCTTCCGGTCCTTCGACCGACAGGCCGTGCAGGCTCTGGCTCTTCATGCCGAGGTCTTCCGGTTCGACCCAATACTCAGTGATTTCGTTGTTTTTCAGCTCGGCGACAAAGGTTGGCGCGGCGAGGCTGAACTCATCCAGACCGTCCTTCGAATGCACGACCAGCACGTGTTTGCTGCCCAGTCGCTGCAAGACTTCGGCCAATGGCCGACACAGCGTCTGAGTGAATACGCCGACGACCTGATGTTTCACACCGGCCGGATTCGTAAGCGGGCCGAGCATGTTGAACAGCGTGCGCAGGCCGAGTTCGCGGCGCGGGCCGGCGGCGTACTTCATCGCTTTGTGATGGGTCTGGGCGAACATGAAACCGATGCCGACGTTGTCGATGCAGCGCGCGACCTGCACCGGGGTCAGGTTCAGATAAATGCCGGCAGCTTCCAGCAGATCGGCACTGCCGCTCTTGCCGGACACCGCGCGGTTGCCGTGCTTGGCCACGGTGCAACCGGCTGCTGCGACAACAAAGGAAGATGCGGTCGATACATTGAAGATGTTCGCACCGTCACCGCCGGTGCCGACCACATCGACCACGCCGTCGAGGGTTTTCAGCTCGACCTGATCGGCCAGCTCGCGCATCACCGACACCGCGCCGACGATCTCGTCGATGCTCTCACTCTTCATGCGCATGGCCATCATGAACGCGCCGATCTGCGCTTCGGTGCACTGGCCGGTCATGATCTCGCGCATCACATCGCGCATTTCATCGGTGCTGAGGTCGAGGTGTTCGACGATACGGCTGAGGGCTGTCTTGATATTCATGGGAAGTCCTTAGCGCGTGCCGCCGGTTTGTTTGAGGAAATTGGCAAACAGTTCATGACCCTGCTCGGTGAGGATCGACTCGGGGTGAAACTGTACGCCCTCGATGTTCAGGGTCTTGTGACGCAGGCCCATGATCTCGTCGACCGAGCCGTCGTCGTGCTGGGTCCATGCGGTCAGCTCGAGGCAATCGGGCAGGCTTTCGTGCTTGACGATCAGCGAGTGGTAACGGGTAACGGTGAGCGGATGATTGAGGCCGGCGAACACGCCCTTGTCCTCGTGGAATACCGGGCTAGTCTTACCGTGCATGACCTGGCGGGCACGCACCACATCACCGCCGAAGGCCTGGCCGATGGACTGGTGGCCGAGGCAAACGCCTAGGATCGGCAGTTTGCCGGCGAAGTGCTTGATCGCATCAATGGAAACGCCCGCCTCGGTGGGCGTGCACGGCCCGGGGGAAACCACGATGCGCTCGGGATTCAGCGCTTCGATTTCGGCGATGGTCAGTTCGTCGTTGCGCACCACTTTGACCTCGGCACCCAGCTCGCCGAGGTATTGCACAACGTTGTAGGTAAAGGAGTCGTAGTTGTCGATCATCAGCAACATGGCGTTTCGAACCTCTTGAATTCTGACTTGATGACAGCCTTCAGATGACTTGCCCGCAGGGCGCTGCGCGATGTCGGACGCGCACAGGGCGCCAGCACAGCGGCATTTCAAACAGACAAGGAAGGCAAAGCGATACAGATCCGGCGGAGCCGGCAGAGAAGATTCAGGCGCGCCAACGCCAGCGGGCGTGTGCCTTGATGACTTGATCCAGAAGTTTGCTGGTGATCAACACGGGGAAGGTCTCGTTCATACGTTCCGGCACAGTAACTTAGCTGGGCGGAGCACGCAATATGGCGGGGCCTGCGGGTTATAAAACGGGAGAAGGATTCGCGACCGATGGCAAAATGCCGAACGTTTTTGGTACTGTCGTTTCGTTCACCTACAACAATAAATAAACGGACTTGCTCATGATCAGACAGACGTTGTTTGTACCGCTGGCCAGCTGCTTGCTCGCACTCGCCTGCGCCCAGGCCAATGCGGCGCCCAATCCTTATTCCAGTTTCATCGTCTTCGGCGACAGCCTCAACGATGCCGGCACCTTCGCCGACACCGGCGGCCCGGCGGGCTCCACCGAGCGTTACACCAACCGTACCGGGCCGGTGTATCAGGATGGCAGCGGCGAAGTTTTTTCATTGAATTCCACCCAGTTGCTCGGCGGCCGCCTGGGCTTTTCACCCGACCAGACAGCCTCTTCCAGCTCCGCAGTGCGCGCGGAAAACGGCCAGCCTGACGGCAACAACTGGGCGGTCGGTGGCTATCGCACCGACCAGATTCTCGACTCGATCACCACCCAATCGGCCACCGGCGAACGCACCCGCGCCGGATACCTGCCGTCGAACGGCTTCCGCGCCGACCCGAATGCGCTGTATTACATTTCCGGTGGCGGCAACGACTTCCTCCAGGGCCGCATTCTCAGCCTGCCCCAGGCCAACGCCGCAGCCGATCGACTGGCCGACAGCGTGCAGACCCTGCAGACCGCCGGCGCCAAATACGTGATGGTCTGGCTGCTGCCCGACGTGGGCCTGACCCCGGCCCTCAATGGCACGCCGCTGCAAGCGTTCAGCAGCACCCTCGCCAACCAGTTCAACAGTCAGTTGGTGACGCGCCTGCAAGGCATCAACGCCGAAGTCATTCCGCTGAACATTCCGGTGCTGCTCTCGGAAGTCTTCGCCGACCCGGGGCGCTTTGGTCTGGCTACCGACCAGAACCTCACCGCGACCTGCTTCAGTGGCAATAGCTGCACGGAAAACGCCCGCTACGGGATCAACAGCGCCACGCCGGATCCGACCAAGCTGATCTACAACGACGGTGTACACCCGACCGAATCCGGGCAGAAACTGATCGCCGATTACGCCTATTCGCTGTTGGCTGCGCCGTGGGAATTGAGCCTGCTACCTGAAATGGCCCACGGCACCGTGCGTGCGCATCAGGATGAATTGCGTAACCAATGGCAGGCGGACTGGGAGAACTGGCAAGCGGTCGGCCAATGGCGTGCGATTGTCTCGGCCGGCGGACAGCGTCTGGATGTCGACAGCCAAAGCAGCGGCGCCAGCGCCGATGGCAGCGGTTACAACCTCAACGTCGGCGGCAGCTATCGGCTGAACGAGGCCTGGCGCGTGGGCGTGGCGGCCGGTTTGTACCGGCAGAATCTCGAGGCCGGGCACAACGACTCCGATTACAAACTCAACAGCTACATGGCCACCGCGTTCGCCCAGTTCCAGCAGAACCGCTGGTGGGCCGACGCGGCGCTGACCGGCGGCAAACTCGACTACGACAACCTCAAACGCAAGTTCGACCTCGGCGCCAGCGAGGGAGCGGAGAAAGGCGATACCGACGGCAGCCTGTGGGCGCTCAGCACGCGCTTGGGCTATGACATTGCGCAACCGGGCAGCCAATGGCACCTGTCGCCGTTCGTCAGCGCCGATTACGCCAGTGTCGATGTCGACGGTTACTCGGAAAAGAGCAACCGCGCCACGGCGCTGACCTTCGATGACCAGAGCCGCGATTCGAAACGACTCGGCCTGGGCATCCAGGGCAAGTACAACTTCACCGCGCAAACCCAGGTGTACGGCGAATACGCCCACGAGCGTGAGTACGAAGATGACGTGCAGAAGGTCAACATCGCCCTCAACACCCTGCCGGCCAATGACTTCACCCTTGAAGGCTACACACCGGCAAGTCACCTGAACCGCTTGAGCCTGGGTGTCAGTCACAAGCTGACGGCGGATCTGGCGCTGCGTGGGGGTTATACCTTCCGCAAGGATGATGACTTCAAGCAGCAGGGCCTGAATGTCGGGGTTGTGCTGGATTTCTGAGTCGTAGATGCAAAAAAGCGGCGCCTGTCAGGGCGCCGCTTTTTTTATGCCTCAACACAAAACCCGATGTGGGAGCGAGCCTGCTCGCGAAAGCGCTGGGTCAGTCAGCATCAACGGTGACTGACTCACCTCTTCGCGAGCAGGCTCGCTCCCACACGGGAAATTGCGTGGCTCAGGCGTCCGGGGTCTGCTCGGCCAGGGCCACGGCGCGGAACATCGCGCGGCGTTTGTTCAGGGTTTCTTCCCATTCCAGCGCCGGCACCGAGTCGGCGACGATGCCGCCGCCGGCCTGCACGTGCAGCTCGCCGTTCTTGATCACTGCCGTGCGAATGGCAATGGCGGTGTCCATGTTGCCGTTCCAGGCGAAGTAACCGACCGCGCCGCCGTACACACCGCGCTTGACCGGCTCCAGCTCGTCAATGATTTCCATCGCGCGAATCTTCGGCGCGCCCGACAACGTACCCGCCGGCAGAATCGCCCGCAGTGCGTCCATCGCGGTCAGGCCCGACTTCAACTGGCCGGTGACGTTGGAGACGATGTGCATTACGTTGGAATAACGCTCGATGACCATTTTCTCGGTGAGCTTCACCGAACCGATTTCCGAGACTCGCCCGGTATCGTTGCGGCCCAGATCGATCAGCATCAAGTGCTCGGCGATCTCCTTGTCATCCGAGAGCAGATCCTGCTCCAGCGCCACATCGGCTTCTTCGGTGGCACCGCGTGGGCGCGTGCCGGCGATCGGGCGCACGGTGATCAGGTTGTCTTCGACGCGCACCAGCACTTCCGGCGAACTGCCAACGACGTGGAAATCGCCGAAGTTGAAGAAGTACATGTACGGCGTCGGGTTGAAGCAACGCAGCGCGCGATACAGATCGATTGGCGCTGCCTTGAAGTCGATCGACATGCGCTGCGATGGCACCACCTGCATGCAGTCGCCGGCGAGGATGTATTCCTTGATGGTGTCGACGGCTTTTTCGTAATCGTCCTGAGTGAAACTGGAACGAAACACCGGATCGGCCGATTGCTGTTTGCTGAAATCCAGGCCACGACGCGGGGTGATCGGCTGACGCAGTTGCTCGAGCAGTTCCTGCAACCGCGCCTGGCCTTGCTCGAAGGCATCGGCCTGCGCAGGGTCGGCGAGGACGATCGCGTGCATCTTGCCGGCCAGGTTGTCGAACACCACAACGGCGTCGGAAACCATCAGCAGAATGTCCGGCACGCCCAGCGGATCCGGGTTCGGGCATTTGCCCAGACGCTTCTCGACATAGCGCACACAGTCGTAACCGAAGTAACCGACCAGTCCACCGTTGAAGCGCGGCAGGCCGGCGATGGTCGGTACGTTGTAGCGCGCCTTGAAGGTTTCAACGAAGGCCAGCGGGTCTTCAACCTCGTGGCTTTCGGTCTCGACGCCATCAACGCTGATGCTGACGTGATGATCATGAACCCGCAGCACGGTGCGGCACGGCAAGCCGATGATCGAATAACGGCCCCATTTCTCGCCGCCCTGCACCGATTCGAGCAGGTAGGAGTTGGGCTGGTCGGCCAGTTTCAGGTAGATCGACAGCGGCGTGTCGAAGTCGGCCAGGGTTTCGCAAGCCAACGGGATGCGGTTATAGCCGTCAGCGGCCAGACGCAGGAATTCTTCGCGATTCATAAGGTGCCTCGTGGTGTGAGGTGCAATCAGTCAGGTATGCAAACGCGCCGGCACGGCCGGCCAGAATCAGTCAGGCGCGCCAACGCCAGCGGGCCAGGGCCTTGATGACTTTCATCCAGAGTTTGCGGGTGACCACCACGATGGCGTTTCCAGAAGGGGGTTGAACAGCGTCGGGCAACGTTATCCCACCGGCCAGATCCAGGCAACCGGGAATTAGTTTGCGCAAATCGTCGATCACCAGTGCCGGGGATTCCTCGGCAATCGGCCGGCCATGGTTGTAGCCATAACTCAGCGCGACACACTTGACCCCCGCTGCTTTCGCCGCCTGCACATCGCTGCGCGAGTCGCCGACGAACAACGATTGCGAGGCCGGAATGTTGGCCATTTTCATCACGAAAAACAGAGCCGCCGGGTCAGGCTTCTTCTGCGGCAGGGTATCGCCGCCGATGATCCACTTGAAGTAGCGGCCGATCTTCATCTGATCGAGCAGAGGCGCGACGAAGCGCTCGGGCTTGTTGGTGATCAGCGCCATGGCCACGCCTTGCTTGTGCAGCCACTTGAGCGTGTCGCGCACACCGGGATAGACCACGGTCAGCTCATGGCTGGCGCCGTAAGCCTCCATGAAAATCTCCAGTGCGCGCTCGGCTTCAGCGTCGTCCACTGCCGAGTCATCGATACCACCCGCCAAGGCCCGACGCACCAGCACCGGCGCGCCATTGCCGACCCATTCGCGCACCGCTTCGATACCTGCCGGCGGACGGCCGAGGGAGAGCAGCATGGTGTCCACCGCCGCTGCCAGGTCGGGAACCGAATCGATCAGCGTGCCATCCAGATCGAACATCACCAACCGTGGCAGCTGCCCCGGGAACAACTGCTCAAAACCGCTCATGGGCGTGCCAGTGCCAGTTCGGAACGCATCTTGTCGATGACTTCCTGATAGTTCGGCGCGTTGAAAATGGCCGAGCCGGCGACGAAGGTGTCAGCACCAGCAGCGGCAATTTCGCGGATATTGTTGACGTTGACGCCGCCGTCGATTTCCAGGCGGATGTCGCGGCCCGAGGCGTCGATGATCGCCCGCGCTTCACGCAGTTTGTCGAGGGTGCCGGGAATGAACTTCTGCCCGCCGAAGCCCGGGTTGACGCTCATCAGCAGGACCATGTCGACCTTGTCGATCACGTACTTGAGCACGTCCAGCGGAGTCGCCGGATTGAACACCAGACCGGACTTGCACCCGCCTTCGCGGATCAGTTGCAGCGAGCGATCGACGTGCAGCGTGGCTTCCGGGTGGAAGGTGATGTAGGTCGCGCCGGCTTCGATGAAGTCGCCGACGATGCGGTCCACCGGGCTGACCATCAGGTGCGCGTCGATCGGCGCGGTGACGCCGTACTTGCGCAGTGCCGCGCAGACCATCGGGCCGATCGTCAGGTTCGGTACGTAGTGGTTGTCCATGACATCGAAGTGGACGAAGTCGGCGCCGGCGGCGAGAACGTTGTCCACTTCCTCGCCGAGGCGGGCGAAGTCGGCGGAGAGGATCGACGGAGCAATTACGAAGGGCTGCATGACGCACCTGTGCTGAGCTAAATCACGATGGCGCGCATTGTATACCTCAAGTTTCCACGCGCGCACCGGGACCGCGATGATTGGGTTGTGCCATGAGCCCTCAGCGACCGCGCTTCAGTAAGCCGCGCGGTAGATCTTCTCGATGTCGCCGGCGCTGAGCTTGCGCGGATTGTTGCGCATCAGCCGCTCGATGCCGGCGGCCTCCACGGCCATCGCCGGGATCGCTTCCTCCGGCACGCCGAAACTGCGCAGCCCGGCAGGGATTTCCACCGCCGCGCACAGGTCGGTCATGGCCTGCACGGCTTTGTCCGCAGCTTCGCTGGCGCTCAGATGCGCGGTCTTCACACCCATGGCTTCGGCAATATCCTGCATGCGTTCGACGCAGGCCATTTTGTTCCAGGTCATCACATAGGGCAGCAGCAAGGCGTTGCTGACGCCGTGGGCAATGTTGAAGCGCCCGCCCAGCGGGTAGGCCAGCGCATGCACCGCACCCACCCCGGCGTTACCGAACGCCATGCCGGCCATCAGGCTGGCGGTGGCCATGTCTTCCCGCGCTTGCAAATTGGCGCCGTTGGCGTAGGCCTTGGGCAGAGCGCTGGCGATCAGCTTGATTGCGCCGATGGCGAGGGAGTCGGTGATCGGCGAGGCGTTCACCGACAGATAGGATTCGATAGCGTGCACCAGTGCATCGACACCACTGGCGGCGGTAACGCTGCGCGGACAGGTCAGGGTCATTTGCGGACTGACCAGCGCCACATCGGGCAACAGATAGTCGCTGACGATGCCTTTCTTCAACTGCGCGACCTTGTCCGAGAGGATCGCCACATTGGTGACTTCAGAGCCAGTGCCGGCGGTGGTCGGAATGGCGATCAGCGGCGGGCCCTTGCGCGGCACCTGATCGACGCCGAACAGATCTTCCAGCGCGCCGTGGTAACCGGCGTAGGCGGCGACACTCTTGGCAATGTCGATGGCGCTGCCACCGCCAAGGCCGATCAAACCGTCATGCCCGCCTTCGCGATAGGCGCGCATGCAGTCCTCGACGATGGCGATTTCCGGGTCGGGCAGCACACGGTCGAAAATCTCGTATTCGCGCCCGCCGAGTTGCACCAGCGCCAGCTCGACAGTACCGGACTTGACCAGCGCGGCGTCGGTGACGATCAGCGGATTATCGATGTCCAGACGGGTGAGTTCAGCGGCCAGTTGCTCGATGGCTGCGGCGCCGGTGATCAGTTTGTGAGCGATTTTGAACTGGGACAGACTCATGGTGCGCAGCCTCTTATAGATGTGGGAGCTGGGCACAAGATTAGCTGGGGATTTGGGGTTGTCTGCTATTCAGGGTGTGAATGGTTGATCGGATAGGAAGATCAAGAGCCCCTCACCCTAACCCTCTCCCGGAGGGAGAGGGGACTGACCGGGTTGTACTCTCGAAATACATCGACCTGAATTACCGAGTCGAACTCCGGCCGCGAAAGCCACGGAGATCTGCTCCCTTCCCCCTCGCCCCCTTGGGGAGAGGGCTGGGGTGAGGGGTGGCTTTTGACCTTGATCTCAGACCTGCGCAGTACGCAGTTTCTCGCTGCGCCCGCGCAGCCATTCCAGCGTCAGCAGCAAGATCACCGAGAAGGCAATCAGCAACGTCGCTGCCGCTGCAATCGTCGGGCTGAGGTTTTCGCGAATCCCGCTGAACATCTGCCGAGGCAATGTCGCCTGCTCGGGCCCGGCAAGGAACAGCGTCACCACCACTTCATCGAAAGAAGTGGCAAAGGCAAACAGCGCCCCGGAAATCACTCCCGGCGCAATCAGCGGCAAGGTCACCCGGCGGAATGCAGTCAGCGGCGATGCACCGAGACTCGCAGCAGCACGCACCAGGTTGTGATTAAACCCCTGCAACGTCGCCGACACGGTGATGATCACAAACGGCACACCCAATACCGCATGCACGACGATCAGCGAGAAGAAGCTGTTACCCAGCCCCAGCGGCGCGAAGAACAGATAACTCGCCACGCCGATGATCACCACCGGCACCACCATCGGTGAAATCACCAGTGCCATCACCAGTGACTTGCCAGGGAAGTCGCCACGGGTCAGGCCGATCGCCGCCAGGGTGCCGAAGATCATCGCCAGCACCGTCGCCGCCGGAGCGACGATGATGCTGTTCTTCAGCGCACGCATCCATTCCGCCGAGGCGAAGAAGTCGTGGTACCACTGCAGCGAGAAACCTTGCAGCGGATAGACCAGGAAACTCCCCGAGTTGAACGACAGCGGAATGATCACCAGCACCGGCAGGATCAGGAACAACAGAATCAGGCCGCAGAGAATCCGCAGGCTGTAGAACCACACCCGTTCGATGGGCGACATGTAAGGACTCAGCATCGCAAATTCCCCTTAGCTCAGGCGCAGGCGACTGGCGCCGACCAGCCAGCTGTAGATCAGATAAAGCACCACGGTCGCCAGCAACAGCAGCCCGCCGAGCGCAGTGGCCATGCCCCAGTTGATGCTGGTGTTGGTGTAGAAGGCGACGAAGTAACTGACCATTTGGTCGTTCGGGCTGCCGAGCAGCGCCGGGGTGATGTAGTAGCCAATCGCAAGGATGAACACCAACAGGCAGCCGGCGCCGACACCAGCGTAGGTCTGCGGGAAGTACACCCGCCAGAAACTGGCGAACGGATGACAGCCGAGGGAAATCGCCGCGCGCATGTAGGTGGGCGAGATGCCTTTCATCACGCTGTAGATCGGCAGAATCATGAACGGCAGCAGAATGTGCACCATCGAGATGTATACGCCGGTGCGGTTGAACACCAGTTCCAGCGGTTTATCGATGATGCCCATGGCCAGCAGCGCACTGTTGATCAGACCGCCGGATTGCAGCAGCACGATCCACGCTGCGACCCGCACCAGAATCGAAGTCCAGAACGGCAGCAGCACCAGGATCATCAGCAGGTTGCTCTGCCGCGAAGGCAGGTTCGCCAGCAGGTAGGCCAGTGGATAGGCGAGCAGCAGGCAGATCACGGTGATGACCAGGCCCATCCAGAAGGTGCGGGCGAAGATGTCGAGGTAGATCGCTTGATCCGGGGTGGCCGGGGCCAGTTCGCCGAGATCATCGATACGGTGATCGACCGCCGCCAGCAGGTAATACGGAGTGATGCTGCTGGTGTTGCGTTTCACCGCTTGCCAGTAGGCCGGGTCGCCCCAGCGTTCGTCGAGCGCTTCCAGCGCTTCTTTATAAGAGGCCGGTTCGCTGGCGAACGGCAGCGCCCGGGCGGTTTTGGTCAGCAGGCTGCGGTAGCCGGCCAACTCCATGTTCAAGCGCTTGGACAGATCGCCCAGCGTCTGGTTTTTGCGGGCTTCGGCGAGGTCTTCGCTGGCAGCCTTGTACACCGGTTCGGCGGGCAGACCACGGCCGTCCCAACTGGCGATGGCAGTGACAGTGCGCGGCATGCCGCCAACCACTTCCGGGTTGCCGACGCTTTTATAGAGCAGCGCCACGATCGGCACCAGAAACACCAGCAGCAGAAACAGCACCAGCGGAGCAATCAGCGCCTGGGCCTTCCAGCGGTTGACCCGCTCGGCGTGCTTGAGCTTCTGCTTCAAGGTGGGGCTGGCGCCCTCGTTCAGGGGAACGGCGATGGCCATGACGTACTCCGCAAATCTTTGATCGTTACAGAGGTGGCGAACCACCTCTGTTGCGTTGAAACACTGCTACCTGTGGGAGCGAGCCTTCCTGTGGCAGCGAACCTTTGTGGCGAGGGGATTTATCCCCGTTCGGCTGCGCAGCAGTCGTAAAACCTGAGAATGCGGTTTACCTGACCCACCGAGCGGGTATGGCTTCGGGGCTGCTTCGCAACCCAACGGGGATAAATCCCCTCGCCACAAAAGCCCCCTTGCCATCTCCATACAGGTAAATAAGTGGTTATTTGGCGGCCCAGGAATTGAAGCGCTGCTCCAACTGCTCACCGTTATCAGCCCAGAAGCTGACGTCGATCTGCACCTGGTTGGCGATGTTTTCCGGGGTGGTCGGCATGTCTTTCAGGACATCCTTGGCCAGCAGCGGCACGGCTTGGGTGTTGGCCGGGCCGTAGGCGATGTTTTCCGAGTAGGTCTTCTGCTGCTGCGGCTGCACCGAGAAGGCGATGAATTTCTTCGCCGCTTCGGCGCGCTTGGCGTCCAGACCTTTCGGGATTGCCCAGGCGTCGAAGTCGTAGATGCCGCCGTTCCACACCACTTTCAGGTTGGATTCTTTCTGCACCGCCGCGATGCGACCGTTGTAGGCCGAGCTCATGACAACGTCACCGGAAGCGAGGTACTGCGGCGGTTGGGCGCCGGCTTCCCACCACTGAATGCTTGGCTTGAGCTCATCGAGTTTCTTGAACGCCCGATCCTGGCCGCCCTTGCTCGCGAGCTCTTTGTAGACGTCTTTCGGCGCCACACCATCGGCCATCAGCGCGAATTCGAGGGTGTACTTGGCGCCTTTGCGCAGGCCGCGCTTGCCCGGGAATTTCTTCGTGTCCCAGAAATCCGCCCAACTGGTCGGTGCTGTTTTCAGTTTGTCGGCGTTGTAGGCCAAAACGGTCGACCAAACGAAGAAGCCCACGCCGCACGGCTGAATGGCGCCCTTGACGTAGTCTTCGGTTTTGCCGAACAGCGCAGGATCGAGCTGCTCGAACATGTCTTCGTCGCAACCACGGGACAGCTCTGGCGATTCAACTTCGACCAGATCCCACGACACGCTCTTGGTGTCGACCATGGCTTTGACCTTGGCCATTTCGCCGTTGTATTCGCCGGCAACGATCTTACCGTTACCCGCCGCTTCCCACGGTGCATAGAAGGCTTTGACTTGCGCCGCCTTGTTCGCCCCGCCAAACGACACCACGGTCAAGTCCGGGCCGGCGGCCATTGCGCCGGTCGCACCCATCAGGCCCAGAGTCAGGGCGGTGAACTTCAGGGATCTCAACATTTATTGTTCTCTCCACGTGCAGGGTTGGTGTTGGTATTGCCGGGGCGCTTAGTGCGCCTCTAAAAGCGGATCGAGCGCGCGAACGTGCTCGACCTGCCAGCCAAGCGGTACCACGTCGCCGACGCTGAGCGCAGGATCGAGCTCGGCAATCGGTTGTTTCACGAAGAAGTCGGTCTTGCCGCAGACTTCCAGGCGCACCCGGACGTGGTCGCCCAGATAGATGAATTCCGCCACCCTCCCTGAGAAGCGGTTGACGCATTGATCGCTCGAACCGTTGAGGCTGACGCGCTCCGGTCGGATCGACAGAGTCACCGGTTCGCCGGTCTGGCCAACGTTGACGGCCAGCGCCTCGACCTTTTCGCCACGCCCCAACTCGACCACGCAGCGCTCGCCACTCTGGCTGAGCAGGCGGCCGTTGAGGCGGTTGTTCTCGCCAATGAAGTTGGCGACAAAGGTGTTTTTCGGCTCTTCGTAGAGCGTGCGCGGTGGCGCGATCTGCTGGATCTCGCCCTGATGGAACACCGCGACGCGGTCGGACATGGTCAGTGCTTCACCCTGATCGTGGGTTACGTAGACCACGGTCACGCCGAGGCGCTGGTGCAGGTGCTTGATCTCCATCTGCATGTGTTCACGCAGTTGTTTGTCGAGGGCGCCCAGCGGCTCGTCCATCAGCACCAGTTGCGGCTCGAACACCAGCGCGCGGGCCAGTGCCACACGTTGCTGCTGACCACCGGACAACTGCGCCGGATAGCGCGAAGCGAAGGCATCGAGCTGAACCATGCTGAGGACTTTCTTCACCCGCTCGCTGACATCGCTTTTGTTCAAGCCGCGCACGGTCAACGGGAAAGCAAGGTTCTCCGCGACAGTCATGTGCGGGAACAGCGCGTAGTTCTGGAACACCATGCCGATATCGCGCTTGTGCGGCGGCACGTTGTTGATCGAACGCCCGGACAGGAGGATTTCACCGGCGGTCGGCGTTTCGAAACCGGCGAGCATCATCAGGCTGGTGGTCTTGCCGGAACCGGACGGCCCGAGCAGGGTGAGGAATTCGCCCTTGCGAATGTCCAGGTTGAGGTCTTTGACGATCAGGTTCTCGCCGTCGTAGCTCTTCTGCACACCACGAAAGCTGACCAGCACATCACTGGTCCCTGCGCTTGTATCGACCTGGCTCATACCCACACCTTTGTTGTTGATGACTGCTTGTTCATCAAGCCTAGTGGCTGGCGGCGGCCACGCAAATCGGGGCGCAGGAGAGAATCGCTTAAGCGTAATGGAAGGTTGGGGGTAGGGATTGCCCTACAAGGATGGCGCGTTTGGGCAAGCGCAGCGGCAAGGGGCAAGCTGCAAGCGGCAAGAACAGGCAAAAGCGCTTGTCGCTAATGGATATGCCCACAATCGAGGGTTAAACAACGAAACCTGTGGGAGCTGGCTTGCCAGCGATAGCGGTGGGTCAGCCGACATTTATGTGACTGACATGCCCTCATCGCTGGCAAGCCAGCTCCCACAGGTTTTTGAGGTGGGTTCAGAGAAGTTTGTGCTCCATCGCATATTTCACCAGTTCGGCCAGCGAGGTGATGTTGAGCTTCTGCATCAGCCGCGCCTTGTGGGTGCTGATGGTCTTGCTGCTCAAGGCCAGTTGCTGGGCGATGTCGTTGACGTTGGCGCCCTGGGCCAGGCGTTCGAACACCGAGAATTCGCGTTCTGACAACAGCGAATGCAGCGGCCGGGTATCGGTCAGGCCGACTTCGAAGACCATGCGGTCGGCCAGCTCCGGGTCAATGTAGCGCCCGCCCGCCGCGACTTTGCGGATCGCCGTGAGCAGCAGCGCCGGATCGCTGTCCTTGGTCGCATACCCGGCCGCGCCGACCTTCAACGCGCGCGCGGCCATTTGCGCTTCGTCGTGCATCGACAGCACCAGAATTGCCGGCGGATTGTTCAGCGCCCGTATGCGCGGGATCGCTTCCAGGCCATTGACCCCGGGCATGGAGATGTCCAGCAACACCACCTCGCACGGCACGCTGCGCAGGGTTTCGAGCAGTTGCTCGCCATTGCTCGCCTCCCCCACGACTTGCAGATCCTTGGCCAGGCCGATCAATTGCTTGATGCCTTCACGGACGATGGTGTGGTCTTCGGCTACCAGTACACGGATCACGTTCTTCTCCAGATTTCAGGTACACACCAATCCCTGTGGGAGCGAGCTTGCTCGCGAAGGCGCCAGTCCAGACACCGCAACATGTCAAACCTCACTCACCGGCACTCGCACCACCAGACTGGTGCCCTCCCCCGGCTCACTCACCAGCTCCAGCCGCCCGCCCATGATCAGCACCCGCTCACGCATGCCGACCAGGCCAAACGACGTCGGCCTACCCTCGGCCGCGACAAATCCTACGCCATCATCGCTGACGGTCAGACACAATTCATCGCCCGCAAGCTCCAGCGTCAGCTCCACCGTGTGCGCCTGAGCATGGCGCATCACGTTGGTCAGCGCCTCCTGCAAAATCCGGAACAGCCCCACCGCTTTGGCATCGCTGAGTGCCGGCAGGTTGTCCGGCACCTGCACCAGACACGGTATCTGTGTGCGCGCCTCGAAACGCCGAGCCTGCCACTCGATGGCCGAGGCAATCCCGGCATCAAGGATCGGCGGGCGCAACGCCGTCGCCACATCGCGCACCAGCTGAAATAACTGTGCGATCAGGCGCTTCATGCTGTTGAGCCGCTCGTTGAGTCCCGGATCGAGTTGCGCGTAGGCCAATTCGCACATCGATGTCTCCAGTTTCAGCACGGTGAGCATCTGCCCCAACTCATCATGAACTTCCCGGGCGATGCGCGCCTTCTCTTCTTCGCGCACGCTCTCCAGGTGCGCCGACAATTCGCGCAGTTGCTCGCGCGAGGCCGCCAGTTCCAGCTCGATGCGTTTGCTTTCGCTAATGTCCCAGACGATGCCGTCCCACACATAGGCGCCGTCTTCCAGTTGGCGGGTGATCGCCTTGATCTCGGCCCAGCGCTGCTCACCCTGGCGCGTGACGATGCGGCCCTGCCACGACCAGTCGCTGTCGGTATCCAGCGCCTGATCCTGGGTGCGGTGATAGCTGGCCTTGTCGTCGGGGTGCACGAGGCTGCGCAAGCCCATGTCGCGATGAGCGATGGCGGCCGGCGCATAACCGACCAGACTTTCGCTGCCCTCGCTGATGTAGGCAAAGTCGATCTGCCCGGTGACCGGTGCCCGCTCCAGCCTGAACACCAGACCCGGAACGTTGGCGGCGATGCCTTGCAGGCGCGCCTCGCTTTCCTGCAAAGCGGCGAGCGCGCGGCGGCGGTCGGTGACGTCGGTGAGGTAGACCACCAGATATTCACTGTCGCGAAAACGCAGGAAGCTCAGGGAAACGTCCGCCGGCAACACGCTGCCATCGGCGCGCAGGCAACTGGTTTCGAAGCTCAAGGGCCCTTCTTCACTGGCCCGTGCACGCTTCCACAGATTGAGCCAGCGATCCATGTGCAGGCCGGGCTCGAAATCGATCAGCGGCCGTTCGATCAGCCCGCCCGAGGGATAACCAAGCATGTTTTCCGCCGCGCGGTTGGCGTAACGCACATGGCTGTCCCAATTGACCCAGAGAATGCCGACGGTGCTTTGGTCGATGGAAAACTGCGTCAGTCGCAGCGCCTCTTCACTGGCCGCGCGCAACGCAATGTCTTCGCGGGCGCTGAGCAGGCGTTGTTCGAGGCTGCGCTGTTGGCGACGCTGCCACGCCACGATCGCCGCGCAACTGAGCAGCATCACCGCGAACAACAGGCTGAGGTTCTGCCAGAACCCCGGCGATTCGGTCAGCCGTGGGTATTTCGGCTGCAGCCATTGGTTGTGCAACTGTTCCAGATCCTTGGCCGGGATCGCGCGCAAGGCGCTCTGGACGATGCCGGCCAGTTCCGGCCAATCGCGCCGCGAGGCCACACGCAGCAGTTGCGGCAGGCCGATATCGCCGACCACCACCAGTTCGGCAAACTCCGGCTCCACCGACAGCCGGCCCAACTGTGCTTCGTCGACCACCGCGTAGGAGGCTTGCTGACTCAACAGCAGTTGCAACGCTTGCCGTTCCAGCGGCACGCCCTGCAAATTCAAGTGCGGATAGTTGCTGCGCAGGTAATCGGCGGTGCTGCTCGGCATGCGCACGGCGACGCGGGTCTGGCTGTCGAGCTTTTCCAGATCGACCGCGCCGCTGCTTTTCTGGTCGCTGACCACCAGTTGCGGCACGCGCATGTACGGGTCGGAAAACTGCCAGAGGCGCAGCGCGCTCGGGGTCTGGCTGAGGCCCGGAGCGATGTCGATCTCGCCCTCGCGCAAAGCGTTTTCCAATGCCCCCAGATCCTGAAAGTTGCGCCAGCTCAGTTCCACGCCGAGGGTGTTGGCCAGCAGTTTCATCAACTCGACATTGGCCCCGGACAATCGCTGCAGGCGCCGATCGTAGGTCGCGTAGGGCGCCTGCAAGACCAGGCCGACGCGCAATTCGTTGTGCTGCGCCAGCCATTGCTGCTGCTCTGGCGACAATTGCGCGGCATGATCCGGTGGCGCAGGCGCCGCCCAGCCCATCAAGGGAAACCACAAACAGCCGATAACCCACAGGCAGCAAAATCGCTTCATTGAAGTCTCATACACTGACAAATTCTGACCAACCCATTAGGCTGCCGGGATACTTTTCTGGCCTGGAATAACCAATGCCCTCTGTCTACCGCCTGGCACTGCCAGCATTGTGCCTGTCGCTGATCCTGCCTTGTGCGTTTTCCGTCGAAGCCGCCGACCCGGCGCCTGCCGCCACGGATAAACCCGCCGAAGAAAAACCGGCCGAGCGCCAGCCACTGCTTGAGCGTAGTCAGGAAGAGGCCGCCGCACTGCAACGTAAACTGCCGGCGCAAGAGCAGCAACAACTGCAGGCTGGCAGCGACACCTTCCTCGCCCTGTGGAAACCGGCCAACAGCGCCGACCCCAAAGGCGCGGTGATCATCGTTCCCGGTGCCGGCGAAACCGCTGACTGGCCGCAGGCAATCGGCCCGTTGCGACGCAAATTGCCGGACGTCGAGTGGAGCAGCCTGAGTATCACCCTGCCGGATCTGCAAGGCGACGCCATTGCTCCGCGCGTGATCGAACCGGCCGCGGCGCCGAAAGCCCCGGAAACCACAAGCAAAGACGCCACCACCGCGCAACCGATCGAGCAAGCCGCTGGTGGGGAAGCGGAAGTTGCCGAACAGGTGGTCGCCGAGACCAGCGAAGAACAAGCCAAGGCCGATGCCGATCGCATCTTCGGACGCATCGACGCGGCGATTGCCTACGCCGAACAGCAGAGCGCGCGCAGCATTGTCGTGCTCGGCCACGGCACCGGCGCTTATTGGGCGGCGCGTTTTCTGACCGAGCGGCAGACGCCGCAGGTGGAGAAACTGGTGATGGTTGACGCGCAAGCACCGGCCAAAGCCCTGCCGCCACTCGCCGAACTGACACCGACGCTGAAGCTGCCGACTGTGGATATTTTCTACATGGACAAAGCGCTGGATCGCAACGCGGCGCTGGAGCGCATGCAAGCGAGCAAACGTCTGAAGACCTCGGCGTTCAGCCAGGTGGCGCTGAAGGTGTTGCCGGACAAGAAGGCTGAGCAGGAACAACTGTTTCGGCGGGTGCGGGGCTGGTTGAATCCTCAGGCTGTTGACTGACTGTCACACCGAGTCGCCCTAAATTCGCGAGCAGGCTCGCTCCCACATTGGATCTATGCAAAATTCAATGTGGGAGCGGGCCTGCTCGCGAAGAGAGCCGCACAAACAACAACCCTCTAACGCCTAGCGAAAATCCCGCCGCTCGCGAATCAGCGTATAAGCGCTATGCAATTCCCGCGTCCGCTCGGTCGCCTCACGCACCTGTGCCGGGGTCGCGCCACTGCCGGCGATCTTGTCCGGGTGATGGCGACTGAGCAATCGCCGGTAAGCGCGCTTGATCTGTGCCGGCTCGCTGCTCGCTGACACACCAAGCAGCTTCATCGCCTCCTGATAGCTCACTGCCGCACTGACGATCGGCCGCTTGCCCGGCTCGTAATCGCTGGCCAATGCCTGCACCTGCTGCGCCGTCCAGCCGAGCCACTTGCCCCACTGCGCCAGCAACTCGCGTTCGCTGACCCCGGCGCGACCATCAGCCCAGACCATTCGCCAACAGGCGCGCAACACGCCTTCAGCCGCATGCGGTTGCGCACTCAAACGACGCAGATAGCCGCGCAGATTGTCGCTGCCGGACTTGCCGCGATTGAATGCAGCAATGGCCCGCCGTGTCGCCGGCTCGCTCATTTCCAGCGCGCGCATTTCGTTGCGCGCCTGCTGGATATGCCCGTCAGTGACGCGCCCGTCGCGCTTGGCCAGACGCCCGAGCAACACGAACAGCAGTTCGTCGTTGCGCAGCATCGGCCGGCCGCCGAGCTTTTCGCGTAAGTGTCCCCAGCTCTGCAAGTGCAGGCGCCGATCCAGCGCCTGCCCCAACAACGCCCCAAGCATGGCCCCCGGAATGCTGGCAATCGCGTACCCCACTCCGGCTCCAATCAGAGTCCCTGGCCACAGCATCTCAGCGACTCGCTTCTATCAAGGCTTCGGCTTCGGCCAGACGCTCGTAGGTACCAACATCTACCCAATGCCCCTTCAACCGCTCGCCCGTCACTTCACCTTTGGCCATGGCGTTGCGTAGCAGCGGCGCGAGCTTGAACGCGCCAGCGCTGCAACCATCGAACAACTGCGGATGCAGCACGGCGATGCCGCTGTAAGTCAGCGTCTGCGCATCAGGCTCGCCATCCTGCACTTTGCCGTCGATGAGAGTGAAGTCGCCTTTCGGGTGATGCGCCGGATTGTCGGCCAGCACCAGATGCGCCAGGCCATTGATCGGCTGGTGCAGCACGCTGAAGTCGTAATCGGTCCAGATGTCGCCGTTGACCACCAGAAACGCATCGTCACCCAGTAACGACAGCGCACGGAAAATCCCGCCACCGGTCTCCAGCGGCTCGCCTTCCGGCGAGTACTGAATACTCAGGCCGAAACGCGAACCGTCGCCCAGATGATCCTCGATCTGCTGACCGAGCCAGGCGTGGTTGATGACGATTTCGGTGAAACCTGCGGCCGCGAGGGCGCGCAGGTGATACTCGATCAGCGGCACGCCAGCGGCACGCACCAGCGGTTTCGGTGTGGTCAGGGTCAGCGGGCGCATGCGCTCGCCTTTGCCCGCCGCCAGGATCATTGCCTTCATGCCGTCGCTCCAGCACGCAAGCTGCTGAACAGCGCTTGCAGCTCCGCCAGTTCAGGACGGCGGGCAATCACTGCTTCTATATAAGAGAAGAAGCGCGGCACGTCGGCCAGATAGCGTGGCTTGCCATCGCGGTGGCAGATGCGCGCGAAGATGCCGATGACTTTGAGGTGACGCTGCACGCCCATCAGGTCGCTGGCGCGCAGGAAGTCTTCGAAGTCGGCCTGCACCGGAATGTCCAGTGCCGAGGCCTGCTGCCAGTAACTTTCCAGCCAGCCGCGTACACGTTCTTCCGGCCAGCTGAGGAAAGCATCCTTGAACAGGCAGGTGACGTCGTACGTCACCGGGCCGTACACCGCGTCCTGGAAATCCAGCACGCCAGGGTTGGGCTCGCTGAGCATCAGGTTGCGCGGCATGTAGTCGCGGTGCACCAGCACTTTCGGCTGCGCCAGCGCGCTGTCGATCAGCAACTCGCTGATGTGCTGCCATTGTTGCTGCTGGGCCGCATCGAACTCGACGCCCAGCTCGCGTTTGACGTACCACTCGGGGAACAACTCAAGCTCGCGACGCAATAGGGCGACGTCGTAACTGGGCAACGGCGCAACCATCGGCAACTGTTGAAAAGCCAACAGCGCTTGCAGGGCATCGTGGAATAACGCGTCGGCATTTTCGCCATCGATCACGTCGAGATAGGTCTTGTTGCCCAGGTCATTGAGCAAAAGAAAACCGCGCTCGAGGTCTTCGGCGTAAATTTTCGGCACATTAATCCCGGATTTCGCCAGCAAAAAAGCGATATCCACGAACGGTTTGCAGTTTTCCTGGGGCGGCGGCGCGTCCATCACGACGAAGCTGCGGCCATCGCCCTCCCAGCGGAAGTAGCGGCGAAAACTCGCGTCGCTGCTGGCCGCGGTCAACGTGGCCGGGGGCACGGTGCCCCAGCCCTGCTCGGCAAACAGCTTTGCCAACTGCTCATCGAGCCAAACTTTCAGGTGTTGCAAGCGTACATCTTGGTCAGGCATTGCAAGGGTCTCCGACGGCGCTAGCCGTCAAGCGGGTCATGCTTTATTATCCAGCATCTTTTTCAGACCATCGAGAGGCGTGCGGCCCACACCGCGGGCAGATGGCACGCAGGAAGCCCGGACTAATAAGATGGCATTGAAATCCCCCGCGTTTCGTAAAAAATTTCCGTTGTTGGTAACCGGCAGTCTGCTGGCTATGCAACCTCTGGCCAGTCAATTCGTTGTTGCCGCCGAGCAGTATGACTGCTCCGTCTCGGCTACGGGTGGCTGGGACTGTGCGCCCAAGTCGCCCGCCGCGGCATTGCCGCCGCGCCCGGTGCATGACGGCAGTGCCGTCAGCTCTGCTGGCGAGGCCCCGGCCGACAACGGTTCCGGCGCAGAGACCGGTGCAAAAACCGCACTGGTCACCGAGTCCAAGGGCCGCGGCCTGAAATCCCGTAGCGAAGACTACAGTCACCTCGACTGGGTTCCGCGCGAGAAGCTCACCGCTGCGCAATTGGCCGAGACCGGTCCTTACTGCTCTGGTTCCTATATCGAACCGATTCGTCCTGGCATGAATGACAAGACGAACAAAAGTGACGCGCCGACCTTCATCGGTGCCAAAGCGTCGCGTTACGAGCAGGACACACAAGTCGCCAGCCTCGCCGGTGACGTGATCATGCGTCAGGGCAGCATGCAGGTCGAAGCCGACGAGGCCAATCTGTATCAGGCCGAGAGCCGTGGCGAACTGGCCGGCAACGTGCGCATCCGTGACAACGGCGCGCTGATCGTCGGCGACCACGCCGATGTGCAGCTCGACACCGGCGAAGCCAAGGTCGACAACGCCGAATACGTGATGCACAAATCGCGCATCCGCGGTAACGCGCTGTATGCCAAGCGTGCTGAAAACGCGATCATCCGCTTGAAGGACGGCACGTACACCACGTGCGAACCGAACAGCAACGCCTGGCAGCTCAAGGGCAACAACATCACCCTGAACCCGGCCACCGGTTTCGGTACCGCGACCAACGTGACGTTGCGCGTCAAAGACATCCCGATTCTGTACACCCCGTACATCTACTTCCCGATCGACGACCGCCGCCAGTCAGGTTTCCTGCCGCCGACCATCGGTTCGGGCAGCGACACCGGCTTCATGCTGGTTACCCCGTACTACTTCAACCTGGCGCCGAACTACGACGCCACGTTGTACCCGCGCTACATGAGCAAGCGCGGCATGCTGGTAGAGGGTGAGTTCCGCTACTTGACCAAGTCGAGTGAAGGGCAGTTCGGTGCGGCGTACCTCAATGATGAGAACGACGATCGCAAGCTTCAGTCCGACTACAAAGACACTCGCTATATGTACAACTGGCAGCACAAGGGCGGTCTCGACTCCCGCGTGCTCACTGAAGTTGATTACACCAAGATCAGCGATCCGTATTACTTCCAGGATCTGCAGACCGATCAGATTGGTGTGAAGAGCGATGATTTCGTCAATCAGCAGGGTGCGGTCAGCTATCGTGGCGACAACTACACCGCACGCCTGAATGCTCAGCAATATCAGCTGGCTACCGTTTCCAACATCACACCGTATGGTCGTCTGCCGCAGATCACCTTCAATGGTCAGCTGCCGTACCATCCGGAAGGTCTGAATTTCGATTACGAGACCGAGCTGGTTCGTTTCGATCGCGATCTACGTGATGGCGACTTCATCAATGAAGATGGCTTTGCCGAACGTCGTCTGGACACAAACATCACCGGTCTGGCCCGCGCCAACGGTGATCGCCTGAACCTGAAGCCGGGCGTCAGCCTGCCGATGAACTGGACGTATGGTTTCCTCAAACCATCGTTGAAGTATCAGTACACGCAGTATCAGCTTGATCTGGACAGTACCGGCAAATCCCAGATTGATGCGCTGTCCCCGGAAAACCAGAAGCTTTATGGCAAGTTCGACAGCAACCAGAGCCGTGGCGTCCCGATTGCCAGCATCGACAGCGGCCTGTATTTCGATCGCGATACTTCCTACTTCGGCAAGAATTACCGCCAAACTCTGGAACCGCGCCTGTTCTACCTCTATGTTCCAGAAACAGATCAGGAAGACATTCCGGTCTTCGACACCAGCGAATATACCTTCAATTACTCTTCGCTGTTCCGCGACAACCGCTTCTCCGGCGCCGACCGTGTAGGCGACGAGAACAAACTATCGCTGGGCGTTACCAGTCGCTGGATCGAAGAAAACGGATTTGAACGTCAGCGCATCAGCGTAGGCCAGGCGTACTACTTCAAGAATCGCGAAGTGCAATTGCCTGGTATCGATGCGAAAACTCGTGAAGACTCCAAATCCAGTGTCTCGCCGTACGCGCTGGAATATGAATACCGCTGGAACCGTGACTGGCGCGCCACTGCCGATTACAACTGGGACCCGGACAGCCGCAGCCCACGCTCCGGCAGTGCGATGTTCCACTACCAGCCGGCTGACAACCCGAACAAAGTCATCAACGCTGGCTATCGCTATCGCAATGACCAGATCCGTTACGACCAGAACACCGGCCAGTGGTCGGTGGGCGGCGGTGACTATGGCACCCCGGGTCAACCTGGCTACGTGAAGGACTACTACAAGATCCAGCAGCATGACTTCTCGGTCATCTGGCCGATCGTTCCACAGTGGAACGCCATCAGCCGCTGGCAGTACGACTACAACCGCAATCGCACGCTGGAAGCCTTCGGTGGTTTCGAATACGACAACTGCTGCTGGAAACTGCGCCTGATCAATCGTTACTGGGTCGCCTATGACGAAAACAGTCAGAACGCCCCGGAAAACGAAAAAGGCGACCATGGCATCTTCCTCCAAATTGTTCTGAAGGGACTCGGCGGCCTGACTGGCGCCAAGGTAGAGAGCTTCCTCGACAAAGGCATTCAAGGTTATCGTGAACGTGAAGACCAAGCTTTCTGATTGTCTGCGCCCGGTGCTGCTGGGCGCGTTGTTCCTGGGTACGGCGGCCAACGCCGCCGTACAGTCCATCGATAAAGTGGTGGCGATCGTCGATAACGACGTGGTCATGCAGAGCCAACTGGACCAGCGCGTTCACGAAGTTCAGCAGACCATCGCCAAGCGCGGTGGCGGCCTGCCGCCTCCGGGCGTGCTCGATCAGCAAGTGCTCGAGCGCCTGATCGTCGAAAACCTGCAACTGCAGATCGGCGAACGCTCGGGCATCCGCATTACTGACGAAGAGCTGAACCAGGCTGTCGGCACCATCGCCCAACGCAACAACATGACTGTTGATCAGTTCCGTGCTGCGCTGGCTCGCGATGGCCTGAACTATGACGACGCCCGTGATCAGATCAAGCGCGAGATGATCATCAGCCGTGTGCGTCAGCGTCGTGTGGCCGAGCGCATTCAGGTTTCCGAGCAGGAAGTGAAGAACTTCCTCGCCTCCGACCTGGGCAAGATGCAGCTGTCCGAAGAACTGCACCTGGCCAACATCCTGATTCCGACCCCGGAAAGCGCCAACTCTGAAGCGATTCAGAGCGCTTATCGTCAGGCCATGGATGTTTACCAACAGCTCAAGCAAGGCGCTGACTTCGGTCAGATGGCCGTGGCCAAATCCGGCAGCGACAACGCGCTGGAAGGCGGCGACATGGGCTGGCGTAAAGCCGCGCAACTGCCGCCGCCGTTCGATCGTGAATTGAGCAGCATGGCCGTTGGCGACATTACTCAGCCTGCGCGTACACCGGGCGGCTTCATCATTCTGAAGCTGCTGGGCAAACGTGGCGGCGAAGCGCAGATGCGCGACGAAGTGCATGTGCGTCACATCCTGGTCAAGCCGAGCCCGATCCGCGACGAAGCCAAGACCAAGGCACTGGTGCAATCGTTGTATGACCGCATCACCGCCGGCGAAGACTTTGCCGAGCTGGCGAAAAACTATTCGGAAGATCCGGGTTCCGCCCTTAACGGTGGCGACCTGAACTGGATCGACCCGAACGTGCTGGTACCGGAATTCCGCGAAGTGATGGCTTCGACCCCACAAGGTCAACTGTCCAAGCCATTCCAGACCCAATACGGCTGGCACGTGCTGGAAGTCCTTGGCCGTCGCGCCACTGACGGCACCGAACAGGCCCGTGAGCAGCAAGCGATGTCCGTACTGCGTAACCGCAAATACGACGAAGAGCTGCAGACCTGGTTGCGTCAGATCCGTGACGAAGCATATGTAGAGATCAAACTCCCTGGTGCAGACCAGGCAGCGCAGTGAAACCCAAGCGTTTCGCGCTGACACCCGGCGAACCAGCCGGCATCGGTCCCGACCTGTGCCTGCTGCTCGCTTCGCAAGCCCAGCCACATCCCCTGATTGCCATCACCAGCCGCGACCTGCTCCTTGAGCGGGCCGCGCAACTGGGGCTGGCCGTCAACCTGCTGGATGTCGCGCCAGGGCAGTGGCCAGATGTTCCAGCACCGGCCAACAGCCTGTACGTCTGGGACACCCCGCTCAGCGCACCGGTAATCGCCGGGCAACTGGACAAGGCCAACGCGGCATTCGTCCTCGAAACCCTGACCCGCGCCGGCAACGGCTGCCTGAACGGCGACTTCGCCGGGATGATCACCGCGCCGGTGCACAAAGGTGTAATCAACGAGTCGGGCATCGCGTTCTCTGGACACACTGAGTTTCTCGCCGACCTGACGCACACCGCGCAAGTAGTGATGATGCTTGCCACTCGCGGTTTGCGCGTGGCGCTGGTCACCACGCATCTGCCTCTGCGCGAGATTGCCGACGCGATCACCCCGGAGCGGCTGGAGCGCGTGACGCGAATCCTGCACGCCGACCTGCAAGACAAATTCGGCATCGCCCGGCCCCGCATCCTGGTCTGCGGCCTCAACCCGCACGCCGGTGAAGGCGGCCACCTGGGCCATGAAGAAATCGACATCATCGAACCGACATTAGAGCGCCTGCGCGGCGAGGGCATGGACCTTCGTGGCCCGCTGCCTGCCGACACTCTGTTTACCCCCAAATATCTGGAGCACTGCGACGCAGTGCTGGCGATGTACCACGACCAGGGCTTGCCCGTGCTCAAGTACAAAGGCTTCGGCGCTGCCGTCAACGTGACGCTGGGCCTGCCGATCATCCGCACCTCGGTCGACCATGGCACCGCCCTGGATCTGGCCGGCAGCGGCAGGATCGACACCGGCAGCCTGCAAGTCGCCCTGGAAACCGCCTACCAGATGGCCGAGACCCGTTTATGAACGAGCAATACCAACACAAGGCGCGCAAACGCTTTGGTCAGAACTTCCTCCACGATGCCGGCGTTATCGACCGCATTCTGCGCTCCATCCACGCCAAGCCTGACGACCGCCTGCTGGAAATCGGCCCCGGTCAGGGTGCGCTGACCCAAGGTTTGCTGGGCTCCGGCGCGCAACTCGACGTAGTGGAGCTGGACAAGGATCTGATCCCGATCCTCAATCAGCAGTTTGCCGGCATGAGCAATTTCAACCTGCATCAGGGCGATGCGCTGAAGTTCGACTTCAATACGCTGAATGCCGCGCCGAACAGCCTGCGGGTGGTTGGCAACCTGCCGTACAACATCTCCACGCCGCTGATTTTTCACCTGCTGAACAACGCCGGCATCATTCGTGACATGCACTTCATGTTGCAGAAAGAAGTGGTCGAGCGCCTGGCCGCAGGCCCGGGTGGCGGTGACTGGGGTCGTCTGTCGATCATGGTTCAGTACCATTGCCGCGTGGAACATCTGTTCAACGTCGGCCCAGGCGCATTCAATCCACCGCCGAAAGTCGACTCGGCAATCGTTCGTCTGGTGCCGCACGCGGTTCTGCCGCACCCGGCCAAGGATCACAAGCTGCTGGAGCGCGTGGTGCGCGAAGCTTTCAATCAGCGCCGCAAAACCTTGCGCAATACCCTCAAGCAATTGCTCAGCAACGCCGAGATCGAAGCCGCTGGCGTTGATGGCAGCCTGCGTCCCGAGCAACTGGATCTGGCCGCATTCGTGCGCCTGGCCGACCAGCTCGCGATACAGGTCCCGGCAGCTCCCGCCGCCGACTGACCCGCGATGAACGCTATCGGGCAGCACACCACTCTGGTTTACTGCCCGATACTTGCCTAGACTGATTCCCCATCAGCTACGCCCCGCGTTCCGCTTCGTTAAGGCCTTCTTGCATGTCCGATTCCCGTTATCAGGTCGATGTCAGCGTCGTCACCCATTATCTGGCAGACCAATCGCAACCCGAACACGACCGCTTCGCCTTCGCCTACACCATCACCGTGCAGAACAACGGCGAGCTTGCCGCCAAGCTTCTGTCCCGGCACTGGGTGATTACCGATGGTGACGGCCATGTCGAACACGTGCGCGGTGAAGGCGTCGTCGGCCAGCAACCGTTGATCGATGCAGGCAAGAGCCACACGTATACCAGCGGCACGGTGATGACCACCAAGGTCGGCACCATGCAAGGCTCCTATCAGATGCTCGCCGACGACGGCAAACGTTTCGATGCGACCATCAAACCGTTTCGCCTCGCCGTGCCCGGAGCCCTGCACTGATGACGACGTACGCCGTCGGCGACCTGCAAGGCTGCCTCGAACCGCTCAAGTGCCTGCTCAAGCAAGTCGCGTTCGACCCGGTGCTTGACCGGTTGTGGCTGGTCGGCGATCTGGTCAACCGTGGCCCGCAGTCGCTGGAAACCCTGCGCTTTCTCTACGAGATGCGCGAGTCGCTGGTCTGTGTCCTCGGCAATCACGATTTGCATCTGCTGGCCGCCGCGAAAAAGATCGAGCGCTTGAAGAAAAGTGACACCTTGCGCGAAATCATCGAGGCCCCCGACGGCCCGCAATTGATGGAATGGCTGCGCCAGCAGAAGCTGATGCATTACGACGAAACACGCGATGTTGCGATGGTCCATGCCGGCATCCCGCCGCAATGGTCGCTGCGCCGTGCGTTGAAGTGCGCCGCCGAAGTCGAGACCGCCCTGCGTGACGACAACGTATTCCCCGCCTACCTTGACGGTATGTACGGCAACGAGCCGGCAAAATGGGACAACGATCTCAAAGGCATTGATCGTCTGCGGGTGATCACCAATTACTTCACGCGCATGCGCTTTTGCACCGCCGAGGGCAAGCTCGACCTCAAAAGCAAGGAAGGCCTGGACAGCGCCCCGCCCGGCTACAAGCCGTGGTTCCAGCACAAGGAGCGCAAGACCAAAGGCCTGCGCATCATCTTCGGTCACTGGGCTGCGCTCGAGGGCAATATCCACGAGCCGGGCATTTCCGCGCTGGACACCGGATGCGTCTGGGGCGGCAGCCTGACGCTGATGAACGTCGACAGCGGCGAACGCCTGTCATGCAAATGCGACGAGCACGGCGGGCTTGCACACACGGTTGCGCCACTTATCCCCGAATCTTCGCCAGTCGACGCGCCGCGTTAGACTGCACTTTCAGTTGAGCTACAGGAACCCGCCATGAGCGAATTCAAACGAATCCCCCCGGAACAGGCGCAGGCCCTGCGTGAACAGGGCGCAGTCGTAGTCGACGTACGCGATCCAGCGACCTTCGCCGCGCTGCACATCAGCGGTTCCAAACATCTCGACAACCATTCGCTGCACGCTTTCATTCAAGGCGCCGATCTTGATGCACCGACCGTCGTGGTTTGCTATCACGGCAACTCCAGTCAGGGCGCAGCCGCCTATCTGGTCAGCCAAGGTTTCTCCGATGTTTACAGCATGGACGGCGGCTTTGAGCTGTGGCGTACGACTTATCCGTCGGAAACCGCGCAAGGCACCACCGAATAATTTTTTTGCGCAGCGCAGGCCCCGGCTGCCGTGGGCCTGCGCGCGGCAGACGAACGGTCTGCCACAACTAATTACGTATCTCGCCTTTACCTCTCGAATTCCCAACTATCCTTAAGCGCAGGCCATCCAAATCAGGGGAGAGCCGGTACACCGGCGCGCGGATCATCGGGAGTAGCTTTCGCGGTTTGTCGACCGTGGGAGAATTCTGGGGGGTAAACAGCAGCTGCCACCAGCGACTGCTGCCAGCATCGACTGAGTGATCCGGCGTCGGCTCCACGTATCGAGCGAGGTGACGTCATGAGTATCTTTAGCCACTTCCAACAACGCTTCGAATCCACACGCCAGGAAGAACTCTCTCTGCAGGAGTACCTGGAGCTGTGCAAAAACGATCGCAGCGCCTACGTTTCCGCCGCCGAGCGTCTATTGATGGCGATCGGCGAACCGGAACTGCTCGACACTTCGACCAATTCGAGGCTGTCGCGCATCTTCTCCAACAAGGTGATCCGCCGCTATCCGGCCTTTGAAGACTTCCACGGGATGGAAGAATGCATCGACCAGATCGTCTCGTATTTCCGCCACGCTGCCCAAGGCCTGGAAGAGAAGAAACAGATTCTTTATCTGCTCGGCCCCGTCGGTGGCGGTAAATCGTCCCTGGCCGAGAAGCTGAAACAGCTGATGGAGAAGGTACCTTTCTACGCCATCAAAGGCTCGCCGGTCTTCGAATCACCTCTGGGTCTGTTCAACGCCACTGAAGATGGCGCGATCCTTGAGGAAGATTTCGGCATTCCACGACGCTACCTGAACACCATCATGTCGCCTTGGGCGACCAAACGCCTGGCCGAATTCGGCGGCGACATCAGTCAGTTCCGCGTGGTCAAGCTGTATCCGTCGATCCTAAATCAGATTGCCGTGGCCAAGACCGAACCCGGTGACGAGAACAACCAGGACATCTCGGCGCTGGTCGGCAAGGTCGATATCCGCAAACTCGAAGAATTCCCGCAGAACGACGCTGACGCCTACAGCTACTCCGGTGCGCTGTGCCGAGCCAACCAGGGCTTGATGGAATTCGTCGAAATGTTCAAGGCGCCGATCAAGGTGCTGCACCCATTGCTGACCGCTACTCAGGAGGGCAACTACAACAGTACCGAAGGCCTCGGCGCGATTCCCTTCACCGGGATTTTGCTGGCTCACTCCAACGAGTCGGAGTGGCACACCTTCCGCAACAACAAGAACAACGAGGCGTTCATCGACCGGATCTACATCGTCAAAGTGCCGTACTGCCTGCGCGTCAGCGATGAAGTGAAGATCTACGACAAACTCCTGTTCAACAGTTCCTTGTCCAAGGCGCACTGCGCACCGGACACCTTGAAAATGCTTGCGCAATTCACCGTGCTGTCGCGCCTCAAGGAGCCGGAAAACTCCAACATCTATTCGAAGATGCGCGTCTACGACGGTGAAAACCTCAAGGACACTGATCCGAAGGCCAAATCGATTCAGGAGTATCGCGATTCGGCCGGTGTCGACGAAGGCATGAACGGTCTGTCGACCCGCTTCGCCTTCAAGATCCTCTCCAAGGTGTTCAACTTCGATCCGCATGAAATCGCCGCCAACCCAGTGCACCTGCTCTATGTGCTGGAGCAGCAGATCGAACAGGAACAGTTCCAGGCCGAAACCCGCGAACGCTACCTGCGCTATCTGAAGGAATACCTGGCGCCGCGCTACATCGAGTTCATCGGCAAGGAAATCCAGACCGCTTATCTGGAGTCCTACAGCGAATACGGTCAGAACATCTTCGACCGCTACGTGCTGTACGCGGATTTCTGGATTCAGGATCAGGAGTATCGCGACCCGGAAACCGGCGAGATTCTCAACCGCGTGGCGCTGAACGAAGAACTGGAGAAAATCGAGAAACCGGCCGGGATCAGCAATCCGAAGGATTTCCGCAACGAAATCGTCAACTTCGTCCTGCGCGCCCGGGCCAACAACAACGGCAAGAACCCGACCTGGCTCAGCTACGAAAAACTGCGGGTGGTCATCGAGAAGAAAATGTTCTCCAACACCGAAGACCTGCTGCCCGTCATCAGCTTCAACGCCAAGGCCAGCAAGGAGGATCAGCAGAAACACAACGACTTCGTTACGCGAATGGTTGAACGTGGCTACACCGATAAACAGGTACGCCTGCTGTCCGAATGGTACCTGCGGGTCCGCAAGTCGCAGTGAGGCAGCTGCAAGCTATAAGCCACAAGCTGCAAGAACTAAGCGCGTGAACCCGAAAATACGGGGCATTCGCTTCTACTTGCAGCTTGCAGCTCAAAACTTGAAGCTCCCCGGAGGGGCCTTATGAGCTATGTGATCGACCGACGCCTCAATGGCAAGAACAAGAGCACGGTGAACCGTCAGCGCTTTCTGCGGCGATACCGTGATCACATCAAAAAGGCTGTCGAAGAGGCAGTCAGTCGCCGCTCCATTACCGATATGGAGCACGGTGAACAGATCAGCATTCCCGGCCGCGACATTGACGAACCGGTGCTTCATCACGGACGCGGCGGCAAACAGACCGTGGTGCATCCCGGTAACAAAGAGTTCACGGCCGGTGAACATATCGCTCGTCCACCGGGAGGCGGCGGTGGACGCGGTCCGGGCAAGGCGGGGAATTCCGGCGAAGGCATGGACGAGTTCGTCTTCCAGATCACGCAGGAAGAGTTTCTCGAATTCATGTTCGAAGACCTGGAACTGCCGAACCTGGTCAAACGCAACCTGACCGGCACCGACACATTCAAAACCGTACGCGCCGGGATCAGCAACGAGGGCAATCCGTCGCGGATCAACATCATCCGCACCCTGCGCTCAGCGCATGCGCGTCGTATTGCCCTGTCTGGCAGCAGCCGCGCGAAATTGCGCGAAGCCAAGGAAGAGCTGGCACGGCTCAAGCGCGAAGAACCGGACAACTTCGGCGATATCCAGGAACTCGAGGCTGAAATTGAAAAACTCAGCGCACGCATCCATCGCGTGCCGTTCCTAGATACCTTCGACTTGAAATACAACCTGCTGGTCAAGCAACCCAATCCCAGTTCCAAAGCAGTGATGTTTTGCCTGATGGACGTTTCCGGTTCGATGACGCAGGCGACCAAGGACATCGCCAAGCGCTTCTTCATCCTGCTGTACCTTTTCCTCAAGCGTAACTACGACAAGATCGACGTGGTGTTCATCCGTCACCACACCAGCGCCCGGGAAGTGGACGAAGAGGAGTTTTTCTATTCTCGTGAGACCGGCGGCACCATTGTTTCCAGCGCCCTGAAGCTGATGCAGGAAATCATGGCCGAGCGCTATCCGAGCAACGAGTGGAACATCTACGCCGCTCAGGCCTCCGACGGCGACAACTGGAACGACGATTCGCCGATCTGCCGCGACATCCTGATCAACCAGATCATGCCGTTTGTGCAGTACTACACTTATGTGGAGATCACCCCGCGCGAACACCAGGCCCTGTGGTACGAATACGAACGCATCGCCGAAGCCTTCTCTGACACGTTTGCCCAGCAGCAACTGGTCTCGGCCGGAGATATCTATCCGGTCTTCCGTGAACTCTTCCAGCGCAGGTTAGTGACATGACCGCCAAAGAGCAGAAACGCCAACCCATTTCCACCGGCTCCGAATGGACATTCGAGCTGATCCAGACCTACGACCGCGAAATCGCCCGGATCGCGGCCCGTTATGCACTGGACACCTATCCCAACCAGATCGAAGTGATCACCGCCGAGCAGATGATGGACGCCTATGCCTCGGTGGGCATGCCGCTGGGCTATCACCACTGGTCCTACGGCAAACACTTCCTCAGCACAGAGAAATCCTACAGTCGCGGGCAGATGGGTCTGGCCTACGAGATCGTAATCAACTCCGACCCGTGCATCGCCTATCTGATGGAAGAAAACACCATCTGCATGCAGGCGCTGGTGGTGGCCCATGCCTGCTATGGCCACAACAGCTTCTTCAAGGGCAACTACCTGTTCCGCACCTGGACCGATGCCAGTTCGATCATTGATTACCTGGTGTTCGCCAAGCAGTACATCATGCAGTGCGAGGAACGCCACGGCATCGACGCCGTGGAAGATCTGCTCGATTCCTGCCATGCCTTGATGAATTACGGCGTCGACCGCTACAAGCGTCCGTATCCGATCTCCGCCGAAGAAGAGCGCCGGCGGCAAAAGGACCGTGAAGAGCACATGCAGAAGCAGATCAATGATCTGTGGCGCACCATTCCCAAAGGCGCGGACAAATACAGCGACAAGGACAACGCCCGCTTCCCGGCCGAACCGCAGGAAAACATCCTCTATTTCATCGAGAAACACGCGCCACTGCTGGAACCCTGGCAACGCGAAATCGTGCGCATCGTGCGCAAGATCGCCCAGTATTTCTATCCGCAGCGCCAGACCCAAGTCATGAACGAAGGCTGGGCAACGTTCTGGCATTACACGCTGATGAATGATCTGTATGACGAAGGCCTGGTCACCGACGGCTTCATGATGGAATTCCTCACCTCGCACACCAGCGTGGTGTTCCAACCGGGTTTCGACAGTCCGTACTACAGCGGCATCAACCCCTATGCGTTGGGTTTCGCCATGTACCGCGACATTCGGCGCATGTGCGAAGAGCCTACCGAAGAGGATCGCCGCTGGTTCCCGGACATCGCCGGTTCCGACTGGCTGTCGACCATCAAGTTCGCCATGAGCAGTTTCAAGGACGAGAGCTTCATCCTGCAGTACCTGTCCCCCAAGGTGATCCGCGATCTGAAGCTGTTCAGCATTCTCGATGACGACCAGAAAGACGACCTGCTGGTGCCGGCCATCCATGACGAGGGCGGCTACCGGATCATCCGTGAAACCCTGGCCGCGCAGTACAACCTCGGCAATCGTGAGCCGAACGTGCAGATCTACAGCATTGATCGGCGCGGCGATCGCTCGCTGACCCTGCGCCATCAGCAACACGATCGCAAACCATTGGGCGACTCCACCGAGGAAGTGCTCAAGCACCTGCACCGGCTCTGGGGCTTCGACATTCATCTGGAAACCCTGCAAGGCGACCAGATCATGAAAACCCATCACGTGCCGCCGCGCAGTGAACACAGCGAGGGCGATTACGGCCGGCTCGATCTGGCCGTGATTCATCTTTGATCCGGTTCTGGCCTCCGAAAGTCTGACGCAAGGGTTATCCTGTCGGACTGACGGAGGTTTTTTATGCAGGTTTACAAGGTTGGCGGCGCGGTACGTGATCGCCTTTTAGGGTTGCCGGTCACTGATGTCGACCGGGTCGTGGTCGGTGCAAGCACTGAAGAAATGCTCGCCAAGGGATTCCGCCCGGTCGGCGCAGATTTCCCGGTGTTTCTGGACCCCAAAACCGGTGAGGAATATGCCCTCGCCCGCACGGAGCGCAAAAGCGGTCGCGGTTACGGCGGTTTCACTTTCTACGCGAGTCCCGAAGTCACGCTCGAAGAAGACCTGATTCGCCGCGACCTGACGATCAATGCCATGGCCGAGGACGATCAGCTCAACCTGACCGATCCGTACCATGGCCAGCGCGATCTTGAAGCACGAATCCTTCGCCATGTTTCCCCGGCATTCGCCGAAGATCCCTTGCGAGTACTGCGCGTTGCCCGCTTTGCCGCACGCTACGCAGGATTGGGCTTTACGGTCGCCGACGAAACCATGGATCTGATGCGCCAGCTCAGTGAGTCCGGCGAATTGCAGGCGCTGACCGCTGAGCGCAGTTGGAAAGAGATTTCCCGCGCACTGATGGAAGACCGTCCACAGGTGTTCATCCAGGTCTTGCGCGACTGTGGCGCACTCAAAGAGCTAATGCCGGAAGTCGACGCCTTGTTCGGCGTGCCGCAGCCAGAGACCCATCACCCGGAAATCGACACGGGCCTGCACACCCTGAGCGTGCTGGAGCAATCATCCCTGCACAAACAACCACTGACAGTGCGCTGGGCCTGCCTGCTGCACGACTTGGGCAAAGGCCTGACGCCGGAAGAAGAATGGCCCAGGCATATCGCCCATGAGCACACCGGGCTGAAGCTGATCAAAGCGGTCAACGAGCGCTTCAAAGCCCCCAAAGACTGTCAGGAACTGGCGCTGCTGGTCGGGCAATACCACACCCATGGGCACCGGGCGCTGGAGCTGAAAGCCTCGACGCTGCTGGAGCTGCTGCAGAGTTTCGATGTCTACCGACGGCCGCAGCGCTTCGAGGAGTTTATCGCCGCGTGCGAGATGGACGCTCGGGGCCGCAAAGGCCTGGAGCAGCGCAGTTATCCACAGGCGGATTATTTGCGCGGAGCGGCGAAAGCCGCGCGGGAAGTGGCCGTGCAGCCGTTGCTGGAGCAGGGACTCAAGGGGCCGGAACTGGGCGAAGCGCTGAAGCGGGAACGACTGAAGGCGTTGAAAGCCTACAAAGAGGCGGCGACAGCCTGATAAAAAACTTCGCGAGCAGGCTCGCTCCCACCGGAGACCTCGATCCCATGTGGGAGCGAGCCTGCTCGCGAAAACGTAAGTCAGATCAACGCAAATCTGGAGGGGTTAATTGCTCCCCCCGCCACTCGAACTCCACCGGCGCCAACACCTGATCAATCTGCGCCTCAGCCCACAACATCGCAAAGCTCTTGCCCACCCCCGGATGCACCCGCTCCGGCGCAATCAACGACAACGGCCACAGCACAAAGGCATTTTTCAGAATTTCCGCACGCGGCAGTACCAATCCGTCGAACTTACCGACCAGATCGCCATACAGCAGCACGTCGATATCCAGCGGCAAGCCCTTGCGATCCGGGGCATAACGACCGTTGTCCGCCTCGATGAATTTCAAGCGCCGATCGAGCTCCATCAACGGCAGGTCCGTGTAGGCCGAGACCACGAAATTGAAGAATGGCCCGCTCTTGATGCCCACCGGCTGGCTCTCGAACACCGCCGAACATCGGATATCCACCAGGAACGTGGCCAGCGCATCGAGACCGGCGCGCAAATGGGTTTCGCGCTCGATATTGCTACCGAGCCCGAGGTAGACCTGAGTCAGCGACATCCGCGCTCGATCTCCACACCCACACCACCCTTGGCGGCCGGAACGGCGCCCGGCTTGGTCAGTTTCAGTCGCACCCAGGTGATCTTGAATTCGGCCATCAGCACTTCAACCAGACGCTCGGCAAAGGTTTCGACCAACTGGAACTGCGCCTGCTCGGCGAAGGCCTGAATGCGCGTGGAAACACTGGCGTAATCGAGCGCCAGGGTCAGGTCGTCGCCGGCGGCGGCCGGGCGATTGTCCCAGGCGAAGCTCAGATCAAGACGCAGGCACTGACGGATGCCACGCTCCCAGTCGTAGGCACCGATCACGGTGTCGACTTCCAGGCCCTCGATAAACACTCTGTCCAAGCACTTCTCTCCGCTGCACGACAAGGGCGCGATGCGCCGTTAGAATCAGGGCGTCCTCGCCCGGAATAGTTAGCATGTTTTGGTTACTGGCGATTCTCGCCTACCTGCTCGGCTCGCTGTCCTTCGCCATTTTGCTCAGCCGCCTGACCGGAAATCCGGATCCGCGAATGAGTGGCTCGGGTAATGCCGGCGCCACCAACATGCTGCGCCTGGCCGGTCGCAAACTGGCGATCCTGACCCTGCTCGGTGATCTGTGCAAAGGCCTGCTGCCGGTGCTGATCGCCTCGAGCGCAGGCCTCTCACTGCAGGATCAGGCGTGGATTGGCGTGTGCGCCGTGATCGGTCACCTGTTCCCTTTGTACTTTCGCTTCCGCGGCGGCAAAGGCGTTGCCACTGCCGCTGGCATGCTGCTCGGCCTGTATCCACCCGCCGCGCTGCTGGCGGTGTGCGCCTGGCTGCTGACGTTCTACCTGACCCGCACCAGCTCGCTGGCTGCGCTGATTGCCACGCCACTGACCCTGCCGTTGCTGGCCTGGCAAGAGCCGGAAGCCTTGCTGCCAATGAGCGCGCTGACCTTGCTGATTGTCTGGCGCCATCGCGGCAATCTACGCGACCTGTTTGCCGGGCGCGAACGGCATTTCTGACTGCCGTCCGTGAGCGTCGCTCATTACAGCGCCGACAACTGCTCCATTGGCCAGCGTGCCTGCACGGTGATTGCCAGACTTTCCTGCTGACCGGCCTTCAGGCGCTGGCAACCGGCAAACGCGATCATCGCGCCATTGTCGGTGCAGAACTCCGGGCGCGCATAGAACACAACGCCCTTCATATCGCCGAGCATCTTTTCCAGCGAAACCCGCAACGCCTTGTTGGCGCTGACGCCGCCGGCAATCACCAGCCGCTTCATGCCTGCCTGTTTCAGGGCGCGCTTGCACTTGATGGTCAAAGTCTCCACCACGGCCTGCTGGAATGCCAGCGCGATGTCGCACCGGGCTTGCTCGCCGTCGTCCCCGGCGCTGACGCATTGCTGCCAGGTGTTGAGGGCGAAGGTTTTCAAGCCGCTGAAGCTGAAGTCCAGACCTGGGCGATCACACATCGGACGCGGAAAAGTGAAACGTCCTGCGACGCCCTTCTCGGCCAGCTTGGCGATTTCCGGCCCGCCGGGGTAATTGAGGCCCATCATCTTTGCGGTTTTGTCGAAGGCTTCACCGGCCGCATCGTCGAGCGTCTCGCCGAGCAGGCTGTACTGGCCAATGCCATCGACCTGAACCAGCTGTGTATGACCACCGGAAACCAACAAAGCGACGAACGGGAATTGCGGCGGTTTCGGCTCCAGCATCGGTGCCAGCAAGTGGCCTTCCATGTGGTGCACGCCAAGCGCCGGAATGCCCCAGGCAAACGCCAGCGCCTGCGCGCAGGACGCACCGACCAGCAGCGCGCCGACCAGGCCAGGACCTGCGGTGTAGGCGATAGCGTCGATCTCGGTCGGCACGCAGTCGGCCTCGGCCAACACCTGACGGATCAAGGGCAGCATGCGTTTGACGTGGTCACGCGAGGCCAGCTCCGGCACCACACCGCCATAGACGCGGTGCAGGTCGATCTGACTGAACAGCGCGTCGGCCAGCAGACCGCGTTCACTGTCATACAATGCGACGCCGGTTTCGTCGCAGGAGGTTTCTAATCCCAGTACTAGCATGGGTTTGCGCCTTGTTTAGGCTGAATTCGAAGGCGCGCATAATAGTCGCCACGTGATGCCCCGACCAGCGGTTTTCGATCAGAGGCTTTGCATTCCGAGCGATGAGGGGTTAACATCCGCAACCCTTAAAAACCGACGTCTTCAAGTGCTCTTTTGCCGCGAGGATGTTGACCCCGGTAATGAATGAAGGTAGCTCTGGATGCCAGCCGTCAAAGTAAAAGAGAACGAACCCTTCGACGTAGCTCTGCGTCGTTTCAAGCGCTCCTGCGAAAAAGCCGGTGTACTGGCTGAAGTTCGTAGCCGCGAATTTTACGAGAAGCCAACTTCTGAGCGTAAGCGCAAAGCAGCAGCCGCTGTTAAGCGTCACGCCAAGAAAGTTCAGCGCGAACAGCGCCGCGCCGTTCGTCTGTACTAATCCACAGACGTTCGTAGCAAGCTTCTTGCCTAAGCCCGGCCCTCAGCCGGGCTAATGGCATTTGCGTAAAACGCTTGATGATTCACCGTCGACGCCGCCGATGCGACCGAGACAAATCTGCTTCACCGCGTCAGGCCTGGCTCTTTTGCCAGCGGTGCACGTCTTTTCTGACGAGCCTTTCAAGGCTACTGACGAGCACACCCACTGATTCCTCTTACGACGATCAGCCCAAGGCACCTGCATGCGTGCCCGCTTTATTGAGCTATCCGAGGCCAACAACCGGCCGTCAGCGGATTCAGCGCAACACTTTCAAATAGTCGAAGACTGATAGGTACTAACGTCAGTGGATTTTCGGCAGATACACTTCCCGACAGCGATCACGCAGACGACACCGGTCGAGCCGCACTTTTTGTGCGTTTCCAGCAATGGCCCGCGTCCGACAGCCTGTCGCAACGGATTTATTGCAGCGCAGACGACGAGAACGCCATGGCCGGGCTGATTCCCCAGAGCTTCATTGACGACCTGCTGAACCGCACCGACATTGTCGACGTGGTCAGCTCGCGCGTGCAATTGAAGAAGGCCGGCAAGAACTACACCGCCTGCTGCCCGTTTCACAAAGAGAAAACCCCGTCGTTCAGCGTCAGCCCCGACAAGCAGTTCTATTACTGTTTCGGCTGCGGCGCTGGCGGCAACGCCCTCGGCTTTCTCATGGATCACGACAACCTGGACTTCCCCCAGGCCGTCGAAGATCTGGCCAAAGCCGCCGGCATGGAAATCCCCCGCGAAGAAAGCGGCCGCGAGCGTAAGCCGCGTCAGCCGACCGATTCGCCGCTGTATCCACTGCTCACCGCCGCCGCTGATTTTTACCGGCAGGCACTCAAGAGCCATCCGTCGCGCAAGGCTGCGGTGGATTACCTCAAGGGCCGCGGCCTGACCGGCGAGATCGCTCGGGATTTCGGCCTCGGCTTTGCGCCGCCGGGCTGGGACAACCTGCTCAAGCATCTGAGCAGCGACACCCTGCAACAGAAGGCCATGATCGAAGCGGGCCTGCTGATCGAGAACGCCGAAACCGGCAAGCGCTATGATCGCTTCCGCGATCGTGTAATGTTCCCGATCCGCGACACCCGCGGACGGATCATCGCCTTCGGCGGTCGCGTACTGGGCGACGACAAGCCCAAGTACCTGAACTCACCGGAAACCCCGGTATTCCATAAAGGCCAGGAACTCTACGGCCTCTATGAAGCGCGCAAGAACAATCGCAACCTCGATGAAATCATCGTTGTCGAGGGTTACATGGACGTCATCGCCCTAGCTCAGCAAGGCTTGCGCAATGCCGTCGCCACGCTGGGTACCGCAACCAGCGAAGAACACCTCAAGCGCCTGTTTCGCGTCGTGCCGAACGTATTGTTCTGCTTCGACGGCGACCAGGCGGGCCGCAACGCCGCGTGGCGCGCACTGGAAGCGACCCTGCCGTGTCTGCAGGACGGTCGTCGCGCGCGGTTCCTGTTTTTGCCCGAAGGCGAAGACCCGGACACCCTGGTTCGCGCCGAAGGCACCGACGCATTCAAGGCGCGCATCAATCAGCACGCGCAGCCGCTGGCCGATTATTTTTTCCAGCAACTGACCGAAGAAGCCGACCCGCGCTCGCTTGAGGGCAAGGCGCACATGGCCACCCTCGCCGCACCATTGATCGACAAGGTGCCGGGAGCGAACCTGCGCATCCTCATGCGTCAGCGACTGACCGAGATTACCGGCCTGAGCAGCGAGACCGTCAGCCAATTGGTTCAGAGTGCGCCGCAGGAAGCACCGCCCGCCTACGATCCGGGCTTCGATTACGACGCCATGCCGGACTACAGCGACTACCATCAGCCGCAGGCACAGGACATGTACGCGCCGCAGCAGGAATGGACGCCGAAGAAACCCGGCGCCGGCGGCAAGAAGTGGGACAAGAAACCTTGGGACAAGAACGGCAAGCGTGGTGGCGATCGCGAACAGCAGCGCCCGCGCACGCCGATTGGCGTTGAATCGCCAACCCTGACGGCATTGAGAACATTGCTCCATCATCCGCAACTGGCCAAGCGCGTCGAAGACGCCGGGCACATTGCCGATGAAAATCAGACCAACGCCCAGTTGCTTGTGGCGCTGCTCGAAGCCGTACAGAAGAATCCCAAGCTAAACTCATTTCAGTTGATCGCGCGATGGCACGGCACTGAACAGGGTCGCTTGCTCAAGGCACTGGCAGAAAAGGAATGGCTGATTGACGGAGATAACCTTGAACAACAGTTTTTCGACACCATTACTAGCTTGTCCGCCCGCCAACGCGAGCGAAATCTCGAACAGTTACTCAGGAAAGCGCGGCAAAGCGAACTGAGCGTCGAAGAGAAAAATCAACTGCGCGACCTTTTAAGTCGCAATGTTTCCGCATCAAACCCGACCTCAACTGGCGCGTGAGGTCATAGCTCAGGTATAATCCTCGGCTTGTTTTTTGCCCGCCAAGACCTTCAGTGGATAGGGTGTTATGTCCGGAAAAGCGCAACAGCAGTCTCGTATTATTGAGTTGATCAAACTGGGTCGTGAGCAGAAGTATCTGACTTACGCCGAGGTCAACGACCACCTGCCCGAGGATATTTCAGATCCGGAGCAGGTGGAAGACATCATCCGCATGATTAACGACATGGGGATCCCCGTACACGAGAGTGCTCCGGATGCGGACGCCCTTATGTTGGCCGACGCCGATACCGACGAGGCCGCTGCGGAAGAAGCAGCCGCTGCGTTGGCGGCGGTGGAGACCGATATCGGTCGCACCACTGACCCGGTGCGCATGTACATGCGTGAAATGGGTACGGTCGAGCTTCTGACCCGTGAAGGCGAAATCGAAATCGCCAAGCGGATCGAAGAAGGCATTCGTGAAGTGATGAGCGCAATTGCGCACTTCCCTGGCACGGTTGACCACATTCTCTCCGAGTACACCCGCGTCACCACCGAAGGTGGTCGCCTGTCCGACGTCCTGAGCGGTTATATCGACCCGGACGACGGCATCGCGCCGCCTGCGGCAGAAGTGCCGCCGCCGGTTGACCCGAAAGCCGTCAAGGCTGACGACGACACTGACGACGATGATGCCGAATCTTCCGACGACGAAGAAGAAGCCGAAAGCGGTCCGGATCCGGTCATCGCTGCACAGCGCTTCGGCGCCGTCGCCGACCAGATGGAAATCACCCGCAAGGCCCTGAAAAAGCACGGTCGTCACAACAAGGCAGCGGTTGCCGAGCTGCTGGCCCTGGCCGAGCTGTTCATGCCGATCAAACTGGTGCCGAAGCAATTCGAAGCCCTGGTCGAGCGTGTGCGCAGTGCCCTGGATCGTCTGCGTCAGCAAGAGCGCGCGATCATGCAGCTGTGCGTACGTGATGCACGTATGCCGCGCGCCGATTTCCTGCGTCAGTTCCCGGGCAACGAAGTCGACGAAAGCTGGTCCGACGCGCTGGCCAAAGGCAAGAGCAAGTACGCCGAAGCCATCGGTCGCGTGCAGCCGGACATCATCCGTTGCCAGCAGAAGCTGATTGCGCTGGAAACCGAGACCGGTCTGACCATCGCAGAAATCAAGGACATCAACCGTCGCATGTCGATCGGTGAGGCCAAGGCCCGCCGCGCGAAGAAAGAGATGGTTGAAGCCAACCTGCGTCTGGTGATCTCGATCGCCAAGAAGTACACCAACCGCGGCCTGCAATTCCTCGATCTGATCCAGGAAGGCAACATCGGTCTGATGAAGGCGGTGGACAAGTTCGAATACCGTCGTGGTTACAAGTTCTCGACTTATGCCACCTGGTGGATCCGCCAGGCGATCACTCGCTCGATCGCCGACCAGGCCCGCACCATCCGTATTCCGGTGCACATGATCGAGACGATCAACAAGCTCAACCGTATTTCCCGGCAGATGTTGCAGGAAATGGGTCGCGAACCGACTCCGGAAGAGCTGGGCGAACGCATGGAAATGCCTGAGGACAAGATCCGCAAGGTACTGAAGATCGCCAAAGAGCCGATCTCCATGGAAACCCCGATCGGTGATGACGAAGACTCCCATCTGGGCGACTTCATCGAAGACTCGACCATGCAGTCGCCAATCGATGTCGCCACGGTGGAAAGTCTGAAGGAAGCGACTCGCGAAGTGCTGTCCGGCCTCACTGCCCGTGAAGCCAAGGTACTGCGCATGCGTTTCGGTATCGACATGAACACCGACCATACGCTCGAAGAAGTTGGCAAACAGTTTGACGTAACGCGTGAGCGGATCCGTCAGATCGAAGCCAAGGCGCTGCGCAAGCTGCGCCATCCGACGCGAAGCGAGCATCTGCGCTCCTTCCTCGACGAGTGATACCAGAACCCCCGGCCCAGGCCGGGGGTTTTGTTTTATGGCAGATTAAATTCCCCGCTCCGCCCTCCCCGCCGCGTACCCCGTCTACACTCGAAACAATCATCCCCAAGCCGTGACGAGAGCGTTATGCCCAGACTGGCGCCCGTGCTTTTTCTGCTGTCATTGATGATCTGCACCGCCACGGCTGACGCGCTGACTCTCACCGATGAAGAACGCAGCTGGCTGGCGGCTCACCCTGACTTGCGCCTGGGTGTCGACGCGTCGTGGCCGCCTTTCGAATTTCGTGACGATCAGAACCGCTATCAGGGTCTGGCCGCTGACTATATCGACGTGATTCGCCAACGTCTGGCGATCAAGCTGACGCCGATCGAACCGGCAAGCTGGACGGTGGTGCTGGAGCAGGTGAAAAAAGGCAAGATCGATTTGCTGCCAGGGATCATGTCCACGCCGGAGCGCCAGAATTACCTGGCATTTACCCGGCCGTACCTCGACTTCCCGATCGTCATCCTTGCCCATGTCGGCGGCGCCCAGCCGCGCAAACTCGACGACCTGTACGGTCTGAAAATCGCCGTGGTGGAAAACTACGCCCCCCACGAACTGCTGCGTACTCACCACCCCGATCTGAATCTGGTCGCCATGCCCAATGTCAGCTCGGCGCTGCAAGCTTTGGCGACCGATGAAGTGGACGCGGTGGTCGGCGATCTCGCTTCCAGCGTGTGGAGCCTGCGCCAGCTCAAGCTCGACGGCCTCTACGTCAGCGGCGAAACCCCATATCGCTATCAATTGGCGATGGCCGTGCCCCGCGACAACAAGGTGCTGGTCGGGATACTTGATAAAGTCCTCGCCGACATGACCCCGGCGGAAATCAGTAGCATCCAGGAACATTGGGTCGGCAATGTGCTCGACCACCGCACGTTCTGGTCGGACCTGCTGATGTACGGTCTGCCCGGTCTGTTGCTGCTGATGACGATCCTCGCCGTGGTGATTCGCATCAACCGCCGCCTGAGTTCGGAAATCAGCCGGCGCATCGACCTCGAACAAGAGCTGCGCAGCAGCGAATATCACTACCGCGGCCTGGTGGAGAGCTTGTCAGCCATCGCCTGGGAAGCGCGGATGAGCGACTTCACCTACAGCTATGTTTCGCCCCATGCTGAAGACTTGCTCGGTTATCCACAATCTCACTGGCTGATTCCGGGTTTCTGGCACAACATCATTCACCCGGCCGACCTGACCCGCACGCAGAACTATTGCAGGGAAGCGTTGCGCCAGGGCCGCGATCACATCGTCGACTATCGCGTAATCACCGCCGACGGCCGCTGCCTGTGGGTGCGCGACATTGTCAGCCTGATCGAGCATGGCCACGAACCGGTGATGCGCGGGTTGATGATCGATATCAGCGAAATCAAACGCACCGAAGAAGCGCTGCGGCTGTCCGAGCAGAAGTTCGCGTCAGTGTTCGAGCAATGCCCGGACATTCTGGTGATTGCACGCCTGTCCGACGGCTGCCTGCTGGAGGTCAACGAGGCCTTCGAAGAGCAGATCGGCCTCAGGGCCGAGGACGTGATCGGGCAGACCGCCACCAACCTCAATATCTGGGGCATTCCCGGCGTCGGGCCGGGCCTTTTGCAGCGTTTGCAGGCCGGCAGTATCCGTAATCTGGAAATGCCCTTTCGCCGCAACAACGGCCAAGTCTTCACCGGGCTGATTTCCGCCGAACCCTTCGACCTCGATACCACGCCGGCGCTGGTAGTCGTGGTGCGCGACATCAGCCAGCTCAAGGAAACCCAACAGCAACTGCAAACCTCTGAAGAGAAGTTCGCCAAGGCTTTCCATGCGTCGCCGGATGGCCTGTTGCTGTCGCGCCAGAGCGACGGCCTGCTGCTGGAGGTCAACGAAGGTTTCAGCCGCATCACCGGTTTCAACAGCGCCATGTCAGTGGATCGTTCGACGCTGGATCTGGGTATATGGGTCAACCTCAACGAACGCAAACAGATGCTCGACCTGCTGCAACGCGACGGTTTCGTCCGCGACTTCACATGCCACATCCGTCGCAGCGACGGGCAGATTCGCCTGTGCGAAGTGTCCAGTCGACCGCTGCCGATTGGCGACGAGGATTGCATGCTGACCATCGCCCGCGACATCACCGAACGCCATCTCATGCAGGAAAAACTGCAGCAGGCCGCGACCGTTTTCGAGAGCACCGCCGAGGGCGTATTGATCACCGATACTCAACAACACATCAGCGCCGTCAATCGTGCTTTCACCGAAATCACCGGTTACAGCGAAAGTGAAGCGCTGGGCCACACGCCACGCTTGCTGGCGTCAGGGCTGCATGACAGCGCTTTCTACGCTGCGATGTGGCATCAATTGACCGACGAGGGACACTGGCAAGGCGAGATTTCCAACCGGCGCAAGAACGGCGAGCTGTACCCGAGCTGGCTGACGATCAGCGCGGTGCGCAATCGCGACAAGTTCATCACTCACTTCGTCGCGGTGTTCGCCGATATTTCCAGCCTCAAGCATGCCCAGGCCAAACTCGATTATCAGGCCCACCACGACCCGCTCACCGGTTTGCCCAACCGCACCTTGTTCGAGAGTCGCCTGCAAATGGCCCTGACCAGCCAGCAGGAAAATGGCGGCCAGGGCGCGGTGCTGTTTCTCGATCTCGACCGCTTCAAACACATCAACGACAGCCTCGGTCACCCGGTCGGCGACCTGTTGCTCAAGGGCATCGCCGTGCGCTTGAAAGAACAACTGCGCGATATCGACACGGTCGCGCGATTGGGCGGTGACGAATTCATCATCCTGTTGCCAGGCTTGCAGCAAGCCAGCGACGCCGACAACATCGCGACGAAACTGCTCAACTGCTTCGGTGCGCCGTTCCAGGCCGGCGAACACGAGTTCTTTATCAGCGCCAGCATCGGCACCAGCCTCTATCCCCGCGACGGTTGCGATGTGGCCACGCTGGTGAAAAACGCCGACGCGGCGATGTACCGCTCCAAAGCCAAAGGACGCAACCGCGTCGAAAGCTACACCCGCGACCTCACTGCCCAAGCCAGCGAGCGCATAGCGCTGGAACACGAACTGCGCCGCGCCATCGAGCGCGATGAGCTGTTTCTCTATTACCAACCGAAAATCAGCCTGGTCGATCACAGTCTGGTCGGTGCAGAGGCGTTGATTCGCTGGCGTCACCCGACCTTCGGCGACGTGCCGCCCGAGCATTTCATTCCGTTAGCGGAAGAAAACGGCATGATCCTGCAGATCGGTGACTGGGTGTTGGAGACCGCTTGCCGGCAGATGTTCGAGTGGAACGAGATCTACCAACCGCTCGGTCCGCTTTCGGTCAACCTCGCCGGTGCGCAATTGCGTCAGCCCAACCTGTTGGTGCGCATCGAACAACTGCTCAAGGACAACCACCTCAGGCCGGATTTACTGCAACTGGAAATTACCGAGAACTTCATCATGAGTCAGGCCGAAGAGGCGCTGGCAGTGCTACACCAACTCAAACACCTCGGCGTGCAGCTGGCGATCGATGACTTCGGCACCGGCTACTCCTCGCTCAGCTACCTCAAACGCCTGCCGCTGGACATCCTCAAGATTGATCAATCCTTCGTCCGCGGACTGCCTGACGACCCCCACGACGCAGCGATCGTACGCGCCATCATCGCGCTCGGTCGCAGCATGCAATTCACCGTGATTGCCGAAGGCGTGGAAACCCAGGCGCAACAACAATTCCTCGCTGCTGAAGGGTGCGAACAGATACAGGGCTACATCGTCAGCCTGCCGCTGCCACCGGAGGAATTCGCCGCGACGTTTCTGCATATAACCGTATCGGATTTTTCGGATAGCACAGCCGCGAAACCGTCGCTATAATCCGCGGCCTACTGAGGGCCTATAGCTCAGTTGGTTAGAGCAGAGGACTCATAATCCTTTGGTCCACGGTTCGAGTCCGTGTGGGCCCACCAAATTGAAAAGCCGCGCTTGATGCGCGGCTTTTTTGTGGGCGAGTGGTTGGGTTTCGTCTCGGCGGGCGCAACGTTCTGGAACTGCGCAGGAAAATCCGTTTGAGAGAACGCAGAAAGCCCCAACGCGATTGTCCCTGTACCATCCTTAACCTGATTGTCCCATGCCACCGGAGTCCCCCTTGCCAGACACCCGCCAACCCATCCTCGACGAAATCGACCGCCAGCTAATCGCCGCGCTGCAAATCAACGCCCGCGAAAGCGTGGCCATGCTCGCCCGTCAGCTAGGCATTGCTCGCACGACGGTGACGTCGCGTCTGGCCCGGCTGGAAAAGGCCAAGGTAATCACCGGTTATGGCGTGCGCTTGGGTCAGCGTGTGGTCGATGGTGGCTTGCAAGCCTACGTCGGGATCAAGGTGCAGCCGCGTTCCGGCAAGGACGTGCTGCGGCGCTTGAGTGCGATGGCGCAGGTGCAGCTGCTGTGTGCGGTGAGTGGCGAGTTTGATTATGTGGCGTGGTTGCGCACCGATTCGCCGGAGCAGTTGGATCAATTGCTGGATCAGATTGGCAGCGTCGATGGGGTGGAGAAAACTACGACTTCGATCATTCTGAGCAGCAAGATTGATCGCGGGCAGCCGGTCTGAGCATTGGCCGGGCATTCTGGCTGAGCCGCTTCACGAGCGGGCTCGCTCCCACTTTTTTGGTCGGTATGCAGCCCGCAATCGTCAGTCTGCACAACAATCAGGCAAAACGACGACACATTGCGTCTTATTAACGCGCTCCACGCTCCCTAGAATGGCTGGCATCTTTTCCTATACTCAGACGCGAACCTGCGTCGGGTCGCCAATAAGGTCAGCCATGAACAAGAACAATCGCCATCCTGCAGACGGAAAAAAACCAGTCACCATTTTCGGTCCGGACTTTCCGTTCGCGTTTGACGACTGGATCGAGCATCCCGCCGGCCTGGGCAGCATTCCCGAGCAGCACCATGGCGCTGAGGTGGCGATTGTCGGCGCGGGTATTGCCGGTCTGGTGGCTGCGTATGAACTGATGAAACTCGGTTTGAAGCCGGTGGTGTACGAGGCGTCGAAACTCGGCGGTCGTCTGCGCTCGCAAGCCTTCAACGGCACCGACGCCATCGTCGCCGAGCTTGGCGGCATGCGCTTTCCAGTGTCCTCCACCGCGTTCTATCACTACGTCGACAAGCTCGGCCTCGAAACCAAGCCTTTTCCCAACCCGTTGACCGGCGCTTCTGGTAGCACCGTGATCGATCTGGAAGGCGAAACCTATTACGCCGAAAGCCTCAAGGATCTTCCTGCATTGTTTCAGGAAGTGGCTGACGCCTGGGCAGATGCGCTGGAAGCCGGTTCGCAGTTCTCCGACATCCAGCAAGCCATCCGTGATCGCGATGTGCCGCGCCTGAAAGAGCTGTGGAACAAGCTGGTGCCGCTGTGGGACGACCGGACCTTTTACGACTTCGTCGCCACCTCGAAAGCCTTCGCCAAATTGTCGTTCCAGCACCGCGAAGTGTTCGGTCAGGTCGGTTTCGGCACCGGCGGCTGGGATTCAGACTTTCCCAATTCGATGCTGGAAATCTTCCGCGTGGTAATGACCAATTGCGACGATCACCAGCACCTGGTGGTCGGTGGCGTCGAGCAGGTGCCGCAGGGCATCTGGCGCCATGTGCCGGAGCGCTGCGTGCACTGGCCGGCGGGCACCAGCCTGAAATCACTGCACCGTGGCGCACCGCGTTCCGGTGTGAAGAAAATCGCTCACGCACCGCAAGGCCGTTTCGCCGTAACCGACAACAACGGTGACACCCGCGAATACGCCGCCGTCCTGACAACCTGCCAGAGCTGGCTGCTGACCACTCAGATCGAATGCGACGAAACCCTGTTCTCGCAGAAGATGTGGATGGCCCTCGACCGCACACGCTACATGCAGTCGTCGAAAACCTTCGTGATGGTCGACCGGCCATTCTGGAAGGACAAAGATCCAGAAACCGGCCGCGATGTGATGAGCATGACCCTCACCGATCGCCTGACCCGCGGCACCTATCTGTTCGACAACGGTGACGACAAGCCGGGGGTGATCTGCCTGTCGTACTCGTGGATGAGCGACGCGCTGAAAATGCTCCCGCATCCGGTAGAAAAACGCGTTGAGCTGGCATTGAACGCGCTGAAAAAGATCTACCCGAAAGTCGACATCGCCGCGCGGATCATCGGCGATCCGATCACCGTGTCGTGGGAAGCCGATCCGTACTTCCTCGGCGCCTTCAAGGGCGCCCTGCCCGGCCATTACCGCTACAACCAGCGCATGTACGCGCACTTCATGCAGGACGACATGCCGGCCGAGCAGCGCGGGATCTTCATCGCTGGCGACGATGTGTCATGGACGCCCGCGTGGGTTGAAGGCGCGGTGCAGACCTCGCTCAACGCGGTGTGGGGCATCATGAAACATTTCGGCGGTTCGACACATAAAGAGAACCCGGGCCCGGGTGATGTGTTCAAAGACATCGGCCCTATCGCCCTGCCCGAGTAAGAGGATTCCCCGATGCGCGTAGCCGTTTACCAATGTCCACCGCTGCCACTGGACCCCGCCGCCAACCTGCAGCGCCTGCATCAGGTAGCGATGGAGGCCAAGGGAGCCGACCTGCTGGTGCTGCCGGAGATGTTCATGACCGGCTACAACATCGGCGCCGAAGCGGTGAGCACGCTGGCCGAGGTCTACAACGGTGAATGGGCGCAGCAGATCGGCCGGATTGCCAAGGCTGCGGGTCTGGCGATCGTTTACGGTTATCCGGAGCGCACCGCCGACGGGCAGATCTACAACGCCGTGCAGCTGATCGACGCCCACGGCGAGCGCCTGTGCAACTATCGAAAGTCGCATCTGTTTGGCGATCTCGACCGGTCAATGTTCAGCCCCGGTGACTCCGACTTGCCGGTGGTTGAATTGAACGGCTGGAAGCTCGGCTTCCTGATCTGCTACGACCTGGAGTTTCCGGAAAACGCCCGGCGCCTAGCCTTGGCCGGCGCCGAGCTGATCGTGGTGCCGACGGCGAACATGATTCCGTTCGACTTCGTCGCCGATGTCACCGTGCGTGCCCGCGCCTTCGAAAACCAGTGCTACGTGGCTTATGCCAATTACTGCGGACATGAAGGCGATATCCAGTATTGCGGGCAAAGCAGCATTGCCGCACCGGACGGCAGCCGTATCGCTCTGGCAGGCCTGGACGAGGCGTTGATCGTCGGTGAACTGGACCGCCAATTGATGAACGACTCACGTCAGGCCAATCGCTATCTCAGCGATCGCCGCCCGGAGCTTTACGGCGCGCTCAACCGCCGCTAATCCGCTAGCATGGGCACTTCACTGTTCTGGAAGTGCCCATGCCCGCGCCGACTCATCCCCGCCCCCACTCTGAAACCCTGGCCAACGGCCTGCACGTGACCCTGCGCCACGTGCCCGGTCTCAAGCGCAGCGCTGCCGCGTTGCGCGTGGCGGCCGGCAGTCATGACGTGCCGCTGGCATGGCCGGGGCTGGCGCATTTTCTCGAGCACTTGCTGTTTCTCGGCACCGAGCGTTTTCCCACAGACGAAGGGCTGATGGCCTACGTGCAACGTCACGGCGGGCAGGTGAATGCCAGCACCCGCGAGCGCACCACGGACTTTTTCTTCGAGTTGCCTGTGTCGTCCTTCAGCGCGGGGCTCGAGCGTCTGTCAGACATGCTCGCCCGGCCACGGATGAATCTGGACGATCAACTGCGTGAACGGGAAGTGCTGCAGGCGGAGTTTGTCGCCTGGTCGCAGGATCCGACAGCGCAACAGCAGTTTGCCTTGTATGAAGGTTTACCAGCGGAGCATCCGTTGCGCGGTTTTCATGCGGGCAATCGGGACAGCTTGCAGGTCGAATCGCCTGGGTTTCAGTCGGCGCTGCAAGACTTCCATCAGCGCTTTTATCGAACCGGGCAAATGACCCTCAGTCTAGTCGGGCCGCAAAGTATCGATGAGCTTCGGGAGCTGGCGCAGCAATTCGCAGCGGTGTTGCCGGTTGGGGATAAAGTTGCCCAGGCCGCACCGCCACCGTTGGCAGTGAAAAGTTATCAACAGGTCGGCGCTCACACGAACCTGTTATTTGCTTTCGACGCGTTGCCCGAGTCATCCGCCGAGGCGATGGCTTTTCTCTGTCATTGGTTGAATAGCGCAAAACCTGGTGGATTGCTCGCATACCTGCATCAACAGAATCTGGCTGACGGCCTGAAAGCCACGCCGCTCTACCAGTTCGCCGGCCAAGCGCTGCTGCATCTTCAATTCCATGCCGACGGCGACCGCCTGGATACCATTCGCGAACGCCTGCTGGATTGGCTGAGCTTCTTCGCCCGTCAGGACTGGAAGCCGTTGCGCGAGGAATACGCCGCCCTGCTTCAGCGCCAGCAGCAAGTCAGCGGCGCTTTGCAACTGGCACGGCTCGATCTCGAGCAGCAAGCATTCGGCCTGTCCGAATCCGGCGCTACCGCACTTGAGCACATCCTTCGCGAGATCGGCGTTGTGGATAACTTCAGCGATCATTGGCATCTGCCCGCCGCCAATCCTTTCTTGCGCGCCAGTGAACCGCTGGCCAACGCCGGACTGATTCGCGGCCAGACCAGCGCCCACCGTGGCCTGCGCACCTTCGCCCAGGATCGCTCGCGCAGTCGTCGCGAGCGATCGCCGATGCAGTTCAGCCTGGCCCTGCCGGACAACAGCGATGAGGGCGCGATTTACCTGCGCTGGCAGGTCGAGACGGCGGCCAGCGCCGATCTGCGCGCAAGATTGCAGCGCAGTCTGCGCCAGACCCGACAGGATGCGTCCGAAGCCGGAGTGGACTTGTCTTTCAGCGCCGCAGGTAACCAATGCCTGCTGAAAATGACTGGATTACAGGAACCGATGCCCAGTGTCCTCAAGCATGCGCTGAAATGTCTGACGATGATCGACGCCGATTCGCCGCGCGACGCGGTGCAGATACCGTCGATGCCGATCCGCCAACTACTCGAAGCGTTGCCAGAGAAATCCCTGCCCACAATTGGAACCAGCGAGGACGCCAATCAGCTGTGGACAACTTCGCGCTGGGACGGCCTCGCTCTAGGCCTCAACCAACAAACCCAATCAGCCTTGGGCCTGGCGCTGAGCCGCATTCCCGGCACACCGGACAATCAGCTAGCGGTGACACCGATCGCCCAAGCCCAGTACCACTGGAGCCAGATCAACACGGCCTCCAGCGAACACGCCTTGCTGCTGATCTGCCCGACTGCCAGCCGCGACATCGCTGATGAAGCTGCATGGCGCCTTCTGGCTCAGGTGTGCCAGACGCCTTTTTACCAGCGCCTGCGTGTCGAATTGCAATTGGGGTACGCCGTGTTCAGCGCGCTGCGTCAATTGCACGGCAGGACCGCGATTGTCTTTGGCGTGCAATCGCCGACGACTTCGGCCGCCGAGTTGCTCGAATACATTCAAGAGTTCCTCAAAAACATCCCCGCGTTGATCGAAACGCTCGATGACGCAAGCCTCAAGCAACAGCGCCAAGTTCTTGCAGATCAGTTCGACGACGCCACGCTGTCCACCAAGGATGCCGCCGAGCTGCTGTGGCAGGGCAAACTCGCTGGCCATTCGTCGGATTACCGTGAGCAGTTGGTCGCGGCGATCCAGCAGCTGAATCGTCAGGCTTTGCTCGATGCTGCGCAGCGTCTGATCCATGCCGAGGGCGGCTGGCATTGCCTGGCCAATGAATCGATGCCGGACGCGCGGTGGCAAGCGACAAACTGATCATTACCGAGGCTGCAAGGAGCTTTCTCAAAGATTCACGGGTCACGGCGTTGAAATTTTGAGTAACATAGCCGCCTAACTAATTGGAACATCACCGCGCTGCCGTGGACTATAACTATGGATAGCGCTATCCCAACCCTCAGAAGGAGACATCTCATGGCCTGGACCAAACCTGCTTACACCGACCTGCGTATCGGCTTCGAAGTCACCATGTACTTCGCCAGCCGCTGAGTTCTGCTTACGCAGAATCGCAGTGCAACGCCTCGGCTCGCCGAGGCGTTTTATTTTCCGCGTTGAAATGATGGAGCGTTCATGTTCGTCCAGATTCTGGGTTCGGCCGCCGGTGGCGGTTTTCCGCAGTGGAACTGCAACTGCGTCAACTGCGCAGGTTTTCGCGACGGCAGCCTGAACGCCAAGGCCCGTACCCAATCGTCCATCGCCATTTCCGATGACGGCGTGAACTGGGTGTTGTGCAATGCCTCGCCGGACATCCGCGCGCAACTGCAAAGCTTCGCCCCGATGCAACCAGGCCGCGCCCTGCGCGACACCGGCATCAGCGCGATCATCCTGATGGACAGCCAGATCGACCACACCACCGGCCTGCTCAGCCTGCGCGAAGGCTGCCCGCATCAGGTCTGGTGCACGGACATGGTTCACGAAGACCTGAGCACCGGTTTTCCCCTGTTCAAGATGCTCACCCACTGGAACGGCGGGCTGGACTGGAACCGTATCGAGCTCGACCAGAGCTTCACCGTAGCCGCCTGCCCGAATCTGCGTTTCACCCCGTTGCCGTTGCGCAGCGCCGCGCCGCCGTATTCGCCGCACCGTTTCGATCCGCATCCGGGCGACAACATCGGTTTGATCGTTGAAGACCTCAACACTGGCGGCAAGCTGTTCTACGCGCCGGGGCTGGGCAAGGTCGATGCGCCGCTGCTGGAAATCATGGCGGGCAGCGATTGCCTGCTGGTCGACGGCACGCTGTGGGATGACGATGAAATGCAGCGCCGTGGCGTCGGCACCCGCACCGGTAGCGAGATGGGCCACCTGGCGCAGAACGGCCCCGGCGGTATGCTCGAAGTGCTGGAGCAGTTGCCCGAGCAGCGCAAGGTACTTATCCACATCAACAACACCAACCCGATCCTCGACGAGGATTCGCCGGAGCGTGCAGAGCTGGTGCGGCGTAATGTTGAAGTGGCGTTTGATGGCATGAGTATCGTGCTTTAAGCAATCGAGACCGCTGCGCGGTCTATCGCGAGCAGGCTCGCTCCCACATTGGAATGCGATCAACTGTGGGAGCGAGCCTGCTCGCGAAGAGGCCAGCACAGACACCAGAGATTTCCAGGGTTGTTCCCGGAGAAAAGACATGACCGACACCCCGCTGTCCCCCACCGAATTCGAAGCGGCCCTGCGCGCCAAAGGCGCCTATTACCACATCTACCACCCCTACCACGTGGCGATGTACGAAGGCCGCGCGACCCGCGAGCAGATTCAGGGCTGGGTCGCCAACCGCTTCTACTATCAGGTGAACATTCCCCTGAAAGACGCGGCGATCCTTGCCAATTGCCCGGATCGGGAAATCCGCCGCGAGTGGATTCAGCGCTTGCTCGACCACGACGGCGCACCCGGTGAAGATGGCGGCATCGAAGCCTGGCTGCGTCTGGGCCAGGCTGTTGGCCTCGATCCGGACCAATTGCGCTCCCAGGAACTGGTGCTGCCCGGCGTGCGTTTCGCCGTCGATGCCTACGTCAACTTCGCCCGTCGCGCCAGTTGGCAGGAGGCCGCCAGCAGCTCTCTGACCGAACTGTTCGCGCCGCAGATCCACCAGTCGCGTCTGGACAGCTGGCCGCAGCATTACCCATGGATCGACCCGGCCGGTTACGAATACTTCCGCACCCGTCTCGGTCAGGCGCGGCGTGACGTCGAACATGGGCTGGCGATCACCCTTGAGCATTACAAGACCCGCGAAGGCCAGGAGCGCATGCTGGAAATTCTCCAGTTCAAACTGGACATTCTTTGGAGCATGCTCGATGCCATGAGCATGGCCTATGAACTGAACCGTCCGCCGTATCACAGCGTGACCGAACAACGGGTCTGGCATAAAGGAATCATCTTATGAGTTTCGACCGCAGCAAAGTGCCGAGCTGGCGCCCGGGCTATCGCTTCCAATACGAGCCGGCGCAAAAGGGCCATGTCTTGCTGTATCCGGAAGGCATGATCAAGCTCAACGAAACGGCCGCGCTGATTGGCGGCCTGATTGACGGTGAGCGTGATGTCGCGGCGATCATTGCCGAACTGGACAAGCAGTTCCCCGGCGTGCCCGAGCTCGGTGACGACGTCGAGCAATTCATGGAGGTTGCCCGTGAGCAACACTGGCTCACCCTTGGCTGATCTGCCGGCCAAACCGCAAGTCGGCCTGCCGCTGTGGTTGCTCGCCGAGCTGACTTACCGCTGCCCGCTGCAATGCCCGTACTGCTCCAATCCACTGGATTTTGCCGAGCAGGGCAAAGAGTTGACCACTGAACAATGGATCAAGGTGTTCCGTGAAGCGCGGGAGATGGGCGCGGCGCAATTGGGCTTTTCCGGCGGCGAACCGCTGGTGCGTCAGGACTTGGCCGAACTTATCCGTGAAGCGCGGCAGTTGGGTTTCTACACCAACCTGATCACCTCCGGCATTGGCCTGACCGAGCAGAAAATCAGCGACTTCAAAAAGGCCGGGCTCGATCACATCCAGATCAGTTTTCAGGCCAGCGACGAGCAAGTGAACAACCTGCTCGCGGGCTCGAAAAAGGCCTTTGCGCAAAAGCTGGAAATGGCTCGCGCAGTGAAGGCCCACGGCTATCCGATGGTGCTGAACTTCGTCACCCATCGGCACAACATCGACAAGATCGACCGCATCATCGAGCTGTGCATTGCGCTGGAGGCTGACTTCGTCGAACTCGCCACTTGCCAGTTCTACGGCTGGGCGCAGCTCAACCGTGTCGGTCTGCTGCCGACCAAGGAGCAACTGGTGCGCGCCGAACGCATCACCAACGAATACCGGGCCAAGCTGGAAGCCGAAGGGCATCCGTGCAAGCTGATTTTCGTCACTCCGGACTATTACGAAGAACGCCCGAAAGCCTGCATGAACGGCTGGGGCAGCATCTTCCTGACCGTCACCCCGGACGGCACCGCCCTGCCCTGCCATGGTGCCCGCCAGATGCCTGTGCAGTTTCCCAACGTGCGCGATCACAGCATGCAGCACATCTGGTACGACTCGTTCGGCTTCAACCGTTTTCGCGGTTACGACTGGATGCCCGAGCCGTGCCGCTCTTGCGACGAGAAAGAACAAGACTTCGGCGGCTGCCGCTGCCAGGCTTTCATGCTCACCGGCGACGCCAGTAACGCCGACCCGGTGTGCAGCAAATCCGAACATCACGGCGTGATCCTCAAGGCCCGCGAAGAAGCCGAGAGCGCCACTCAAACCATCGAACAATTGGCCTTTCGCAATGAACGAAACTCACGCCTCATCGCCAAGGGCTGAGCCTTTCAGCGCCGCCCAGGCCGTCGCCGCCGGAACCGACTTCGCCGAACTGCAGCTCGGCGCCCATGGTGTGTTCTGGAATGAATATCGCCCCGAGGACGCCGCGTGCCGAATCTGGCATTGGCGCGATGGCATGGCGAAACGTCTGACGCCGGACGGTTTCAGCGTGCGTAGCCGCGTGTACGAATATGGCGGTGGTGCGTTTTGTCTGACGCCTGACGGGGTGGTTTTCGTCAATGAAGCGGATCAGCAGATGTATCAGCAGGCGCTGGATGGCGAGCCGGTCGCGCTGACGTCGACTGACTGCCGCTACGGCGATCTGCAATTCGCCGCTGGCCGGGTGTTGGCGGTCGAAGAGCAGCAGGATCGACATCGCCTGGTGGCGATTGATCTGGCGACCGGCACGCGCAAGGTGCTGGCCGAAGGTGCTGATTTCTACGCGTCGCCAACGCTGAGCCCCGACGGCCAGCGGTTGGCATGGATCGAGTGGAGCCGACCGCATCAGCCGTGGACCTCGACGCGGTTGATGATTGCGGAAGGTGATTTTTCTGCGCCTCGTTGTATTGCCGGCGAGCAGATCGAGGAGTCGATCCAGCAGCCGCGTTTCGACGCCGACGGCCGGCTCTACTGCCTGACAGATCGTGGCGGCTACTGGCAGCCATGGGTCGAAACGTCCGATGGCTTGCACGCGCTACCGAGTGCCGAGGCCGATCACGCGCCTGCGCCCTGGCAACTGGGCGGCTGCACGTGGCTGCCTGTCGGTGATCAATTCTTAGCCAGCTGGAACGAGGATGGTTTCGGTCGCCTGGCCCTTGGCGATGAAGATTTCAGCGGCGACTACAGCCGCTTCCGCCACCTGGCGATGGATCAACAGTTCATCTATTGCATTGCCGCAACGCCGGTGAGCCCGTCAGCAGTGATTGCCATTGATCGTGTCTCGCATGCCGTGAAAATCCTCGCTGGCGGCGTGGCTCCATTGCCCGCCGAACGCATCAGCCGTCCGCAGACCTTGCGTTATCCGAGCGGCTCCGGCGAGGCGCACGGTTTCTTTTACCCGGCCATGAGCGGTGAAGCGAAACCGCCGCTGGTGGTGTTCATCCACGGCGGCCCGACGTCGGCGTGCTATCCGATCCTCGATCCGCGCATCCAGTACTGGACGCAGCGCGGCTTTGCCGTCGCCGACCTCAACTATCGCGGCAGCAGTGGCTATGGTCGCGAATATCGGCAAGCGCTGCATCTGCGCTGGGGCGAGGTGGATGTCGAGGATGCCTGCGCGGTGGTGAGTTATCTCGCTGACCAAGGTCTGATCGATGGTGACCGCGCGTTCATTCGCGGTGGCAGTGCAGGTGGTTACACCACATTGTGCGCACTGGCGTTCAGGCAGGTTTTCCGCGCAGGCGCCAGCCTCTATGGCGTCAGCGATCCGGTGGCTTTGGCACGGGCCACGCACAAGTTCGAGGGCGATTATCTGGACTGGCTGATCGGCGATCCCGAGGGAGATGCCGAACGCTATGCCGCCCGCACGCCATTGCTGCACGCAGACAATATTCGCGTGCCGGTGATTTTCTTCCAGGGTGAACTGGACGCGGTGGTCGTGCCGCAACAGACCCGCGACATGGTCGCGGCGCTGGAGCACAACGGCATCCCGGTCGAAGCGCATTACTACCCTGACGAACGTCACGGCTTTCGTCGCGCGGCCAACCAGGCGCATGCACTGGAGCAGGAGTGGACGTTTTATCGGCGGGTGATGGGACTGGTTGACTGAAAACCGTGTCGTCCCGTTCGCGAGCAGGCTCGCTCCCACAGAGGAACTGTGTACAACACAGATCCAGTGTAGGAGCGAGCCTGCTCGCGAAAGCTATCTAAGTTGCGCCGCCGGACTCAACGCTTGGCGATGATATACACCGCATGCACGATCCCCGGAATGTAGCCGCACAACGTCAGCAGAATGTTCAGCCAGAACGCCCCGCCAAACCCGACCTGCAGAAACACGCCCAGTGGCGGCAACAGAATAGCGATGATGATACGAATGAAATCCATGGGGCAGCTCCTGAATGGGGGTTGGCTCACTTGAGCCATACAAGCTAATCGACCTGCGCCGTTCGTCAGGGTTCATTACGCTTGCTATTTGATCGCCAGCATCACAAAAAAATGCCCCACGCCAAAAGAATCAGGCGTGGGGCGTGCGTTATACCGCGAGACGGTTCGGGTAATTGGTTGGAGTAACTCAGCTCAAACGGCAATGCCCTTGCGGCATAGCAACTGGGCGGTGCGCACTCGCGAGAAGGCGCGGCCCAGGCGCAGGAGCATTTCGTCGATGTTGGCTTTGCTGACAGTGAGGGCGGGGGTGAAGCGCAGGCAGTCAGGCTGCGCGGCGTTCAATATCAGGCCTTCGTGCAGTGCGGCATGGACGACGGCGTCGGCGCATTCGTTGGACAGCGTCAGCCCATGGAACAGGCCTTGGCCGCGCAACTCGCCGTGGCCGTAGCGGTGGGCCAGTCGCGCCAGGCCTTCGCGCAGGTGCTGGCCGTTGTCGTTGACCTGCTGAAAGAAGCTGCGGTCATGGATGCTGTCGAGCACTAACAGACCGGCCGCCGTGATCAAGGCGTTGCCGTGATGGGTGCCGCTCAGCTCGCCAGTGGCGAAGCAGCAGGCCTTGCCTCGCGCCAGCAAGGCCGCCAGCGGCAAGCCGCCGCCGAGGCCTTTGCCGAGCACAACGATATCGGCGCGAATCCCGTAGGACTGTTCGGCAAGCAAGCTGCCGCAGCGGCCCATACCGGTCTGCACTTCGTCGAGAATCAGCAGAATGCCAAGGTCACGACACAGTCGCTCGACCCCTTTGAGGTAATGCTCGGTCGCGGGAATAACCCCGGCATCGCTCTGGATCGGCTCCAGCATGATTGCCACGGTCTGCGCATCAACCGCCGCATGCAGCGCCGGCAGGTCGTTGAATGGCACTCGATCAATCGTCGCCAGACTGCGGCCATGACAACCCTGCTCAGCCATGATGATCCGCGAGGCGCCGCTGCGATGCAGTTGCCCCCATTTGCCCGCCAGTTTGATCGCCGCCTCACAAGCCTCGCTGCCACTGTTGAGCAGGTATGCCTGATCGCTGGACGTGCTGGCGCACAGACGCTCGGCGAGGCTGAGCATGCCGCGATTTTTCAGATTGCAGCCGGGATTGATCAGCGCCTGGGCCTGATTGGCGATGGCTTTGACCAGCGCCGTGGGGCTGTGGCCAAGGCTGTTGGCGCCGCCGGCCTGGGAAAAGTCGAGGTAGGCGCGATCGTTGCTGTCCCACAGCCATGAACCCTGGCCGCGAACGAGCACTTGATGCGGCCGCTCGACACCGGGCATCAGGCGTTGGGCATTGAGATGGTCGGTCATAGCGGATGGCCCCGCCTCGAAGCAGAGGTCATCCAGACTCGGCGTCTGGCGCCGCAAACTGAACAGATTCATGCGGAAAAACCTCGCTTGAGGTTTTTTGAACTGCCTATGTAAGCACTAACGTAGCAAATGGAATTCATCACGCTTTCTGGCCCTGTAAGCCTTGTGAATGCGGTTAGACTAGGCCGGCCAATGGCTTCCGGCCATTTCGATTTCTCAGCCATTTCGATAAGCATTACTTATGGATTTCAAACAACTGCGTTATTTCGTCGCGGTCTACGAAGAAGGCCATGTCGGCCGTGCGGCTGAGCGCTTGTCGATCTCGCAACCGGCGCTGTCGCAACAGATCCGTCAGCTGGAGCAGAATCTCGACGTCACCCTGTTCGAACGCAGCAGTAAACGCCTGCTGCCGACCCTCGCTGCGCACACGCTGTACAACCACGCGTTGCCGCTGCTCGATGGCTTGCAGCGGGCGCGCGAGGCGTTGGGTAATTTCAAGGGGCAGGCGTTGCGCACGCTGGCCATTGGTGTGCTGCAAACGGTGCACACCAGCCTTGTGCCGCAAATGCTCGAGCGTGTGCGCAAGGCGCAGCCGCATCTGGTGGTGCAGATCTATGAACTTACGGGGCTGGAAATCGAACGGCGTCTGCTCAATGGTTCGCTGGACATCGGCATCAGCTATCTGCCGCCGCGCCAACCCGGTCTGCACGGGGTGTTGCTGTATGAAGACGAACTGACGCTGGTGATCCCGGCAGACCATCCATTGCGCGAGTTCAAGAAAGTCTCGATGCGCCAGGCTGCTGAGCTGCCAATGCTGCTGCTCGGTGAGGAGTTTCAGATTCGGCAGATCTGGCAGGCACAACTGACCAGCCTCGGACGACGCCCGCAGGTGCAGGCCGAGCTGAACACTATGCTGGGGATTCTCGACAGCCTGCCGCACACCCGGCTGGCGACGGTGCTGCCGGGACGTTCGCAAAAGGAATACGACGATGAAGATCTGCTGTGGAAACCGCTGAGCGAGCCACGGGTGCCGTTGCAAGTTGGCCTGGTGTGCCGTGATGTGCAACGCCAGCAGGCCTCGTTGGTATTGCTGCGGACATTGCTTGAAGAGGTGATCGATCGCGAAATGAAGCCGGCTCTCGATCCGCTTGCCTGAAACTTTTCTTCAGGCAAAAGAAAACCCCGCCGAAGCGGGGCTTTGCAGACTGTTTCCCTGACATCCATTTCACTCCGCCACCCTGGCAGAATCCTACGTGTCCGTGTTGTTTACTTTGCGCTTCCTGCGCGACGTCCATGAAATGTAGAGTAGCCGTGGATCCAATATACGGATATGGGAGAACAGCAGCACGTCACGTAAGCAAATGCTTACATGACGTCTACAGGATCAGAACTGCGCCGCATCCAGCAGGAACAGCGACTCGCTACCGGCTTTGACCGACGCGCTCAACGAGTGGATACGCGGCAGCAAACGGGCGAAATAGAAGCGTGCGGTGCCCAGCTTGCTCGCATAGAAATCATCTTGCGCTTCCTTGCCCAGCGCGGCTTTGGCCATCAACGCCCACATGTAGGCGTAAGCGGTGTATCCGAACGCTTGCAAATATTCGACCGAGGCCGCGCCGATTTCGTTCGGATTGTTTTTCGCCCGGTCCAGCAGCCACGCGGTCAGCTCGTCGAGGGTGTCGACGGCATCGTTCAGCGGTTTGGTGAACTCGCCCAGATCGGCACTGGCGGTTGCGGTGAAATGGCGGATCTCGTCAGCGAACAGCTGGTAGAACGCGCCGCCACTGCCAACGATCTTGCGCCCGACCAGGTCCAGCGCCTGAATACCGTTGGTGCCTTCGTAGATCTGGGTGATGCGCACGTCACGCACCAGTTGCTCCTGGCCCCACTCGCGGATGTAGCCGTGGCCGCCGAAAATCTGCTGGCCGTGGACGGTGGTTTCCAGACCCAGGTCGGTCAGGAAGGCTTTCGCTACCGGCGTCAGCAGCGCCACCAGATCTTCCGCGCGCTTGCATGTGGTCGCGTCTTCACTGAACTTGGCGGTGTCCAGTTGCATCGCCACGTACGTGGAGAACGCACGGCCGCCTTCGTTCGAGGCTTTCATGGTCAGCAGCATGCGCCGCACGTCCGGGTGGACGATGATCGGGTCAGCGACTTTGTCCTTGTTCTGCGCACCGGTCGGCGAACGACTCTGCAGACGATCGCGCGCATATTCAACAGCGTTCTGATAAGAGCGCTCGCCTGTAGCCAGGCCTTGAATACCAACGCCCAGGCGCTCGTAGTTCATCATGGTGAACATCGCGGCCAGGCCTTTGTTCGGCTCGCCGACCAGATAGCCGACGGCTTCGTCGAAGTTCATCACGCAGGTCGCCGAGGCCTGGATGCCCATCTTGTGCTCGATGGACCCGCAGTTGGCCGGGTTACGCGCACCTAGGCTGCCGTCGGCATTGACCATGAACTTCGGCACCAGGAACAGCGAAATGCCTTTCGGACCGGCCGGGGCATCAGGCAGCTTGGCCAGTACCAGATGAATGATGTTCTCGGTGAGGTCGTGTTCACCGCCGGTGATGAAGATCTTGGTGCCGCTGATCTTGTAGGAACCGTCGGCCTGAGGCTCGGCCTTGGTGCGGATGATGCCCAGGTCGGTGCCGGCATGCGGCTCGGTCAGGCACATGGAGCCGGCCCAGATGCCAGCGTACATGTTCGGCAGGTACGCAGCTTTCAGTTCTTCGCTGGCGTGGGCATTGATCGACAGGCAGGCGCCGGCGGTCAGCATCGGATACAGACCGAACGCCAGGCTGGCGGAGTTGACCATTTCTTCGACCTGCGCCGACACGGCTTTGGGCATGCCCATGCCGCCGTAGGCCGGATCACCGCCGACGCCGACCCAGCCGCCTTCGGCATAAGTCTGATAGGCCTGTGGGAAACCGGCCGGGGTGGTGACGGCACCGTCCGCCCAATGGCAACCTTCCTCGTCAGCGGCACGGCTCAGCGGCGCGATGCTTTTGCTGGTGACCTTGCCGGCCTCTTCGAGAATCGCTTCAACGGTTTCGGCGTCGACGGTCTCGGCCAGCGCCGGCAGCTCGGCCCAGAGTTTGGCGACTTCGAACACTTCATTGAGGACGAAGCGCATATCGCGCAGCGGCGCTTTGTAGTCAGCCATGGCAAACCTCGCAAGATCTAAACAGGTGGTTCGTGGAATGATGTTTTCTGAGCCTGAGTGTACCTCAACAACTTTTGCGACACATAGGGTCAGCCGGTGACTGATTTGTTATTTTTGGTCACCAGAAAAAGATCGTAGCGATTTTTCGTTCTGCCCCTACAAAGCAAAGGCCTGCGCCGGCATATTCATCAAACAATCACTGCCTGCCTCGATCGCTGCCTGATGCGCAGCCGTACGCGGCAACAAGCGCTTGAAGTAGAACTCGCACGTCGCCAGTTTGCCCTTGAGGAAGTCAGCCTCACCCTCGCCCGCCTCCAGCTGCGTCTGGGCAACCAACGCCATGCGCAGCCACAGGTAGCCGAGGATGATGTAGCCGCTGTACATCAGGTAATCCACCGATGCGGCGCCGACTTCGTCCGGGTTCTTCATGGCGGCCATGCCGACCTTCATGGTCAGGTCGCCCCACTGCTGATTGAGCCCGTTGAGTTGCCCGACGAAGCTGCCCAGCTGGGGATGGTCGGCGTTCGCTGCGCAGAATTTGTGGACGATTTTGGTGAAGCCGCGGAGCAATTTGCCTTGGCTGCCCAGCACTTTGCGCCCGAGCAAATCCAGCGCTTGAATGCCGTTGGTGCCCTCATAGATCGGCGCAATCCGGCAATCGCGCACCAGTTGCTCCATGCCCCACTCACGAATGAAACCGTGGCCGCCGAACACTTGCATGCCGTGGTTGGTCACTTCCAGCCCGGTGTCGGTCATGAAGGCCTTGCAGATCGGCGTGAGGAACGCCAACAGGTCTTCGGCTTCCTGACGCGCCTCGGCGTCGCTGCTCAGGTGCGCGACATCGAGCATCTGCGCGGTGAAATAGGTCAGCGCGCGGTTGCCTTCGTTGAAAGCTTTCATGGTCAGCAACATGCGCCGCACATCCGGGTGGACGATGATCGGATCGGCAGGTTTTTCCGGGGCCTTGGCGCCGGTCAGCGCGCGCATCTGCAGGCGGTCGTTGGCGTACTTGATCGCACCCTGAAAACTCGCCTCGCCCAGACAAAGCCCTTGCATGCCGGTGCCGAGCCGCGCGTGGTTCATCATGGTGAACATGCAGTTGAGGCCTTTGTTCGGCTCGCCGATCAGGTAACCGGTGGCGGCATCGAAGTTCAGCACACAGGTGGCTGAAGCCTTGATGCCCATCTTGTGCTCGATCGAGCCGCAGGAAACGCCATTGCGCTCACCCGCTTCGCCTGCTGCATCGGGCAGAAACTTGGGCACGATAAACAGGGAAATGCCCTTGGTTCCGGCTGGTGCGTCCGGCAGCTTGGCCAGGACCAGATGGATGATGTTGTCGCTCAGGTCATGCTCGCCGGCGGAAATGAAAATCTTGCTGCCGGTGATCGCGTAGCTGCCGTCGGCCCGTGGCACCGCGCGGGTCTTGATGATGCCCAGATCGGTGCCGCAGTGGGCTTCGGTCAGGCACATGGTGCCGGTCCACTGGCCAGCGGTGAGTTTGCTCAGGTAGGTGTCTTTCTGCTCGGCGGTACCGTGGGCGTGGATCGCCGACATCGCGCCGTGGGTCAGGCCGGGGTACATGCCCCAGGACGTGTTGCTGGAGCCGACCATCTCGCTGATCACCAGCCCCAGCGAGCTCGGCAACCCTTGGCCACCGTAAGCCGGATCGGCCGCCAATCCATGCCAGCCGCCCTCGACATATTGTGTGAAGGCTTGCTTGAAGCCTGTAGGCGTTGTCACCACGCCGTTGTCGAAATGGCAGCCCTCTTCGTCGCCGCTGCGATTGAGCGGGGCCAGCACGTTCTCGCAGAACTTCGCGCCTTCTTCGAGGATCGCGCTGATCATGTCCGGGCTGGCGTCATGCGCGCCGAGATTGGCGTAGCTGGAGTGGAAGTCGAAGACGTGATCGATCAGAAAGCGCATGTCGCGCAGGGGAGCTTTGTACTCGGGCATGGTGGCTTCTCCGTCAGCAGATTCCTCCAACCTACTGCTGGCCACCACGCGCGGCAATCATCGTGCAGGCGCTGAATGCGCCGTCATCACTCAACCCGCAGCAGCGTCCATGCGCACCGCGCCACGGCGGTTCTGCCCGAACGCCATGACGCAGTTACGCCCGGCGCCCTTGGCGCTGTACAACGCCTGGTCGGCGGACTTGAGCACTTCTTCAGGGGTGCGCTGCTCGACACGTTCGGCGACGCCGATACTTACCGTCACCGACACCGCCGAAGCCCCGGAACCGCTGCGGCGCTGGCGACCTTGCTGATCATCCTGCGGGCGGTTTTCCTGGTTGCGTAACTGAATGCTGTAAGACGCAATCGATTCACGGATCACTTCCAGGTGCGGCATGCACTCCTCAAGAGTCTTGCCTGCGAACACCAAGGCAAATTCCTCACCGCCGTAGCGATACGCCCTACCGCCACCGCTGATTTTCGACAGTTTGCTGGCGACCAGCCGCAGCACCTGATCACCGACATCGTGGCCGTGGGTGTCGTTGAATTTCTTGAAGTGATCGACGTCGCTCATCGCCAGGACATAGTTGCGCCCCAGTCGCTGCATGCGTTCGTTGAGCGCACGTCGTCCCGGCAGGCCGGTGAGCTCGTCGCGGAAGGCCATTTGATAGGCCTCATGCGCAACGGCGGCGGCGATCATCAGCATCACCTGGCTGCACATGATGTTCAGGGTGAACGGCAGAATGAAGGTCTTCGGCAGCATCCAGAACACACCGAGCAAGCCAACCAGTTGCGCCGCGTGCAACGGGCGCGGGTTGCGCCAGTATTGCCAGGCCAGAAGCAGGAAGGCCGAGATGAACACCGGATAGGACAACTGGATGAGACTCATCCATGCCCCGTGCAGCGCCGGCCAGCGGATCTCCGACAACCACAGCAGTAGCGCCTGTGGGTAACTTTGCTCCAAGCCCAGCGCCACGCTGCCAAATGCCAGCAGCACGGCAAAACGCGCGACCATGTCCTGAAACAGATGGGTACGCTCCTGCCACGCCGCGAACAGCCCGAACAACAGAGGCAACAACAGGCAGACCAGATGAAACACCACCGCAGCGTCCTCGCGAACCTTGCCGTTGTCGCGGTAGAAATCGGTCTGGGTGTCCAGCAGAAAGTAGGCGATGTACACCGTGAGCATCAGAAACAGTTCGCGCTGACGTCGATACACCGCGCAATACGCGCCACCGAGGAGCAGAACCAATGTCGGCAGAACGTTGAACAGCGATGTGAAAAACACGCTGAGGTCTTTGACGTACGCAGCCGCCAGCCCCGCAAGCAATAACAGCAGTGATGGCAGGAAATGGCTGAAACGTACAGCGGAAGAACGCGGCAAGGGTAAGCTCCGACCCGTCATAGCAAAGAGATGGCATTGTGCCTGCAAAGTGCGGCCAAGCCCATACAATGTGATCCAGATCACACACGCTCTCTGTAACGGCCGGAAGCTCGACTATCTGAGCGATCCGCCAATAAAAAAACCGCTGCCCCCTAACGGGAGCAGCGGTTTTCGTCAGACTGCGTTAAGGCTTAGTAGCCCAGCGCGAAGTCTTCTTCCTTCATGTCCATCAGGTTGCCAGCACCCGACAGCATAGTGGCCACGTGCGTACGGGTACGCGGCAGGATGCGCTGGAAGTAGAAGCGCGCGGTTTGCAGCTTGGCGGTGTAGAACGCCTCGTCGCTGGTGCCGGCAGCCAGTTTTTCCGCAGCCAGACGCGCCATGTCCGCCCAGAAGTAGGCCAGGCAGGCATAACCGGAGTACATCAGGTAGTCCACGGAGGCCGCGCCGACTTCTTCGCGGTCTTTCATGGCGGCCATACCGACCTTCATGGTCAGCTCGCCCCATTCCTTGTTCAGTGCAGCCAGCGGCGCGACGAATTCCTGAACGGCTTCGTTGCCTTCGTTGGTCTGGCAGAACTTGTGGACGATCTTGGTGAAGCCTTTCAGAGCTTCGCCTTGAGTCATCAGCACTTTACGGCCGAGCAGGTCCAGAGCCTGAATGCCGGTGGTGCCTTCGTACAGCATCGAGATGCGGCTGTCGCGAACGTTCTGCTCCATGCCCCACTCGGCGATGAAGCCGTGGCCGCCGTAGATCTGCACGCCGTGGTTGGCGGCTTCGAAACCGACTTCGGTCATGAACGCTTTGGCGATCGGGGTCATGAATGCCAGCAGTGCGTCGGCCTTCTTCTTTTCTTCTTCATCGACGCCGTATTTGACGATGTCGACTTGCTTGGCGGTGAAGTAGACCATCGCGCGGTTGCCTTCGGCGAACGCCTTCATGGTCAACAGCATGCGGCGCACGTCCGGGTGGACGATGATCGGGTCAGCGGCTTTGTCCGGCGCTTTCGGGCCAGTCAGCGAGCGCATTTGCAGGCGATCACGAGCGTATTTCAGACCGCCCTGGAAGCCGATTTCGGCGTGAGCCAGTCCTTGCAGTGCGGTACCGAGGCGAGCGGTGTTCATAAAGGTGAACATGCAGTTCAGACCCTTGTTCGCCGGGCCGATCAGGTAACCAGTGGCGCCGTCGAAGTTCATCACGCAGGTAGCGTTGCCGTGGATGCCCATCTTGTGTTCCAACGAACCGCAGCTCACTGCGTTGCGCGCGCCAATGGTGCCATCGGCGTTTGGCAGGAACTTTGGAACGATGAACAGCGAGATGCCTTTGGTGCCAGCCGGAGCATCCGGCAGACGCGCCAGTACGATGTGGACGATGTTATCGGCCATGTCGTGTTCGCCGGCCGAGATGAAGATCTTGGTGCCGGAGACTTTGTAGGAACCGTCGGCCTGAGGCTCGGCCTTGGTGCGCAGCATGCCCAGGTCGGTGCCGCAGTGCGGTTCGGTCAGGCACATGGTGCCGGTCCATTCGCCGGAGACCAGTTTGGTCAGATAGGCTTCCTGCTGCTCAGGGGTGCCGTGCTCGGAGATGGTGTTCATCGCACCGTGCGACAGGCCTGGGTACATGCCCCACGACCAGTTGGCTTCGCCGACCATTTCGCTTACCGCCAGGCCAAGCGACTCAGGCAGACCCTGACCGCCGTGCTCGACGTCGTGGGCCAGGCTTGGCCAGCCGCCTTCGACGAATTGCTTGTACGCCTCTTTGAAGCCAGTCGGGGTTTTCACGCCGGACTCGCTCCAGGTGCAGCCTTCGATGTCGCCCACGCGGTTCAGCGGCGCCAGTACCTGCTCACAAAACTTGGCGCCTTCCTCGAGGATGGCGTCAACCATGTCCGGCGTGGCGTCTGCGCACGCTGGCAGGCTCTGATAGTGCGCTTCGTAGCCGAGCAGCTCGTCACGAACGAAGCGAATATCACGCAAGGGGGCCTTGTAGTCAGGCATAGCGATAAACCTCTGCTGATGTAACCGGGAATGAACGACCGTGTCGATTTGTTGTGACGGTCAAACAGTTGTTTGAAACATACGTTTACGCCGAAATCTTGTCAAGCATCGTTCTTTTGCCGTTCGTCATCACGCTCTCCAAATGCCGGAAACGAGAAATCGCCGCGACTTCACTCAAGCCACGGGCGTTGTAAAAAGATTAGTTGAGCAAGAAGGACTTAAACGAAAAACGCCGCGACAAGGCGCGGCGTTTCGGAGTCTACGAAAAGTTCGATCAGGCGAAGGTATCGATGATCGTCCCGAGCACTTCGTCGGACGCCTTGGCCACCTTCACACCCAGCTCTGCCTGAATCTTGCCCTGCGACAGCTCGACGATATTGCTCGTCAGATCCGATTCTTGTGCGCGATCCACACCGCGCAGGCGATTGACCTGCACTCCGGACGACTGGCTGGTCACCGAACGTTCGATAGTGTTGTTGGCGATCTGGCTGGCCGCCTGATCGACGCGGTTCTGCCCGGACTGAATCGAGCTCAACCCCGCATAAAAAGCTGTGTTGCCGGAGATTTCCATAGTCACTCTCATCCCTGCAAAGGATCAATGCTCGCCATTGAAGCAGACGCGCCAGCAAAACACCCGTCAAAAACACTAATGGCACAGTGCCTGTTCATAGCGAGAAACTTAATCGAGCAAATCCAGTTGCAAATGCTCGGCCACCGCTTCGGCGCTCAACGCCTTGAGTTTCGGCACCCGCCCCAGGCACGGCGCGGGAATGCGCTCGGCCAGGGTCGCAAGGTTTTCCTCCAGCCGCGAAGTTTTCGGATCGATAATATTGGCCACCCACCCCGCCAATTGCAGGCCATCTCGGGCAATCGCCTCGGCGGTCAGCAACGCATGACTGATGCACCCAAGCCTCACGCCCACCACCAGAATCACCGGCAGCTTCAGCGCAATCGCCAGGTCCGATAGATTGTCCTGATCCGCCAACGGCACCCGCCAGCCGCCCGCGCCTTCGATCAGGGTGAAATCAGCGTTCATCGCCAGAATCCCGCGCATCGGCGCCAGCAGCGATTGCACCGTCAGCGCCACACCTGCTTCGCGCGCCGCCAGATGCGGAGCGATCGCTGGCTCGAACGCCACCGGGTTGACCTGTTGATAAGTCAGCGGCAACGAACATTCGGCCAGCAGCGCCAAGGCATCGGAATTACGCAAGCCCTTGGGCGTGACGTCGCAACCCGATGCCACCGGTTTGCCTGCCGCCGTGCTCAAGCCAGCCGAACGCGCCGCATGGAGCAATCCGGCAGCGACGGTGGTCTTGCCGACATCGGTGTCGGTACCGGTGATGAAATAGGCTGCGCTCATAGAGGTTTCTCCAACACGGCGTACACCACCTGATACGTTGCCGGCAGCCCCGACGCCTGACGGAACCGCTCATACGCGTCGATCAGCCCGAGAATCCGCGCCCGTCCTGTCAAACCGCCCGGCCGCCCAGGATTCAGATTATGCGCGCCCAGCGCCTTCAGCTCATGAGTCAGGCTGCGCACATCCGGGTAATGCAACACGTGCGGCTGATTCTCCAGCGTCAAAATGCGCATGCCACTGCCGGCGCATAACTGTTCATAGCGGGCGAACTCGCGGAAGCGATTGACGTGCACCAACCCGTCGACCTGCTGCCAACTCTCCCGCAATTCGTACAGCGTCCCTGTACACAGACTAGCAAATGCAAAAATCCCGCCCGGTTTAAGCACGCGTAAGGCTTCGCTGAGCACCGCCTCGAAGTCGGAGCACCACTGCACAGCGAGACTGGAGAAAATCAGATCGACGCTCGCATCCTGCAACGGCAGCCGTTCGGCATCGCCAGCAATGAAATGCTCAGCGCCACCCAACGGCCGTGCGTGATTGAGCATGCCCTCGGCAATGTCCAGCGCGACACCGCTGCCCTGGGTGAAACGCGAGGCCAGCGCCCGGGTGAAATAGCCGGTGCCGCAACCGAGATCAAGCCACCGCGACGGCATGAAACTCCCAGGCAAACGCTCAAGCAGCCGCGTGCCGACGTCACGCTGAAACTCGGCGACGCTGTCGTAACTGGCCGCAGCACGGGAAAAAGACGCCGCCACCTGACGCTTGTCGGGCAAGCCCCCAGGCAGCACAAGGGACAGGTCAGTCATCAGCGCACTCATGAAGAAAAGCCTGGATCGCGCCCGCGACTCCGTGCGGGTCTTCCAGCAGAAAAGCATGGCTGGCCTGTTCGATCAGACCAATTTCGATATCCGGCAACAGCGCGAACAATGCGCCGGCCGCTTCCGCCGGGACCAGCGCATCCTGTCCGCCGAACAGATGAAACTGCGGGCCGCGAAACCCCAGCAACGCTTGGCGTGTGTCCAGTTGCGCAAGGAGCTCCAGACCCGCCATCAGCACGGCCGGCGCGGTTGCCGGCGCGCCACCGAGCAGCAAGCGCGACAAGCCACGCGAGTCTGGTGAACCTTGCGCACATAGCAGAGCGAAGCGCTTGAGCGTGGTACGCGGATCGGCCTGGCAACCGGCAAGAAACGCATCGAAAGTCTCGCCGGGCATCGCGCTCGACCACTGTTCATGGGCGACAAACGCAGGATTGCTCGCTAACGTCAGCACCCCGCAGCACGCCTCACCGCGTCGTGCCGCCAACTCAGACGCGAGCATGCCGCCCAGCGACCAGCCACCGAGCCAGACTTCCTGTGGAATGCGCGCATCGAGTTCGTCGAGCCAGTCTTCAAGGTCAGCGGAGTCCAGCTCCGGCAGCGGTTCGATCTCGACTTGCAGATGTTCGTCGAGGCCACGCAATGCTGCGGCCAGCGGTTCCAGCGGCGACACGCCGAGGCCCCAGCCGGGCAGCAGAATCAGACGATTACGCATGGCCTGGCTCCAATGACAATCGGGCGAAACAATCTGCCAACCCTTCCAGCAACAGTTGCACCTGCGCCTCGCTGTGGGCGGCGGTCAGCGTCACGCGAAGGCGCGCGCTCCCGGCAGGCACGGTCGGTGGGCGAATTGCGGTCACCATCAGCCCGCGCTCGCGCAGCATCTGCGACAACCGCACGGCGCGGCCGGCATCGCCGATCATGATCGGCTGGATCGGCGTGAAGCTGTCCATCAGCTCCAGCCCGATCTGCTCGGCGCCGTGGCGGAACTGGCGAATCAGCGTCTGCAAGTGTTCACGGCGCCAGTGTTCGCTGCGCAACAGCTCGAGGCTTTTCAGCGTCGCGCAGGCAAGCGCCGGTGGTTGGCTGGTGGTGTAGATATACGGGCGGGCGAACTGGATCAGGCTTTCGATCAACTCTTCGCTGCCGGCGACAAAGGCCCCGGCGGTGCCGAAGGCTTTACCGAGAGTGCCGACCAGCACCGGCACATCGTCCTGGCTCAGGCCGAAATGCTCGACGATGCCGCCACCGTTGGCGCCCAACGGGCCGAAGCCGTGGGCATCGTCAACCATCAGCCACGCGCCTTTGACCTTGGCCGCGCGGGCCAGCGCCGGCAGGTCGGCGATGTCACCGTCCATGCTGAATACGCCATCGGTCACCACCAGTGTATTGCCAGTGGCTTTCTCCAGGCGTTTGCCCAAGCTTTCGGCGTCGTTGTGCAGATAGCGGTTGAAACGCGCGCCGGACAACAGGCCCGCGTCCAGCAACGAGGCATGATTGAGCCGGTCTTCGAGCACGGTATCGCCCTGCCCGACCAGCGCGGTGACCGCACCGAGGTTGGCCATGTAGCCGGTGGTGAACAGCAGCGCACGTGGGCGTCCGGTCAGATCGGCGAGCGCTTCTTCCAGCGCGTGATGCGGGCTGCTGTGGCCGATCACCAGATGGGACGCGCCACCGCCGACACCCCAACGTTCAGCGCCGGCGCGCCAGGCTTCGATCACCTGCGGATGATTGGCCAGGCCCAGATAGTCGTTGTTGCAGAAAGCGAGTAGCGGCTGGCCGTCCACCACCACTTCCGGCCCTTGCGGCGATTCGAGCAGCGGGCGCTGGCGATAAAGGTTGTCGGCACGACGGGCAGCAAGGCGTGCGGCGAGATCGAAAGACATGCAGGCCTCACATCGGACAAATGACTGGGTCGGAGCTGCCGAAGGCTGCGATCTTTTGATCTTGTTTTAGAAAGTCAAAGTCAAAAGATCGCAGCCTTTCGCAGCTCCTACAGGGTTTTGCATTTCCAGCGATGGTCAGATGGCAGCGTTATAGAACTGCTCGCTGCTCTTCTGCTCCACTAGCGCCTGCTCGATCGCCGCTTGGTGCACCTCATCCGCGTGCTCTTCGCGAGCTTCTGGCTGGATACCGAGGCGCGCGAACAATTGCATGTCCTTGTCCGCCTGCGGGTTGGCGGTGGTGAGCAATTTGTCGCCGTAGAAAATCGAGTTGGCGCCGGCGAAAAAAGCCAGGGCCTGCATCTGCTCGTTCATCGCTTCGCGACCGGCGGACAGGCGCACGTGGGATTGCGGCATGAGGATACGCGCCACGGCGAGCATGCGGATGAAGTCGAACGGGTCGATGTCTTCGGCGTTTTCCAGCGGCGTGCCGGCGACTTTCACCAGCATGTTGATCGGCACCGATTCCGGGTGCTCCGGCAGGTTGGCCAGCTGGATCAGCAGATTGGCGCGATCGTCCAGCGATTCGCCCATGCCGAGAATGCCGCCGGAGCAGATTTTCATCCCCGACTCGCGTACATAGGCCAGCGTCTGCAGACGCTCGCTGTAAGTGCGGGTGGTGATGATGCTGCCGTAGAACTCCGGCGAGGTGTCGAGGTTGTGGTTGTAGTAATCGAGACCGGCCTTGGCCAGCGCCTCGGTCTGCTCCTGATCGAGACGGCCGAGGGTCATGCAGGTTTCCAGGCCGAGGGCTTTCACCCCTTCAACCATCTTCAACACATACGGCATGTCTTTGGCCGACGGATGTTTCCACGCCGCGCCCATGCAGAACCGCGTCGAACCGATGGCTTTGGCGCGGGCCGCTTCTTCGAGGACCTTTTGCACTTCCATCAGTTTTTCTTTTTCCAGACCGGTGTTGTAGTGCCCGGACTGCGGGCAGTACTTGCAGTCTTCCGGGCAGGCGCCCGTCTTGATCGACAGCAGTGTCGAGACCTGCACGCGGTTGGCGTTGAAATGTGCGCGGTGCACCGTTTGCGCCTGGAACAGCAAGTCGTTGAATGGCTGTACGAAGAGTGCTTTGACTTCGGCCAGAGACCAATCGTGACGCAGGGTGGCAGTGGTGCTCGCGCTCATGGGCAATTCCTTGGTTATGCTTGGCTGGCGCCGGGGAAAATGGAATATCCACAGGCGCTACACGGATGTTCGGCATATTTAAGGAAGAGCGATGCGCTGTCAACCGCAATACCAAGGACAGGTTTACATCTGTTTAAAAAACGTACAGACCTGTTTGCTGTGCGATGAGCCCGCAGAAGCACAAATGCCAATGTGCGAGGCCTGCGAAACCGAATTGCCCTGGCTCGGCAGCCATTGTCAGAGCTGCGCTTTGCCGTTGGGGGCGGATGGCCTGACTTGCGGCGAGTGCCTGCTAGAGCCTCCGGCTTTCGAGCAGGTCGCCGTGCCCTGGGTTTATGGCTTCCCCGTGGACAGTCTGATTACACGCTTTAAACACAACGCGAAATGGCCGTTTGGTCACCTGCTCGCCGACGTTCTCGGCCAATACCTGCAGCATCGCTTCGCCGAAGACTTGTCGCGACCCGATGTGTTGCTACCGGTGCCGTTGGCGAATAAACGACTGCGTCGGCGAGGATTCAATCAAGCGGCGATGCTCGCGCGCTGGCTGAGTGTGTCGCTGGATTTGCCGTGTGAAGAACAGCTGCTGCGGCGAGTCATGGACACTGACGCCCAGCAGGATCTCGACGCCAAGGCGCGCAAGCGCAATTTGCGCAATGCCTTTGCGCTGACGCCTGATGCAGAGCTAAGCGGCCGCCATTTCGCGCTGGTGGATGATGTTCTGACCACGGGCGCGACCGCTCAAGCGCTGGCGCGGTTGTTGATGAATGCAGGTGCGGCGCGGGTTGATGTGTATTGCCTGGCCCGGACGCCGAAGCCCAGTACCTGAAGCGAATACAGATCTCAGGTGGGAGCGAGCCTGCTCGCGAATCGGTGTCACATTCAACAAAGATGTTGTTGGTCAGACCGCTTTCGCGAGCAGGCTCGCTCCCACAGGGGGCTTTGCGTCAGGCTTGACTCATGCGTTGCAAGTGGCCAACGTCCCTCTCATCGCCCGAGCCAGAAGCGTTCTGCCATGTCCCTGCCCACCCTGCTCTCCCAGCACATCGTCCGCCGCCCGCAGCGCATTGCCCTGCTGCAACACATCGCCGAGCAAGGCTCGATCACCCGAGCGGCGAAGAGCGCGGGGCTCAGTTACAAGGCGGCATGGGATGCGATCGATGAGTTGAACAATCTCGCGCAGAAACCCTTGGTCGAGCGCGTGGTGGGCGGCAAGGGCGGCGGCGGCGCCAGATTGTCCAGTGAGGGCGAGCGGGTGCTGCGCCTGTATCAGAAATTGCAGGCGTTGCAGGCGCAGGTTTTGGAAGCGGCCGAAGACGCCAGTGATCTCGACCTGCTCGGGCGGCTGATGCTCAGGACCAGCGCGCGCAATCAGCTGCACGGCACGGTCGCGGCCATTCAGGCGCAGGGGCGCAACGATCTGATCCGCCTCGAACTGGCCGAAGGCATTGCTCTGGAGGCACAGATCACCCACGACAGCACCGTGCATCTGGAATTGCAGATCGGTACCGAAGTGATGGCGCTGATCAAGGCTGGCTGGCTTGAACTGCTCGGCACCGATCAGCCGGCCACGCCCGGACACAATGTCCTGCGCGGCACCATCGAAGCCATCCTCGATGCCGAGGACGGTCCCAGCGAGGTGCGCATTTCCCTGCCCAACGGCCAGACACTTTGCGCCTTGGCCGAACCGCTGCACTTGCGCAACCAGCAACTCGCCGTGGGGTCTGCGGTGCAGGTGCAATGCGCGCCGTCCAACGTGCTGATCGGCACGCCGCTCTGATTTGTCCCTGCCACAAAAGCGTCATCGACCCGCATTAAGGTGTTGCCCATAACCAAGCAGGGAGCCTGATGTGAGCCTATTAGAAGAAAACCAATCCACTGATCTGGAAAAAATGGTCGGCCTCAGCCGTCGCGGTTTCATCAGCGCCGGTGCCTTGTGCGGCGCGGCGATGTTCCTCGGCGGCAACCTGCTGAGCCGCAGCGTCATGGCCGCCAGCGTCAGCGCCGGCAACAGCCGTCTGCTCGGTTTCGAGAGCATTCCGGCGGCGACCACCGACGCCATCAGCCTGCCCAAGGGCTACAAATCTTCGGTGCTGATCAGTTGGGGCCAGCCGTTGCACAAGAACGGCCCGGCCTTCGATCCGAGCGGTAACGGCACCGCTGCCGCACAGGAAGTGCAGTTCGGCGACAACAATGACGGCATGAGCCTGTTCGCCTTCCCGGACGACAAGAACCGCGCGCTGATGGCGATCAACAACGAATACACCAACTATCGCTATCTATATCCGCATGGCGGCATGCCGCAGTCGGCTGAAGACGTGCGCAAGGCATTGGCCTGCGAAGGCGTGTCGGTGATCGAAGTGCAGCGCAAGAACGGCCAGTGGCAATTCGTCCAGGGCTCGCGCTACAACCGCCGCATCCACGGCAACTCGCCGCTGCGCATCAGCGGTCCGGCCCGCGGCCACGACTTGATGAAAACCGCCGCCGACAAGCACGGCAAAAAAGTCCTCGGCACCTTCCAGAACTGCGCCAACGGCAAGACACCGTGGGGCACCTACCTGACCTGCGAAGAAAACTTCACCGACTGCTTCGGCAGCAGCAACGCCCAGCAGCAGTTCGATGCCGCGCAAAAGCGCTACGGCGTTGTCGCCAGCAGCAAAGACATCAACTGGCACCCGCACGACCCGCGCTTCGACATGGCCAAGAACCCTAACGAGCTCAACCGTCACGGCTGGGTGGTCGAGATCGATCCATTCGATCCGCAATCGACTCCGGTCAAACGCACCGCGCTGGGCCGCTTCAAACATGAAAACGCCGCGCTGGCCGAGACCGACGATGGTCGCGCTGTGGTGTACATGGGCGACGATGAGCGTGGCGAGTTCATCTACAAATTCGTCAGCCGCGATCGCATCAACCATCGCAACCAGAAGGCCAACCGCGACATTCTCGATCACGGCACGTTGTATGTAGCCAAATTCGATGCCGGCGACGGCAACCCTGATCACCCGAAAGGCCAGGGCCAGTGGATCGAACTGACCCACGGCAAGAACGGCATCGACGCCAGCAGCGGGTTTGCCGATCAGGCCGAAGTGCTGATCCACGCGCGCCTTGCCGCCAGTGTGGTTGGCGCAACACGCATGGACCGCCCGGAGTGGATCGTCGTCAGCCCCAAGGACGGCCAGGTTTATTGCACCCTGACCAACAACGCCAAGCGCGGTGAAGACGGGCAACCGGTGGGCGGGCCGAACCCGCGCGAGAAGAACGTCTACGGGCAGATTCTGCGCTGGCGTACCGACCGCAACGATCACGCCTCGAAGACGTTTGCCTGGGATCTGTTTGTGGTCGCCGGCAATCCGGGCGTGCATGCCGGGACGCCGAAAGGTGGCTCATCCAACATTACCCCGCAGAACATGTTCAACAGCCCCGACGGTCTGGGTTTCGACAAGGCCGGACGCCTGTGGATTCTCACCGACGGCGACTCGAGCAACGCTGGCGACTTCGCCGGGATGGGCAACAACCAGATGCTCTGCGCCGATCCTGCGACGGGTGAAATTCGCCGTTTCATGGTCGGGCCGGTGGGTTGCGAAGTGACCGGGATCAGCTTCTCGCCGGATCAGAAAACCCTGTTTGTCGGGATTCAGCATCCCGGAGAGAACGGCGGTTCGACCTTCCCCGAGCATCTGCCCAATGGCAAGCCAAGGTCTTCGGTGATGGCGATTACTCGCGAAGACGGCGGGGTTGTCGGCGCCTGATAAACCGCTTTCGCGAGCAGGCTCGCTCCCACAGGGAATCGTATTCCAAGGTGGGAGCGAGCCTGCTCGCGAAGAGGCCCGGGCAGACACCAACACCCTTCGCGCTGCCATCTGCGCTACCATGCCGAGCCGGACGCAGCAGCCTGCTGCGCGCAGGAGTCAGCATGGCCCACCCGTTTGAAACCCTCACCCCCGATCTCGTCCTGGATGCCGTTGAAAGCATCGGCTTTCTCAGCGACGCGCGCATCCTGGCGCTCAACAGCTACGAAAACCGTGTGTATCAGGTCGGTATCGAAGACTCCGAGCCGTTGATTGCCAAGTTCTATCGTCCGCAGCGCTGGACCAACGAGGCCATCCTCGAAGAGCACCAGTTCACCTTCGAACTGGCCGACATCGACATCCCGGTGGTAGCGCCGCTGATCCATAACGGCGAAACCCTGCATGAGCACGCCGGCTTCCGCTTCACCCTGTTCCCGCGTCGTGGTGGTCGGGCGCCGGAGCCGGGCAATCTTGATCAACTGTATCGCCTCGGCCAGTTGCTCGGGCGCATGCATGCGGTGGGCGGCACCAAGCCGTTCGAGCACCGCGAAGCCCTCGCCGTGCAGAACTTCGGCCATGCCTCGCTGAACACCCTGCTCGAAGGCAATTTCATTCCCAAGAGCCTGCTGCCGGCTTACGAGTCGGTTGCCCGCGACCTGCTCAAACGCGTCGAAGATGTCTACGCTGCCACGCCGCACCAGAACATCCGCATGCACGGCGACTGTCACCCCGGCAACATGATGTGCCGCGACGAGATGTTCCACATCGTCGACCTCGACGACTGCCGCATGGGCCCGGCGGTGCAGGACATCTGGATGATGCTTGCCGGCGATCGCCAGGAATGTCTCGGGCAGCTATCGGAATTGATGGACGGCTACAACGAATTCCATGATTTCGACCCGCGCGAACTGGCGCTGATCGAACCGTTGCGCGCCCTGCGCCTGATGCACTACAGCGCCTGGCTGGCGCGGCGCTGGGACGACCCGGCATTCCCGCACAGCTTTCCGTGGTTTGGCACGGAGCGGTATTGGGGCGACCAGGTGCTGGCGTTGCGTGAACAGTTGGCGGCACTGAATGAAGAACCGCTGAAACTCTTCTGATTCAAATCTGAAACCTGTGGGAGCGAGCCTGCTCGCTCCCACAGGATCGGTGTTCACAATTCCATGAACATTGGTCTACGACATTCGCGGACAAACTTCCTTACAATCCCTCCTTTGTCAGCTGCCTGAGCAAGGATTCTGCATGCAAGCCGCCAACCCGCGTCGCGGGTACATTCTGGGCCTGAGCGCCTACATCATCTGGGGCCTGTTCCCGATCTATTTCAAAGCCATCGCCGAAGTCCCGGCCGTCGAGATCATCATCCACCGGGTGCTGTGGTCGGCGCTGTTCGGTGCGATGCTGCTGATGGTGTGGAAACACCCGGGCTGGCTGCGCGAGTTGCTCGACAATCCCAAGCGCCTGGCGATTCTGGCTCTGAGCGGCACGCTGATCGCGGCCAACTGGCTGACCTACGTGTGGTCGGTGAACAACGGTCGCATGCTCGAGGCGAGTCTGGGTTACTACATCAATCCGCTGGTCAACGTGCTGTTGGGCATGGTGCTTCTCGGCGAGCGGCTGCGGCGCATGCAGTGGGTCGCGGTCGGGCTGGCTGCCATCGGTGTGGCGCAGCAGGTGTGGCAGGTCGGCAGTCTGCCGTGGGTGTCGCTGGCGCTGGCGCTGACCTTCGGTTTCTACGGCCTGATCCGCAAGCAGGCGCCGGTCAAGGCGTTGCCGGGGCTGGTGGTGGAAACCTGGATGCTGGTGCCGATTGCGATCGGGTGGTTGCTGTTCAATCAGAGTGCAACGAGTGTGCAGCCGGCCTTCTGGACCACCTCCGAAGCCTGGTGGCTGGTGGCCGCCGGCCCGGTGACGCTGGTGCCGCTGGTGTGTTTCAACGCCGCCACCCGCCACTTGCCCTACACCACCATCGGCTTCCTGCAATACATCGCGCCGACACTGGTGTTGCTGCAAGCCGTGCTGCTGTTTGGCGAGCATTTGTCGTCCAGCACGCTGGTCGCGTTCATGTTTATCTGGGCCGGTCTGGCGGTCTATAGCGTTGATGCGTGGATAAGTTTGCGCCGGCGCGCCTGATCAAAAAACGCACAAACCTCTACAGGCCACGGTTCTCGCGGCCTGCATCGTTCCTTCCCAAGCTTATCCACAGCGTGATCCCCGCCGTTTGTGCGCAAGTCACTGAATGCTGGCGGTTTTTTGATCAACCTGCGCAAAGCCACGGCCGGCGTGGCGTGGCGCCCTGTCTCTACAGGTTATCCACAGGCAGGTGCACGTTAAACCTGAATAACCCTGTGAACGTTTAAACCTCTGTGCGTAACACCAATTCGACCATCAGATCATCGGCCAGGGTTTCCAGGCGCGCCTGCAGAACGTCGAGGGACAAGGTGAGTGGCACCGCCAGAATCGCCTCGGCGTGAAACAGCGGCTCGCTGCTCATCGGCGCCGGGCGCACCTCAGTTACCAGTCGCTCCAGGTTCACACCCTGCTCGCTCAACAGCCGAGTGATATCGCGGACGATACCCGGTCGGTCATTGCCGACCAGTTCCATAGCGATCGGTTTCCACGTGCAGGACTGCTCCACTCCGCTTTCGGCAATCAGTACCCGAATGCCATGGGCCGACAGCGCTTGCAGGGCATCGACCAGTTCGTCGTAAGCCTCCGCCGGCACACCCACGCGCAGAATCCCGGCGAACTGCCCGGCCATGCGTGACATGCGGCTTTCCAGCCAGTTGCCGCCGTGCTCGGCAATGCATTGGGCGATGCGCTCGACCTGCCCGGGCTTGTCCGGGGCGAAAACGGTGAGTACGAGATGGTCCATGGCGCAGCCCTCTTGTCATGACTTTTGTTATCGAAGGGCAAGTATAGGCAAGCGGATTGATTCAGCCTGACCCAGTGTTGGCAGATGATGACCTGTGGCGAGGGGATTTATCCCCGTCCGGCTGCGCAGCAGTCGTGAGTCCTGCCAATTGGGTCTGCCAGCCGGACCGCAGGGGGCGGCTTCGCCACTCAACGGGGATAAATCCCCTCGCCACAAATCGTTACACCCAAATTGCTCCTTAGCAGGCCCACAGTAATTATGTGTACAACTTTCGATATTTAGCTGGAACAATCCAATGCTTTTTTGAGAACATCCCGTTCCGCGACGTGACCGCAATGCGTCATGAGGTCGCAGAACGACGTAATTAGTCTGATTTTCACAAGCGCAACTCATCATGTAGTATGCCGCAGCGCGCACTACATAACGCTGGATCGATGTCTGCCCAAGGCCCTTCGCAACCCTGAAAGCCCCGTCAGCAAGGCCTCCAAGCCGTTGATTGGTCCTAGCCCAGCCGCCAGCAATGGCATGTACTGGTCCGCAGGTTTGTGGTTTAAATGGCCAGAAGCTTCATTGTTAAATTGACGAGCTGAAAAGCGAAATAGCTGAGCAGAGTGAGGCAAGCAATGACTGAACACGTTCAAGTCGGTGGCCTGCAGGTCGCCAAAGTCCTGTTCGACTTCGTGAACAACGAAGCCATTCCCGGTACCGGCCTCACCGCCGAACAATTCTGGGAAGGTGCCGACAAGGTCATTCACGACCTGGCGCCGAAGAACAAAGCCCTACTCGCCAAACGCGATGATTTCCAGGCGCGCATCGATGCCTGGCATCAGCAGCATGCCGGCCAGGCGCACGACGCCGTGGCCTACAAAGCTTTCCTGCAAGAGATCGGTTATCTGCTGCCAGAAGCGGCTGATTTCCAGGCGACGACGCAAAACGTCGACGATGAAATCGCCCGCACCGCCGGCCCGCAATTGGTGGTGCCAGTAATGAATGCGCGCTTCGCGCTCAACGCCTCGAACGCCCGCTGGGGTTCGCTGTACGACGCCCTCTACGGCACCGACGCGATCAGCGAAGACGGCGGCGCGGAAAAAGGCAAAGGCTACAACAAGGTGCGTGGCGACAAAGTCATCGCTTTCGCCCGTGCCTTCCTCGATGAAGCCGCACCACTGGCCGCTGGCTCCCACGTCGATTCGACCGGCTACAAAATCGCTGACGGCAAACTGGTCGTCACTCTGAAGGGCGGCAGCAACAGCGGCCTGCGCGATGACGCTCAGTTGATCGGCTTCCAGGGCGACGCCAACGCGCCGATCGCGGTGCTGCTCAAGCACAACGGCCTGCACTTCGAAATCCAGATCGACGCCAGCACCCCGGTCGGCCAGACCGACGCCGCCGGCGTCAAAGACATCCTCATGGAAGCGGCGCTGACCACGATCATGGACTGCGAAGACTCCGTGGCCGCCGTTGATGCCGACGACAAAGTGGTGATCTACCGCAACTGGCTCGGCCTGATGAAGGGCGACCTCGCGGAATCCGTGTCCAAGGGCGGCCAGACCTTTACCCGCACCATGAACCCGGATCGCACCTACACCGCGCCCAATGGCGGAGAAGTGACCCTGCACGGTCGTTCGCTGTTGTTCGTGCGCAACGTCGGCCATCTGATGACCATTGATGCGATCCTCGACAGCCAAGGCAACGAAGTGCCGGAAGGCATTCTCGACGGTCTGGTGACTTGCCTGGCAGCAATGCACAACCTCAACGGCAACACCTCGCGGCGCAATACCCGCACCGGTTCGGTGTACATCGTCAAACCGAAAATGCACGGCCCGGAAGAAGCGGCGTTCACCAACGAGCTGTTCGGGCGCATCGAAGACGTCCTGCGCCTGCCGCGCAACACCCTGAAAGTCGGGATCATGGACGAGGAGCGCCGCACCACGGTCAACCTCAAGGCTTGCATCAAGGCGGCCAGCGAGCGTGTGGTGTTCATCAACACCGGTTTCCTCGACCGCACAGGCGACGAAATCCACACCTCCATGGAAGCCGGCCCTGTCGTGCGCAAGGCGGACATGAAGACCGAGAAGTGGATCGGCGCCTACGAGAACTGGAACGTCGATATCGGTCTGAGCACTGGCCTGCAAGGTCGTGCGCAAATCGGTAAAGGCATGTGGGCGATGCCGGACCTCATGGCCGCGATGCTTGAGCAGAAAATCGCTCACCCGCTGGCCGGCGCCAACACTGCCTGGGTGCCATCGCCGACTGCCGCTGCGCTGCACGCGCTGCACTACCACAAGGTTGACGTGTTTGCGCGTCAGGCCGAACTGGCCAAACGTGCGCGCGCCTCGGTGGATGACATCCTGACCATTCCACTGGCAGTGAACCCGAACTGGACGCCAGAGCAGATCAAGAACGAACTGGACAACAACGCCCAGGGCATTCTCGGTTACGTGGTGCGCTGGATCGACCAGGGCGTGGGTTGCTCGAAGGTGCCGGATATCAATGACGTCGGCCTGATGGAAGACCGTGCGACGCTGCGTATCTCCAGCCAGCACATCGCCAACTGGCTGCGCCACGGTATCGTCAGCCAAGAGCAAGTGATGGAAAGCCTCAAGCGCATGGCGCCGGTGGTTGACCGCCAGAACGCCAACGACCCGCTGTATCGCCCGCTGGCACCGGACTTCGACAGCAACATCGCCTTCCAGGCGGCGGTCGAACTGGTCATCGAAGGCACCAAGCAACCGAACGGCTACACCGAGCCGGTGCTGCACCGTCGTCGTCGCGAGTTCAAGGCCAAGAATGGTCTGTAATTTTCGCTGACGCTGGAAATGAAAAGGCCCTGATCGAAAGATCAGGGCCTTTTTGTTTGTGAGGTGGACTGAATTCTTTGATCGTTCCCACGCTCTGCGTGGGAATGCAGCCCGGGTCG